>CALXBY010000053.1 GCA_944386675.1 uncultured Clostridia bacterium | reverse complement strand
AAGATGAAAAATTATTACCTATTTATAGTGTGGATACGAATAGTAGTAATGTTTCGCTTACAATAAATTGTGCATGGTAACAATTACTTTTATGATAGAAATTAAAAACAAGTTATTTCAGGATTTTTTTAATATTTAAAACAATGATATTGTTAAGATTTATATGAATTTAAAATATCATTGTTTTATTTTATAAAAAGATTAAAAGGTATATGAAATTATTAAAAAATATGATAAAATAAGAAAAAATATAAAGGAGTATCAAATGGAACTATTAAAATATAATAGAAAAGAAAATTTAAATAATAAATTAGTAATTAGAAAAGTAAAATATGAAGATATTGAACAAATTGTTGATATAAATATCAAAGACTGGAAAAAAGTATATAAAGGAATAATAGATGATGAGATTTTGGATAATCTTAATAGAGAAGAAAAAATAAAAAAATGGAGAGAACATTACAATATAGGAAATGTAATTGTTGCAGAAGAAAATGGCACTATATTAGGATATTGTAGATATGATGATAATGTAGTTTATGAAAATACTGATATAGATTCAGAGATTATAGCAATATATGTGGATTGTGATAAGTTGGGAAATGGAATAGGAAAGAAGTTAGTAGAATATGTAAAGAATGATTTGAAAAATAAAAATAAAACTAAAATGGTAATATGGTGTTTGGAGAAAAATCAAAATGCAAGAAAGTTCTATGAAAAAATGGGTGGAAATTTATTATCTGATGAAAAGCATTTTGAAAAAGAAGGAAAAAAATATAAAGAAGTAGGATATGTTTACAATATTAAAGATGATGAATAGGAATTGATAAATATTAGAATTTATGCTATATTAATAGCATAGTGTAAGGAGTGATATTATGAGTGAAAAAATATATACAATTGATGAAATAAAAAAAATATTGAAAGAATTTTTAAAAGATAAACCGGTATATCAAGTAATACTATTTGGTTCTTATGCAAAACACGAAGCAACAAAAGAAAGTGATGTGGATTTAATAATAGATACAAACTCAGAATTAAAAGGATTTGCACTATTAAAATTAATATACCAAATAGAAGAAAAACTGAAAAAAAATATTGATGGATTTGAAAAATATGAAATAATAGAAGATTCAGCAATTGACAAGGAAATAAAAGAAACAGGAGTTGTTGTATATGAAAAATAAAGAATATATGTCATTAAAAAAGATGATAGAATATATAAATAAAGCATTGAGATATACTGATGGGTGCGATTTTCAATCATTTTCAAGTAATGAGGAAAAAGTAGATGCTACTATTTTTGCAATTAGCCAAATAGGTGAATTAGTTAAGAATATAAGTAAAGAGACAATGGAAAAATATCCTAATATAGAATGGATTATTATAAAAAATTTAAGAAACAAAATCGTTCATGATTATGAGGGAATAAAATTAAATCTTATTTGGGATATTGTAAAAAATGATATAGTGCAATTGAAAGTAGATTTACAAGAAATATTAGATAATAATAGTTAATTTTTAGAGGTCAAATATGAAATTAGGTATAATAACAGATATACATAGCAATATTATTGCACTAAATGAAGTATTAAAAGAATTTAAAAAAATAAAAATTGATAAAATAATTTGTTGTGGAGATATCATAGGAATAGGACCAAGTCCAGAAGAAGTAGTACAAGCATTAATGCAGATGAGTGATAAGTTAATAGCAGTTAGAGGAAATCATGAGAAATATTTATTAGATGGATTACCAGTAAATGTACATGATGATAAAAGAAATATGAGTTTAGAAGAAATTCAAAATCACAAATGGATTCATAGTAGAATAAGTGAACAATCAAAAAAGTTTTTAGAGAATTTGCCAACTTATAAAACGATAGAAATAGAAAACAAAAAAATATTTCTAATTCACTATCCTATGAATGAAGAAGGTGAATACAAGGAACATATAAAAAATTCTACATTTGAAGAAAATAAAAAAATGTTTAGTGAGGTTAATTCTGATATTTATGTATATGGACATACTCATGTAGCTTGTATGAATAATAGAGACAATAAATGGTTTATAAATGTTGGCTCATTAGGTTGTCCATTGCAGAGTAATATAGCAAATGCAGGAGTATTAGATATAAAAGATGATAAAATAAATTTTGAGCAGTTAGCTATTCCATATAATGTTGATAAAGTTATAAAAGAAATTAAAAAATTGAAATTTCCATTTTATGAAGGAATATTAAAAATATTTTATGGAGATAGAAACTAAAAGGATTACTAATAATAAGTAGTAGTTCTTTTTTTGTTTCAAGTGATTAGAAATTGTGTGTGCATAAATTCAAAAAGAAATGAGGTGAATATTGAAGTATATAAATATAAATCAAAAACTTAATTTTAAGTTTTGCCAAGTACCAAGAAAAATTTTATACGCAGAGCCATATAAATCGATTTTGTGCCCTTTATCTCAGTTAGCATATATCTTTATACTAGATAGATTAAATTTATCAAGGATGAACAACAAAGTTGACGAATATGGAAATATATATCTTTTTATGACAAGAAAAGA
>CALXBY010000052.1 GCA_944386675.1 uncultured Clostridia bacterium | reverse complement strand
GGGTGTTAAAATATAACTGTGTAAATTCTAAAAAATTTTAGAAAGAGCACAGTTTTTTTCTTGTGCTTTTGGAAAGGATTAAATATGGAACAAATTAAATTAATTGATTTACAAAAAAGAAAATTACAAAAATGTTATTTATCACTTATATTTTTTACCGAAAATTTAAAGACAAGAAATGAAGGATGCTTTTATAATAATAAATTGTATGTATTATTAGGTACAGATATTTATGGTAACAGACAGGTTATTGGTGCATACTTTGAAAATACAAATTATAATAGATTTTGGTTAGAAGTTTTTGAAGATTTAAAATCTAGAGGAATGGAATTTATACTTTTTCTGGTTACCCCACATAATAAAAACATTGAAAGATGTGCTAAAATCATTTATAATGGTGTCAAAATAGTTTATTCACCAGAAGAACTGCTAATTGATATCACTAGATTTTTTACAGAAAAATCTTCAAGAAAATTTGTTAGAAATTTAAAAGATTTATTTTTTGCAAAAAGTTTAGAAAATCATTTAGTAGAAGTGAAAATGTTTGAAGAACAATTTGCAGACAATAAAATAGTGATTATGTTGTTAAATAAGCGAGAGCCAGAAATACAAAAGTTTTATGAATATCCATATGAAATAAGAAAATTCTTATATCCATATTATGCCATAAGAGATATGAGAAGATACTTACGAAAACTTAATACAAGAGAACCACTTTGTTCTAATATAAATGAAATAAATGAATATTTTTTAAAATACATAAATTCATATGAATCATCACGAAGTTATTATAGAGCACAATGGCTTACATTTTTAAATTTTTTGTATGAAAGATACACTGATGAATTGGAGGAATATATAAATGTCTAAGAAAAAAGAATTAACAGAAGAAGACAAAATAGATGGACAAATATTAGATTTATTAATGAAAAAAGGAATAAAAACAGCATCAGAAATTTCAAATGCATTAAATCAAATGTATGGAAAAGTAGTACAACGATTATTAGATGAAGAATTTAATGAATTTATGGAATATGAAAAAGGCTCACATCAAGAAAAGAAGGATGAAAACAGAAGAAATGGAAGTACATCTAAAGGCAAAAAAGTGAAAACAGATAATGGAGAAATAATAATAGTTCCACCACGAGATAGAGATGGAAAATTTGAGCCACAAATAGTAAAAAAGAGACAAAAGGTTCTAGAAGGATTTGATAATTTAGTAATATCAATGTATGCAAAAGGAAATTCATTAAAAGACATTAAAGACACAATAAGAGAAATATATTCAATAGAATTAAGTGAAGAAAAATTAAGTAATATGACAAAATCAGTAAGTGAAGAAGTAGAAAAATGGCAAAATAGAGAATTAGAAAACTGTTATCCATTTGTATATGTAGATTGTTTATATTGTTCAGTAAGAGAAGATTTAAGAAGTGTGAAAAAGGCTATTTATGTAGTATTAGGAATAGATACTTTAGGGGTAAAAGATGTATTAGGAATATGGATTGAGACCACAGAAACAGCAAGTAAATGGTGTGAAATATTTGAAGATCTAAAATCAAGAGGAGTAGAAGATATATTCTTTGTATCAATGGATGGCTTAACAGGATTGCCAGAAGCAGTAGAAAGAGTATATCCACAAGCAATTCTTCAAAGATGTATAGTTCATATAACAAGAAATATTTATAGCATATTGCCAAAGAAAGAAGTTAAAGAGGTTGTTACAGATTTTAAGGAAATCTATACAGCAAGTAATTTAGAGCACGCAAAGTTAGAATATGAAGCATTTAAAAAGAAATATAAAGATAACAAAAAATTGATGAAAAAAGTAGAAGATAATATCAATTGGATAATGCAAATATTTGAATATCCACCAGCAATAAGGAAATTAATATATACGACAAATGCAATAGAGAGTATAAATGCAGGACTAAGGAAGGTTACAAAAGGAAAAGGAACATTTATAAACGAAACAGCATTAATTAAGGTTTTATATTTGAGAATACAGGATTTAAAGAAGAAATGGTCAAAGTCAATAAACAATTGGATGGATGTACAAAATGAGCTAGCTGGAATATTTGAAGATAGATTTATAAAGTACATTGAAAATTAAATAAAAGAAAAAGGTAATATCAATTACCAAATATTACCTTTTTAAAGAAATAAGCTTAAAAAAATTTACACAGTTATCTTGACAATCTCGAAAATTTGCTCGTGCCACAGGTGGCACTCGCAAATTTTTTACTTGACATACAGTGCAACCCTGCAACCGCCTTCGCTGTTGATTTCGTACGGATAGGTGGCGAGCCTATCCCTCGCTGGATAGCCGCTACCAGTAAGGTCGTAACTGCCCCCACGCAAAACCCTGTAGGAGGCAAATTCGGCCTCCATGATACACTCCCTTACGTTACCTGCTAGGTCATAGATGTTATTGGCGTTTGTATACTCTGTGCTTCCTGTTGGTATTATGGTTTCATAACCTTCATTCTTTGTTGCTGTTACTCCACTACTATTTGTGTATGTAAATGTGGCATTATTATAATTTCCCCAACTTGTTGAGTCACTTATTACTTCTTCTTTACTCTTTCCTGTTGTTTCATCTTTTGCATTACACTCCATTAGCCACATCATTGTTCTGTCCCATTGGTTTCCCCATATCAT
>CALXBY010000051.1 GCA_944386675.1 uncultured Clostridia bacterium | reverse complement strand
TCCATATGCTATATATATTGTTGACACACTTCTTAATAAATCATTTATCATTTATTAACACCTCTACTATTTTTCTTAAAATTTCTTTATCAAATCCTTCTTTTAATTCTATCCTTATATTCTCGCATGAAAATATTGTAGATTGCTTTTTATTCCTTATTGATTGTGTATCATTATTTAATTGTATAGCTCCAAAAGTTGAATTCTCATCTTCTTTTATCCAAGCTCTAAATGTTGCTTCTGGTATATTATTGTCTCTTGCAAATGCGGTCTTAGTTTTTCCACTTACATTAAAAGCATCTAGATACATTCTTTTTTCTTCTTCTTCATAAATTTTTGACATTTTAAAAACCTCCTAAAATTTTGATGTTTTTATCTTATGTAAATGTCAAGTGAAAAATGTACTTTTTTTCCAGTTTCAAAAATGTACGAAAATTCCAGTTTTAAATATATACTTAGAGGGGGAAATCCCCTCTAAAATTTTAGAAAAAATTTTCTTCTCTATAATCCTTTTCTAGCATAACATCTTTTTTATTACAATGATATGCTAAATAATGTAATTCATTTATAATTTCTTCTTTTGTAAGTTTTCGTCCTAATTCTGTTATTCTATCTATTGCTACATCTACATATATTATCATTTCTCTCACTGTCATCTTATACACCTTCCTTTTCTATATTTCTTTGCATCTCCACATTTCTATCTTTTATTCTATATGATTGTCCTTTAATTTTTATTATGTGACTGTGGTGCACTAATCTATCTATTATTGCTGCTGTCACTACGGAATCTCCAAATATATCTGACCACTTGCTAAATACCTGATTTGTTGTTAATATTGTTGACTTCTTTTCATATCTTTTATTTATTAATTGAAAAAACAAATATGCTCCTTCTTTCGTTATCGGTAAATACCCTATTTCATCAATTATCAGCAATTTATATTTACAAAAATATTTTATTTTTATATCTGCTCTATTTTCAGAATTAGCTTGTACTAATTGATTTATTAAATCATTAAAAGTTATGTAATATGTGCTAATCCTTCGTTTCGCTGCTGCCATTCCAATTCCAACCGCTAAATGTGTTTTTCCAACTCCACTTGTTCCTACAAATATTATATTTTCACTCTTCTCCATAAATCTTAATGTTTCTAAATCATAAAGTTCAGTTTTATCTACACTAGGCTGATAACTAAAATCAAAATCATCTAATGTCTTTTCAAATGGAAATGCAGACACTTTTATATTTACTTTTGCAGCTCTTTCAGTTTGATATTTAATTTCTTCTTTTGTTAAATCATACAACATTTCTGTAAATGAAATATTTTTGTCTTTCATCTCATCTAAATATCCAGGTAACATATTTTTTATATTATCTAATTTTAAAATTTCTAAATTATCTATTAAATCTGTATACATACTCATACTTCTTTCCTCCTACAATTCGTCATAATCACTCAAATGATTATTTACAAACTCTTCAATTTCATTATCTTTGTAGCCTTTTAAGGCATCAGACTTTAATATATCCACTATATGTTCTTTATGATAATTTAAAAATTTTTTACTCTTTTTATGTTTTGTTATTAAATTTGTTATATAATATATATGGATATATTCATCAGTTTCTTTTACAGAGACTGATTTGCCTATTAGGTATGTCGGAACGGAGTATTTTTGCCCTTTATATGTAATCATAGATTCTTTGGATACTTTATATTCCTTTGGCGAGGTTGTGTAAGCATTCAATACTTCTTGATTCGGTAAAGGCAATAAATACTTTGTTTCTTTTTCTAATCTTTCTATTGGTTTCATATTTGTTCCTTGAGATATTTCATTATTAATTTCTTTCATGAACATTTTTACTATTTTTTCTAATTCTTCATATGTCTCGAATTCATGATTATATACTTGAAGTCTATCAACTAGTTTTGCTAAGGACTCTACTTTCCCTTTTGTTTGTGGTCTATATATTCTACAAGTTATTGGGTTAAATCCAATGTCTTTAGAATACTGTACAAATTTCGTATTTAATTTAACATTTCCAATTCTACTATTTGCTCTATCTACTACTGTTGCCATATTATCAAAGACAATTTCTTTTGGTACTCCTCCAAAATATTTAAAGGCCTCATTCATACATTTAAATAGAGTTTTTTGGGTTTTATCTGATGTTAACTTTACAAATTTTGTTCGAGAATATCCTAATACCATTAGAAAAATATTTACTTCAAAAAGTTCTCCATGTTTTGAAATCATCTTTAGATTTTCCTTCCAATCCACTTGTGCTTGAAGTCCTGGGGCTGTTTCAAATCTTATTGTCGCCTTTTTTATTTGTTCCTCTTTATGTTTTTGAACAAAATCTGCAACTAACGAATATGAACCTGTATATCCATCTTTTTGGATAAATTTAAATATTGCCATACTTGTACATCCTATTTCTAATTTAGATATTATTGTTTCTTTAAATTTATCTAATTTAGATTTTTTCAAAATTTTTCTTTTCTTTTTAAGCTCATATCCTTCCAAATATCTCTTTACAGTTCTAGGATCACATCCCATAATTCTTGCCATTGCTGCTTTACTCATAGTTTCTTTTTCACCTCCTCTTAGAAATATATTAATTTCATTAAGTACATCTTGTCTCATAATATCACCTTTCCTTTCTATTGAGACAATTAGCATCATTTACATATACTAATTGATGTACTTATATTTTACCAATTCTTACCTATTAAGGCAAAAGAAAAAATGTAGGTTTT
>CALXBY010000050.1 GCA_944386675.1 uncultured Clostridia bacterium | reverse complement strand
AAATTACAATTTTATATTAGAGTTAAAAGCAATAAATAAAAAACATTTACAAATCATAAAAAAGATATGTAAATGTTTTTTTTATTTAGAAAAAAATCTAAATGACTATTGACAAAAATAAACAAAAGTAATATATTATATTTAGATAAATATCTAAATGAAAAAAGAGGTGATAATATGGGAATGTCGGAAACACTAAAAGCTATTTCAGATCCAGCTAGAAGAGAAATATTAGAAATGCTAAAAGAAGGAAAAAAGACAGCAGGAGAAATAGCAAGTAGATTTGACTTAACAGGAGCAACAGTTTCCTATCATTTATCAACATTAAAAAAGGCAGGACTAATTGCAGAAACAAAATACAAAAAATATATTTTTTACGAATTAAACATTTCTGTATTTGAAGAAGTTTTAATTTGGATAAAAGGATTAGGGGGTAATTTTGATGAAAAAAATTAATATGAAAAGTTTAATCATTACATCAACTGTATGCTTATTGCCAATTATTTGTGGGTTAATATTTTATAATTCATTACCAGAAAGCATTGCAATACATTGGGGAATAGATAATAATCCTAATGGATACTTTTCAAAACCAGCATTTGTATTTGGAATGCCAATAATAATGGTAGCATTACAAGTATTTTGTTGTATTGTCAGCGATTGGTCTGATAAAAATCCAGAAGCTAATAAAAAGGCAATTACAGTTTATAAATGGATTATTCCTATTATTACAGTAGTTATGTATATTGTAACTATTGCCATTGCTCTTGGAAATGATTTAGACATAAGAAAAATAGTAATGTGCGTACTTGGTATTTTATTTATAATTTCTGGTAATTACATGCCAAAAGTAAGAAGTGATTATTATATGAATTCAAAAGTATTCTGGGTAAAAAATAGAGATGAAAAATTAGTAAATAAAGCAATGAAGGTTACTGCATATGGACTAATTGGCTTTGGAATATTATTTATTTTAAGTATATTATTTGATGTAGCAGTAAGTATAGCTGTCTCAATAGCAACGATAGTATTTTGTATATTTATTTATCTATATGTATATATAAAAAGTAGAAAATAGAAAGGAAAAAACTTGATATGGAGAAAAATATTCTTGAAATTCAAAACTTAACAAAATATTATGGCAAAATAAAAGGAGTAGAGAACCTGTCCTTAAAATTAGAAGAAGGAGAAATATTTGGATTTATTGGACCAAATGGAGCAGGAAAATCTACTACAATTCGTTCTATAATGAATTTAATTAATAAAACAAGTGGAAAAGTTTTAATAGAAAACAGAGAATTTAATAAAGACGATATAGAAATAAAAGAAAAAATAGGTTATTTACCAAGTGAAATTTACTTATATGATGATTTAACAGTAAAAGAAATGTTAGATTATCATGAGAGCTTTTATAAAAAAGATATTCACAAAAGAAGAATAGAATTAGTAAAAAGATTAGAATTAGACGAAAAAAAGAAAATAGAAGATTTATCATTAGGAAACTTAAAAAAATTAGGAATCATATTGGCATTGGCACATGAACCTAAAATATTAATCTTAGATGAACCAACAAGTGGACTTGATCCAATTATGCAAAATGTTTTTTATGATTTATTAAAAGAAGAAAAAGCAAAAGGAAATACAATATTTTACTCGACACATATTTTAAATGAGGTTTCTAAAATTTGTGATAGAGTAGGAATCATCAAAGATGGAGGCTTAATTAAAGTAGAAAAAGTAGAAGATTTATCTAAAAAGAGTTTGACATTTGTTACTATAACATCAGAAGAATCAAAAGAAATTATAAAAGATTTAAAAGTAGATATTATTTCAGAAGATGGAAACACTGTTAAATTTGGAAACAATTTACCACATGATGAATTAATAAAGAAACTTTCAAAATATAAAATTGGCAGAATTTTAATAGAAGAAGCAACACTTGAAGATGTATTTTTACATTATTATAAATAAGGGGGATAAATCATGTTTAAAAGAGAAATGAAAATAAATTTTAAAAGTTTTGTAATATGGACATCCATTTTAATAGGACTATTTTTAATCGTATTTCTAGTTTATCCATCTATCATAAATAGTGAAAATATGGAAATGATGGACGAAATGATGAAAATGTTTCCAGAAGAAATGCTAAAAGCATTTAATATGGATATTTCAAGTATCGATACAGCTTTTGGATGGCTTAAGACAGAAGGTTTTGTATTTGTACTTTTAATAACAGGAATTTATAGTGGTATTCTAGGTTCAAATATTTTATTAAAAGAAGAAAGTGATAAAACAATTGAATACTTAAATAGTGTACCAGTAACAAGAAAAAATATAGTAATAAACAAAATACTTTGTGGACTATTATATATTATTTTAATGATAGCGATTATTGGAATATTCAATTTCATAGGATTAAGTTTGAGTGGAGAATTTGATAAAAAATCATATATATTATTAAGCATAACACCACTATTTACATCAATAGTTATATTTGCAATATGTTTATTCTTATCAACATTTACACATAAAACAAAGAAAACACTTGGAATAAGTTTAGGAATCGTATTTGCAAGTTATTTTCTAAACATAATATCAGAGATGGGAGAAAGTACAGAATTTCTAAAATACATATCAATATTTACACTTGCTGATATTCGTAATGTAATAGTAAATGTGTCTATCAATCCATTGATGATTGCATTAGCAATAGTAATTACAGCAATATTTATGATTTTGACTATCACTCATTATGAGAGAAAAGAACTTGTATCATAAATGTAGTAGACTAACAAATTACAA
>CALXBY010000049.1 GCA_944386675.1 uncultured Clostridia bacterium | reverse complement strand
ACAAATAATAAATATGCAAATGGTGCAATAAATATTACGCTATCTGTTCTGTCTAGCATACCTCCATGTCCTGGAATTAAATCACTAAAATCTTTTATTCCACAATATCTTTTTATGCTAGATGCTGATAAATCACCAATTTGTCCAATTATGCTTAGTATTATTCCAGCAATTGTTATTATAAAAATATTTATATTTAGTCCTGCTACTTGATTAATAATTAATGTATATATAATTAGACAAATAGTTGAGCCCACTGTTCCTCCTATACATCCTTCTATGGTTTTCTTAGGACTAATATCTGTAAAATGATGCTTTCCAATTGTCATTCCTGTTAAGTATGCAAATACATCTGTCATCCAAGAAGTTATAAATACATACCAAATTAGAAATTTACCATTTTCCATATCTCTAATTATAGACATAAACATTAAAAATAATACCACATAGCATACTCCAAAAAATGTAATAGCTATATCTATTACATTTGTTTTTGTTTTTTTGGTAAGTACCAAAACAAATAGTAGTAAAATTGATATTGGAATAATTGCTCCAATAGTTATTAATGCATATTTTCTAGGAATTATATGTAAAAGCATTATTGCAATTGCTGATATGTACCCTATCCATCTTACAGGATGATGTCCTTTTTGTTCAAATGCATGGAATAACTCGTGTATACATCTTAATGCTATTATTCCAACAAAAATATCCACTACATACTTGTTCCCTAATATAAAAACTATTAGCACTAAAGGGAACATTACCATTGCTGACCAAATTCTTTTCATATTTATTAAACCTTTCGTAATTATTTATTTCCACCAAATCTTCTTGTTCTTTTTTGATAAACTTGGATTGATTCTAATAACTCTTTTTCTCCATATTCAGGCCAATATTTGTCTGTAAATACAAATTCTGAATAAGAAATTTGCCAAGGTAAAAAATTACTTATTCTTTCTTCTCCACTTGTTCTTATTAACAAATCTGGATCAGGCTGACCTGCTGTATACAAATTATTTGAGACTACACTTTCATCTATATCATTTATATCTAATTCGTTATTTTTTACTTTTTCTGCTATTTTCTTTACTGCTGTTGTTATTTCGTCTCTACCACCATAATTAAAAGCAATATTTAAAACAAGACCTGTATTATTTTTAGTCTTTTCTTCTACCTTTTTTATTTCTGCTATTATATCTTTGGGTAAATCTTCGACTCTTCCAATTACTCTTATTTTAATATTCTCATCATAAGACTTAAAAAAATCCATTATATAGAATTTAAGTAATTTCATTAATGCTCCAACTTCTTCTTTGGTTCTTTTCCAGTTTTCAGTTGAAAAAGCATATACAGTCATATATTTAATTCCAAGTTTGTTTGCAAATTTGGCTATTCTTTTTAAATTCTCTGCACCTTCTTTATGTCCTTGTGGCACATCTAAATTATGAGCTTTTGCCCATCTTCTATTACCATCCATAATTATGGCAATATGTTCTGGCAAATTCTCTAGATTTACTATTTTACTTATATCTTCTTCCATTAAAATCTCCTCTATTATACAGTCATTATCTCTTTTTCTTTTTTATCTAATATGTTATCTATTTCTGCAATTTTACTATCTGTCATTTTTTGAATTTTTGTTTCTGCAGAATCTAATTCGTCTTCAGTTATTTCACTATTTTTTTGTGCAGCTTTTGCAATATCTAAGCCTTCTCTTCTTATAGCTCTAATTGCAACTTTTGCTTCTTCTGCAGTTTTTCTAATATCTTTTACTAATTCTTTTCTTCTTTCTTCTGTTAGTTCTGGGAATACTAATCTTATAACTTTTCCATCATTATTTGGGTTTATTCCTATTTCTGCTAAGTTTATAGCTTTTTCAATTTCTTTTAACATACTCATATCCCATGGTTGAATAAGTATCATTCTTGGTTCTGGAACAGATATTCCAGCCATTTGATTTATAGGAGTTGGTACTCCATAATAATCTACTGTAATTTTATTTAATATATTTGGGTTTGCACGTCCTGCTCTTACCTCTGATAAGTTTTCTTCAAATACACTTATTGTTTTTTTCATTTTTTCTTCAATACTATTAAAATCCATAATTTTTTCCTTTCTTTTTATATTATCCTTCTACTAATGTTCCTATTTTTTCGCCTTTAACTGCTTTTACAATATTTTCTGGTTCGTTAATTCCAAATACAAGTAAAGGTATTTTATTATCCATACATAAAGATGTTGCAGTTGAGTCCATAACTTTTAAATCTTTGTTTAATATGTCTAAATAAGTTATTTTATCATATCTTACTGCATTTTTGTCTATTTTTGGATCTGCAGAATAAACTGCATCAATTGTTTTGGCAACCAATATTACATCTGCTTCTATTTCTGCTGCTCTTAAAGCTGCTGTTGTATCTGTTGTAAAATATGGGTTACCTGTTCCACATGAAAATATTACTATTCTTCCTTTTTCTAAATGTTTAATTGCTTTTCTTTTGATGTATGGCTCTGCAATTTGTCTCATTTCAATTGCTGTTTGTAATCTTGTGTACATTCCTCTTGCTTCTAATGCATCTTGAAGTGCTAAACCATTCATAACTGTTGCAAGCATTCCCATATAGTCTGCTGTGGTTCTTTCCATTTGAGGTCCGTATTTTCCTCTCCAGAAGTTACCTCCTCCAACAACTATGGCTATTTCAACTCCTAGTTCTCTTACCTTTTCGATGGCATCACAAATACTTCCAATAACTTCTGCATCAATTCCTGTTTTTTTGTCTCCTGCAAGTGCTTCGCCACTTAATTTTAACAAAATTCTCTTATATTTTGCTTCAGACATTTTGTTTTCCTCCATTTACAAATTTTTAATCGTCCTTATTCTATCATATATTAATAATAAATTGTATCTTTTTTTTAAATTTTTATAAAATTTTTCATTATTTTGTTACAATTCACAGTCAATTTTTATTTTGCTTAAGAAAATTTATATATTTTAAAAATTTATGAGGAGCGCGTAGCTTAGACCGCGTAGCGACAACAAGCGACGAATTAAAATTTGAAAAAATATATAAATTTTC
>CALXBY010000048.1 GCA_944386675.1 uncultured Clostridia bacterium | reverse complement strand
TAAAAAATAGGAAAAATAAATTTTTCCTTTGAGAGTTGCTAACGCAACTCTTTTTTGATATACTTCTACTAAGAGGTAATATGAAAGATATTGAAACTATTAAAGAGTATGAATTTTTAGAATTTTATAATAGTAGAACTTTTAATGCCAATTGTTTCAATGATGATGGCTCTTTAAATAAGAATTATAATTCTTTCAAATCTACTGGCATTATTGCTTCTATTTTCGAAGATCATTGGGAGAATACTTATCTTGAAAATAAATCTATTATTGATAAATATCGCCCTAATGCTTCTCAGGAAATTCAGAAAATTATTGATTGTGCTAATAAAAATTTAGGTTGTTCTCTCTATGTTTGTCCTCATTGCAATGACATTGTTTTTATTGGACATACTTGTAAATCTAGATTTTGCTCTTCTTGTGGCTACAAATACAAGAATACTCGTGTTGAAAATGTTCTCCAAACTGCTTATAATTGTAACCATAGGCAAATCGTTTTTACTATTCCTGAACAACTTAGAACTTATTTTTTCTTTCCTTTTGAAAATAGAATTAATCTACTTTTTAAGGCTGTTAGAAATACTATTTATTCTATTTTAAATGAATCTTTTAAAAAAAATAAACAAGGTATATTGAAAAAATATATTTCTAAAATCAAGTATACTCCTGGTTTCTTTGCTTTTCTCCATACTTTTGGTAGAAATTTAAAATGGAATCCTCATATTCATATTCTCATTGCTGAAATTAAACTTGGTAATGACAATTCCTGTAAACCTTGGAAATTTTTTGATTATGATGCTCTTTCTCTTCGTTTTCAAAAAATTCTTTTAGAACTTCTTTACAAAGAGTTGGGCAAATCTTTTTCAAAACTTAAATCATCTCTTTACAAAAAATTTCCTAAAGGGTTTTATGTTTATGCTGAACCTAAAAAGTTTAAAGATTTTAAGTCTGGTGTAGAATATGTTAGTAGATATTGTGGTAGAGTTCCCATTAGTGAAAATCGCATTGTTAACTATGATGGCTTTAATGTCACTTTTTCTTACATTGACCATAAGGATAATAAATATCACGAAATTTCTCTTCCTGCTTCTAAATTCATTATGATTTTATTAAGACATTTATTACCTTCTCAATTTAAGATTATTAGATATTATGGTTTCTACAGAAAAAAACATTCTATGCACAATAAAATGATTCCTTTAATTAAAAAACATTTGCGTTCTTTTAGAAAAAAACTTCTAAACTATGAACTTAGCATTTCTATGGCTTTTCATAGAAATCCTTACAATTGTCCTAAATGTGATACCAAAATGGATTTTGTCCTCTACATTTATTAGGAATGAGGTTTTATTATGTTTGATTTTAATTTTTTTCCATTTAAGTTAAGTGGTAAAACAGTTGCTTACATCTGTCCAAAATGTAAATACAAATTTGATGCTCCAATTGAAGCTGTTTTAGAATTTGAACAAGAAGATGAATGGAATGGATTACCTATTTCCACTCCACCTTATACTATCTGTGCTAAATGCAAATTTGATAAATGCGTTCCAATTGATTATGTGTCAAAGAGAGGTTTTCATCACATTTACAAGGATAATTAATTAAGTATATATTTTTATTTTTCCAAAATTTTCCAAAATTTCCTCTTGTTTTGGTCTTTTTATCATGTTCTTTCCTTTGATTTATGTCAACATTGGCATATTATTATTTCTTATGACTTTCCTAATATATAAAAAAACAAAAAATACAATACTTTCGTATGGTATTTTTTTACTCTTAATTTGTGGCAAAATATAATAAAAAAGTATAAATTTAATTGGGAGGTATAAAAATGTTTGAAATTTCTAAATATAAAAAAAGTAATGTAAAACTAAGTATACGTTTACCTGAAAAAATGAATGAAACACTAAGAAAAATAGCCAAAAAAGAAAACATGAGTTTTAATAATGTTTTAGTAAGCTGTATCGAGCACTCATTAGAAGAAATGAATTTAGACAATTACAAAGATGTAGACATTTACGGAGAAAAAGAAGAAAAAAAAACTAAAAAAGTCGATAAATTAAAAATATAAACGAAATTTCATAAAAATAATGACAAAAAATAATAACTCATGATATAATATAAGAGATAATTAAATTTCAGGAGAATATTATGGGTAAAGATACTTTATTAGAAAAAGAAAAAATAGATAAAAAAAGCATTAAAACCGAAACTGCTGAAATTATAAAAAAAGAAGAGAATAATATAAATACACAAAATAGCACAAAAGAAAAAACAGAAACCACACAAAAAGACCACATGAGTACTATGCAAATATTCCTAATTATATTAACAATATTTATAGCTATTCTCTTAATATCATTTATTGGTTTTACAGTAGTAAATTCAAAAAATGATAATATAATATCAGGAGTGTATATTAATAGATTTAATGTATCCAAATTAAATAAAGAACAAGCCTCAAAAACTATAAATAATAGAATAGAAGAAAACATACCAGAAGAAATAAAATTAAGATACAATGACTATGAAACTACAATTTCAACATCTGATTTAAATATATCATTTGATGTAACATCTGCAGTAAATAATGCATATAAACATGGCAGAAGTGGTAATTTACTTGAAAATGACTTAACAATTTTGCAAACTCTGTTTTCTAACATAAAAATAGAATTAAATGTAACATTAGATGAAGAAACATTAAAATCTAAACTAGAAGATATCTCTTCAAAATTACCTGATGCAGTAATAGAAAGCAGTTATTATATAGAAGATTCAAATTTAATTCTAACAAAAGGAAAAGCAGGATCAGTTGTAGATACAGAGAAAACATCAGCAGATATTATAAATGCAATTAAAGACTTAAACTTAATAGATAATTACATAGAAATTTCTACATATCAAAAAAGCCCTACCGCTTTAGATATAGATAAAATACACTCAGAATTATACACAGAACCTAAAGATGCATATTTTACACAAAATCCATATAGCATCTACCCAAGCGAAAATGGCATTGATTTTGCAATATCTGTAGATGAAGTAAAAGCAATGTTAAATGAAGATAAAGATGAATATGTTGTACCACTAAAAATTTTATTTCCTAATGTTACAACAAACATGTTAGGGAATGAAGCATTTCCGAACTTACTTTCTACAGCAAAAACTACATATTCTACAAGAGATACAGATAGAACAACAAATTTAGTACTTGCCGCATCTAAAATAAATGGTATAGTTCTAATGCCTGGAGAAACTTTTTCATATAATAAAACAGTAGGCGAAAGAACAATTTCTGCAGGTTATAAAGAAGC
>CALXBY010000047.1 GCA_944386675.1 uncultured Clostridia bacterium | reverse complement strand
ATGTTTTGAAGTAATACAAACATGCCCTAATAATTGTAAATTTTGTTCTTCAAATTCGTCACAAGATAAACAAACAATAATTACATTAGAAAAGTTTAAACAGACAGTTATGTATTTTATAAATCAAGGTGGAGTAGAAGAATTATCAATATCTGGAGGAGAACCATTTTTACACCCAGATTTATTTGAAATGGTAAAATTTTGTAAAGACAAGGAAATTAGAACAGTTATATTTACAAGTGGAATAAAAAGGGCATCTGCAATGCCAATGGAAATGATAGAGTATATAAAAAATAGATGTGAACAAGATTTACAAGAAATAGAAGAACATGAACCATGGAATGAAAGATTAAAAAGAAATGTAAAAGCATATTATGATAGATGGCTAACACCAAAACCATTTGAAGGAATAGCTAAATCAGAGTTTGAAAAGTTAAAAAGATTAGGATTAGACAAAATTGTATTTGACTGGCAGGCTTTTGAAGAAGAAACAGATTGTGAATTGATGGGCAGAAGAGGATTTTATACATATCTAATGGATTCGATAATAAGAGCAAAAGGAGCAGGATTAAATGTAGATGTGCATTTTATTCCGATGCAGCCAAACTATAGACAAATACCAGATATTATGGAATGCTTAGAAATAGCTGGAGTAAGAAATATTAGTATACTAAATTTTGTCCCACAAGGTAGAGGAAGAGAGAATAAGAACGAATTGATGCTAGATGATGAGGAATTAAAAGAATTCTCTACAATATTAAATAATGCAAGAAAACAATTTACTGGCAATGTTAGAATCGGAATTCCACTAAATGGGAAAATTGCACATCTATGTACTGCCGGAACAGAAAAGCTAGATATAAAATATGATGGAACAATATTGCCATGCCCAGCTTTTAAAGAAATAAGTGCAGAAACTATGGAAAAATATGGAATAAGATTACATAATATTTATGAAGATTTAGAAAAAGTTGTAGTGCAGGGAGGAAAAAGAAAAACACGATTATGCAGACAAGTTTATGGATTTAATGGAGATTTAACAAATAATATGGAAAGAGAATAATTATGGAGGAATATAGATGATAGATTTACATATGCACACTATATATTCAGATGGAGACAAAACGGTAGAAGAAGTATTAAAAATGTGTGAAAATAAAAAATTAGAATATATATCAATAACAGACCATGATACTTGTAAGCAATACAATGATGTTGCATTGAAAAACAACCATATTTTTAGTGGGAAGATTATAATAGGCTCAGAATTACATGCAGTATTTCAAAAGAAAAATATTGAAATATTAGCATATAATATAAATCCAAATATAATTAACGAATGGTGTGAAAAATATTATTCGGAAGAAAAGTTAAGAGAACAACAAGATATATGTCGCCAAAGATTATTTGATATATGCAATAAACATGGCTTAGTATATGATGAAAGAAAGATAGGAAAAACAAAAAAGGTATCTGAATATGTTGAAAGACCAATTTATGAAGAATTAATGAATCATAAAGAAAATTATAAGATTTTGGGGAAATTTACAGAATCTTTTAGTGTGTTTTTTAGAAAAGGTTTAGCAAACCCAGAAAGCAGCTTTTTTATGAATTTTATCGAATTTAGACCACCTTATAAAGAAGTAATTGATATTATTCATAAAGCAGGAGGAAAAGCATTTTTAGCACATCCATTTGAATATAAATTTAAAGATACAATTGGCTTTATAAACGATTTAAGAAAAGAAAAAGAACTTGATGGTATAGAATGTTTCCATCCATCAGCAAATCAAGAACAAAGAAATATTTTAGTAGATTATGCTAAGAGTAATAATTTATATATAAGTGGCGGAAGCGATTATCATGGAAGCCCAAAACCAGATATAGAAATAGGCATAGGTAGAGGTGATTTAAATATTTCTAAAGAAATATTAAATTGGTTATCAAATGATTAATGAAAAAGAAGTTTTATCCATTAAAGGAGAATATTAATGAAATTTAGAAAAATAACAATAGAAGAATTTGAAAAATTAAAAAGATTATTTCCAGATAATGAAGATATGTGGATTAAGTATAAAAAGAAAAGACTAGAACAATTTGAGAAAAAAGAGATAGATGTGTTTGTAATTGAGGAAGATGAAAAGGTTATTGGAGAGATAACAGCTAGTTATAAAAATGATGAATTGGAAACAGAAACAATACCAAATAAAAGAGTATATTTACAAGCATTTAGAGTAGACAAAAAATATCAAGGACAAGGTTTAGGACAAAAATTAATAAAGTCTTGTATAGACTATTTGACCAATATAGGTTATACTGAATTTACAATAGGCGTAGAAGAAGATAATGAGATAGCAAAACATATATATTTTAAGTTTGGATTTAATAAGGCTATCGATAAAGGGCATGGAGATGAATTTGATTCTAGTGAATATACTTTATATTTAAAAACTATTTAGGAATAAAGATATAGAAAGAAAATATTTTAGGTTTAAATTATAAATTTGGAGGAAAAGTAAATGAAAAATTATTTTATAATACATGGCTCATTTGGAAGTCCATATGGAAATTGGTTTGGATGGTTACATGATTTTATAGAAGATGAAGGAAAACAAGTATATGTACCAGATTTTCCTATTGGTGTAGAATATCAAAATTATGAAAATTGGAGCAGATTACTTAAATATTATTTAGATTTAGGATTAATAAATGAGAATACTACAATTATAGGACATAGCATTGCACCAGTATTTATATCAAAATTTTTAGTTGAAAATAAAGTAAAAGTTAAAAAATTAATATTTGTATGTGGATTTAATAATTATCTAGGAATAAATGAAGAATATGATAATGTTAATAAATCTATGTATTTTGATAATTTAGAAGATGTGAAACAATATTCTAATGAAATAATTTGTTTCTATTCAGATAATGATCCATATGTAAAATATGAAGTAGAAAAAGATTTTGCAGACAAAATTCGGGGCAGAGCAAGTTTTTATACCTAATGCAGGACATATCAATAGTGAGAGTGGATATGATACTTTTGAAGATATTGTTAGTTATTTGTAATTCAATAAAATATAACCGTGTTTAATTCGATACGGTTAAAAAATATAAAGCCTTCTTTTGATAGAAGGCTTTTAAACATCTTTGTAAAAGATGAAACAAATTCTACACTTTATAATTGTGCAACAATAAATGTAAAACTATTATAATATTAAATTAAATAGAAATCAATATTTTAAGAAGATTCTATAAAATGCTTGTCGGAAATCTTCGTAAATGATACAATATTTACGAATAAAAACGACAAAGGAGAAAAAATGAATAAGATAATTCCAAAAAAATTAAATATAGGAGATGAAATAAGAGTTATTGCACCTTCTAGAAGTATGTGTATATTAAATAATGAAGTTATAGAAAATGCTAAAAAGAGATTAGAAAGCATAGGATTTAAAGTGACAT
>CALXBY010000046.1 GCA_944386675.1 uncultured Clostridia bacterium | reverse complement strand
AAATGGCTTATATAGAATTTAAAGAAGTTGTAAAAGAATATACAGTTGGAGAAACAAAAATTAGAGCACTAGATGGAGCAAATTTTGAAATAGATAAAGGAGAACTTGTAGTTATTGTTGGACCTAGTGGTGCAGGAAAAACAACGGCCCTAAATATACTAGGAGGAATGGATTCTTGTACATCTGGAAGAGTAATAATAGACGGAAAAGAAATAAACAATTATTCAGAAAAAGAATTAACACGTTATAGAAGAGAAAGCATAGGATTTGTATTTCAATTTTACAACTTAGTACAAAACCTAACAGCTATAGAAAATGTTGAGCTTGCAACACAAATATGTAAAAATCCAATAGATCCAGAAACAACAATAGAAAAAGTAGGACTAAAAAACAGAAAAAATAACTTTCCATCACAGTTATCAGGAGGAGAGCAACAAAGAGTTGCAATAGCAAGAGCAATTGCCAAAAATCCAAAAATACTTTTATGTGACGAACCAACAGGAGCACTTGACTACAACACCGGAAAACAAATATTAAAACTATTACAAGACACATGTAGAAAAGAAAAAATGACAGTAATGATAATAACACACAATAGTGCAATAGCTCCAATGGCAGATAAAGTAATACGATTTAAGAATGGAAAATCAGAAGACATTATAATAAACGAAAATCCAACATCAATAGATGAAATAGAATGGTAAAATTTCGTCCCAAAAGGAGCGTTCCTCTTGGGCGAAATATATAATGGGGGAAAAATATGATAATGTTAAAAGACCTTACAGAAGAAAAGATAGAAAAATTATCAGATACTCAATTATATAATTTAACATTTGCACCATTAATTCAAGATGTTAGAGAGATAGACTCATTTACACAAAAGCAAATGGATGAATCTGCAATTTGTGTATATGGTGCAACAATAAAGCCAATAAAAAGGAGAATGGAAAAATTAGCAAAAGAAGTAAAAAGACATAATCCTAAACTAATAATATTTAGTGGAGGCTTTGGTTGGGATGGAAATAATTTTAAAGGAGTTACTTCAAAAGAATTAGAGAAAACATGGACAACTAAAACATATCAATCTAGAGTAAATAAAAGAATTTCAGATGTTATACATTGTTATCCAGAAATTGCACAAGCAGTAATGGAAAAGATGAAAGAAATGTGGAATGAAGATAAAGAAACTTCATCAGACTTTGATACATTTTTAAATTCATATATAGAAGAGATAATGGAAGAGTATGTGCAAAAAATGATGCATGATAAACAATTTGAAGAGCATTTAATGGGAATGTATCAAAAGCAAATAAAAGAAACAGATAAAGCTAATTTTGAAACATGGCTAAAAACATATATAAAGGAAAATTTTATTAGACAATTTATTTTAAATAGATGTACTGAAGCGGATTTTATGCAAATTATTTGGGATAAGGTTTATAATAAAGATGGTAATATAAAAAGTAAGGCAATAAGAGAAGAAAAATCTTTTGTTACATGTGAAAATGCAGAAAATTGCTTGCAAATATTACAAAATTATCCAGATATAAAAAACTTAATAGTAATTAATGAATGGCCATATGTTTTAAGAGCGGTTCTTACAACTAAAAAGGTAGCAGATAGATTAGGAAGTAATATACATATAATGGGACTTCCTGCAGATAGAAGCGAGAATTTAGGATTTGAATTTAAAGACATGGATGATTATAGAAATTTATTAATTACACAAATTAGAAAAATGGTTACATATCCTGATGTAGGAGATATGGATATTACTGAATATCTTAATATGAAAAGTTTTTGTGAAGATGGACCAAGTATAAAAATAGGAAATAGATTATATAGTTTTGCAGAAAAGAATCTAGATGAAAGAGAATAAAATATATGTAATAAATTTCCATTGGAATTAAGCACCTCTTATGTTATTATGAATATAAGAGGTGTTTTTCTTTATGCGAATATTAAAATTGTATGGAGATAAATTATTAATTAAAGAATTAAAAAGAAGTTATAATTTTTTTATAAAAGAGGCTAATTTAAAAAGTAATAGTAAAGGATATGGATTAATAAGAGATAAAAATCTTTTAGCAAATGAAATTGCCAGTATTGCTTCTGTGGGCTATGGTTTAGCAGCTTTAATAATAGGAGTAAAAAGAAAATGGATTTCATATAATAAAGCTTATGAAAGAGCAAATAAAACTTTAGATACTTTTCTAAAAAATGTTGAGGGAGAAAATGGTTTTTTCTATCATTTTATTAATATTGATACAGGAAAAATGGAGTGGAACTGTGAAATATCAATAATTGATACTGCAATATTTATATGTGGAGCTTTAACTGCAGGAGAGTTTTTTGGAGGAGAAATTAAAGAAAAAGCAGAAGTATTATATAAAAATATAAATTGGGAATGGTATAGAAATAAAGACAATAATTATTTTTATATGGGCTATAAACCAGAAACAGGATTTTGGGGACATTGGGATATGTATGCAGAGCAACTAATGTTATATGTTTTATCAGTAGCTTCTCCAACATATCCAACAAATAAAGAAATGTATAGCCGAATAAAAAAGCCAAAAGGAGACTATGGAAATATTAAAGATATTATTTATACATATTGTGGAACTTTATTTACATACCAATATTCACATGCATGGATAGATTTTAGAGATAAAGAGGATAAACAGGGGATAAATTGGTTTGAAAACTCACGAAAAGCTACACTTGCAAATAGACAATATTGTATTGATAATATGGACAAATTTAAAACTTTTGGCAAGAATTCTTGGGGACTTACCGCATGTGTTGGGCCAAATGGATATTCTGGAGATTATGGAGCAAAACCAAGTATGGCAGATGTAGATAAATCAAATGATGGAACAATAAGCCCGTCAGGATCTGCTGGCTCAATAGTATTTACACCAGAATATAGTATAAAAGCATTAGAAAATTACTATAACAATTTTCCGAAATTATGGGGGAAATATGGCTTTAAAGATGCTTACAACTTAGAGAACAAACCTTGGTATTCAAAAGAAGTAATTGGAATAGATAAAGGAATTTCTATGTTAATGATAGAAAATTACTTAAGCCAAGCAATATGGCAAAACTTTATGAAAAATGAATATGTACAAAAAGGACTGCAAATATTAGAAATAACTACAAAAAAGGAAAAAGCAAGGTTAAGAAATTCTTAACCTTGTTTTTTATTGTATAGGAAAAATCAAATATTTTGAATATATAATAAGCAAAATTAAAGACATAATGAATAAACCTTAGTAAAAAGGCAAAATGGTGATACTTAGTTACCGTCGTAAGTGTATTCAATACCAGAATATACGACGAAATAGACTGGTTTCATCAAGCTACCACACTTTTTACAATCAAACATAGGAGGATAAGAAGAATTCTCAGGGTCCGTCATGTCTAATTGCAAGACAATATTAGTAGGAATTTTTTCATGACATTTGCAAGTAGTACAAATAAATTCAGTATATAAAGGATATTTAATTTTCAAAATAATCACCTCTAAGAAGAATTATTCACTGGATTTACAATATAGTCAAAGTGAAAAGTGTGACCGCAAGAACATTTAAGAGGGTCAATATGGAAGTATAACTGAATGCGACATCTCCAATTTTTAAGCTGTTTTCTAAATTTAGCAACATGAGACTTAAGCATATAAATAAATTTATCAGAAAATTTATGTTTTTTAGCATAAAGCCCATAGTATCTAATAACATTAAAATACTTATCGTGAATATGAATAATAAGTCTTTTAATAAAATCATAAGCATGAATAGTTTCTGTTATTCTTTCGTTATCTTCATGTGTTTAAGTTAGGATTATCTTCTATAAAAGAATACCAATGGTCATTAAAAATATCTTTAATTTTAAATTTAGAATTATATTTATCATAATTGTAAGTATGATTATTTTTTTCTTTTAAAAACTCAAAAAATTCCATATAGGAATTATAACATAAAAGAATAAATAATTTTAGAAAAAAATGTAAAAACACTTGCGAAAAGGTGTTCGATGTGATATAAATAATAGAACAAGGAGGTGAAGGAATGAGACTAACTTTTACATATATAATAAGATCAAATAAGAGCCAAGACAAAATAATAAAAGAATTAATGTGGCATAGTAGCAAAGTGTATAATATGTTAAATTATGATGTAAAAGAAGGAAAAGAAAAAATAAAAACAAACGGAATATTAAATGTAGAAGGAAGCAGAATATACAAAAAATATAGAAAAGAGAATTGGCATTCAGAATATTT
>CALXBY010000045.1 GCA_944386675.1 uncultured Clostridia bacterium | reverse complement strand
CATTAATCTATCTATTATCTGACCTTTTAAAATATAACCTCTATGATCACTTGCTATTCCTATTTTTATCATTTTATTCCTCCTATTCTTTTTTGTGTCGTAACAGAACCCCTACTATCTATCTGTTGCATTTGATTATACAATTGATAAAATGGGTTGTTGTCTAAGCTATTAGCATATTCTTCTATATCTTCTTGTGTTGCAACTGTTGATGGATTGCAGTCTTTTAAATCGATTGCCAAAGCAAATCCATATTTTTTTACCATTTCTGATACTCTAGATGAATTTGTTTTGGTTGCATAATAAGCAGAGTTTTGTTCTGTTTGACTGATTTGATAGTAGTTACCTTTTAAAGCAAAGGCATTGTATTCGCTAAATATTTCCATTGGTTTTTTTGCAAGTAGTGGATTTCCAGAGCGATATACGATTATTGGCCCTTGCTCTTCCATTTTAAATTGTTGTGTAGGACTCATTCCTATATGTCCTTCTGTTATTTTGTAGAAGGGTACTTTAAAACATTGTGATTTCATTTATCTCCTCTTTCTAGCTTTTAACTTTGTTAAATAAAAAGCTCCTCCCATCTGTGCATTTAAATGGTTAAAATCAATTTCTGAATCCAGTTTTTCTGTTATCATATTTTGTTCTAATTCTTCAAATTCAGAAATTGTAGTTGGTAAATCATATGTATAACCACTCTCTACACAAATTGTGTGTTTTAAAACATATTTTTCATTTCTAGAAATGTTATCTAATAAGGGTCGATACCTTATATATAAACTTCCTGGATGAATAATTCCTCCTGAAAAATCACAGGTTCTTTGAACTTTACTTTTTTGTTCTGTTATATTGGGATAAAAAAGAATTAAGTCTCCTGGAAAAATCAGCCTACTGCGTATTTCTTCTTCTCTTTCTGTAATTTCTTGGGCAATTTTTTCTAATGGATATCCATAATAGTCTTCTATAACTTTTTTCCCGATTCTGTCATTTTTCATACTAGAAATAAATTGCATATATTCATTTAAAAATATATGATGTGATTTTTGCAGTTCTTCTAATGTCATTTTCTCTGGGTCTTTCATACTTTATCTCCCTAGTGGTATTATATCATACTTTTAAACAAATGATTTTATTTCTATTTTTGATTTTATTATTAACATTTTTAATCTTTCTATCCTATATTTTCGATATATTTTTTTTAAACTTTTATTACAGTCTGGTAATACTATGTTACTAGAGGTTTCAGATGCATTTCCATTTACAATTACTTCTGGTATATCTGCTCTATACATATTTTCACGTATATCTGTTATTTCCCAAGAAAGTTTTTCCCCAATTCTTGTGAATTCATTTAATTTATTAAATGGAATTGTAATTAAGGGTTTCTCATCCTCTAAATAGTTAATTGCTCTTTCCACAAGAATTGTTCCTATCTTATTTCTTCTAAAACTTTTTTCCACATAAAAAGTGCATATCTTTTTTTCTTCTTTGGTTTTTTTTAATGAGATAAAACCTACTATTTTATCTTTTATATGTGCGATTATTATATTTCTCGTATTATCATAAAGTCCTGGAACTTGTGTTGTTAAAAACCATGACTTATAATCTGGATAATCTTTTTTTACCTTTAAACTTAGTATTAGAACTTGCTGAATTAGTTTTTCCACCATTTCTTGTGGATAATTTTGATGAATTAATTCTTGTAAATCATGAATTTCAATTTTAGACATTATATCACCTTTTCTATTTTCTTCTTTAATTCTTCTGCTGCACGTTTTCTTGCGGATATTTTGTTTTTTTCAACAGGTGTAAGTTCTGCTAATATCTTATTATTATATTCAAAAATTTCATCAAAACCAAATCCATTTTTTCCTCTAGGTTCTGTGGAAATTGTACCATCTATTACTCCTTCACTAAAAATTAATTGTTTTCCATCATAATAGACTAATGCACATATTACTTTTGCATTTCTATTTTTACATTCCTTATTTACTCGGTTGATAATTGCTAAATTTTTTTCGCGATCACTTTTATTTTCTCCTAAAAATCTATTTGTATTTATTCCTGGCCAATCACCTAGATCCTCTATTATCAATCCTGAATCATCTGCAATTACTGGTTGATGGGTAATATCATATAATGCTTTTGCTTTCTTTACTGCATTTTCTAAAAATGTATTTCCGTCTTCTTCTACATCTAATTTTATATTTAATTCTTTTGGTGACTTGATTTCATAGTTTGTTAAAATTTCTTTTATTTCTTTTATTTTTCCTGTATTATTACTGGCAAAAATCATAGAATACCTACTTTCTTGTAAATAAAAAACTGCTATTATTCAGCAGTTTCTTGTTTATCAAATCCATATTTTTTGTTAAATTTATCAACACGTCCTGCACGAGATGCTCTACTTTGTTTTCCAGTATAGAATGGATGACATTTTGAACATACTTCAACATTAATTTCAGATTTTGTTGATTTGCAAGTAAAAGTTTCTCCACATGCACATGTTACTGTACAGTCTTTTACTTCTGGATGAATTCCTTTTTTCATACTATCTCTCCTTCCGCCATGATTTTAAATTAATCATAGTAATTAAACTAGCGTTATTAGTATATCAAGTCTTTTTTTATTTTGCAAGTTTTTTTCGTAATTCTTGATAAATTTTATAATATCCATATTTACTTGGATAAAATGATTTACTTTTTAAAAAGTCTTCGTGATGAATGCATTCTTCTGTATTTATATAAACAGTATTAGATATTTCTTTCATGTTTCTATTTAATCTTTTTATTCCTTTTTTTATATATATATTTTCCATTGGTATATCAGGATATCCAATAAGATATACTTTTTTAGGATAATATTTATTAATTTCAACTATTAGTTGATTTAATTCTAAAGTAACGTTATCTACTATTGTATTTACTTTTTTATCTGTTATATCTGGTGTTATAGATATTTTATAAATTATATCATTTAACCCAATACTTAATGTTACTAAATCTGATTCTCTTAATACTTGCTTTATATTCTTTTTTATGTTGTTTATACTCTTTTTTTCGTCAGTTATAATAGATTCATATAAACGATTTATAGAAATATCGGAACTTGCAAATGTTTTTGTATATGTTTTTAATTTTTTTTCTTTTTTTATTTGATCTTTTAGAAAATCACTGTAACCATAATCTTCTATTCCATAGGAATTAATACCTAAAGCATATCCATCCCCTAATACTGTATAACTATAATAATTTATATGGTTTGTTTTGTATATTAAGAACACTACAAAAATTATTAGAATAAATATAATTAATTTATAGTGCCTTTTTATCATAAAATTCCTCCAAAAAAAAGAAATATAACTAATTTATTATATTTCTTTAATTTCAATTTTAGCACCTACACTTGTTAACTTTTCTACAATTTGCTCATATCCACGTAGTATGTGTTCTACATTTGTTATTGTTGTTTTTCCTTCAGCTAATAATCCAGCGGCCACCATTGCAGCTCCTGCACGTAAATCGGTTGCAACTACAGAAGTACCTGTTAATTTAGATGGTCCTATAATTGTAGCAGTTTGATTTTTCACGGTAACGTCAGCACCTAAATCTTTTAAGTATGGGATGTGCATAAATCTATTTTCCCAAATTGTTTCCACTACTTTAGATTTTCCATGGCATTGTGTTAGCAACACTGTAAATGGTTGTTGCAAATCTGTTGGAAATCCTGGATATACAGCAGTTTTAATTGTTGTAGGTTTATAGTTTTCTGATTTAGAAATTAATACATAATCGGTTCCAACTTGTAATTCGGTCCCTATTTCTTCTAATTTAGATAAAAGAGAATCTACGTGTTCTGGAATAATATTATCAATCTTTAAATTCTTTCCACATAATGCTCCAATAATAATATATGTTCCAGCTTCAATTCTATCTGGTATTACTTCATGAAAACATTTGTGCAAGTATTCAACTCCTTCGATTTTGATAGTTGATGTTCCTGCTCCACTAATTTTTGCTCCCATGTTATTTAAAAATGTAGCAACATTGACAATTTCTGGTTCCTTTGCTGCATTATCTATTACTGTTGTTCCTTTTGCCTTTACTGCTGCTAACATAATATTTATTGTTGCACCTACAGAAGCAATGTCTAAATATATATTGGCACCATGTAACTCATCTGCTTCTACAATATATTTATTTTTTTCATTTTTTACTGTAGCTCCAAGGGCTTCAAATCCTTTTAGATGTAAATCTATAGGGCGAGCACCAATTGAACATCCACCTGGAAAATACATAACCGCTTTTTTATATTTACCTAGTAAAGCTCCCATAAAATAATATGATGCTCTAAGTTTTTTAGAAAATTTTTCGGCAATTTCAACATTTTTCATATCTTGTGGATTAATTACTATACTTTCACTTGCTCTTTTAACATCGACATTTAACTCATTTAAAATATCACATAAAGCATCGGTATCTGTGATTTCTGGAACGTTACAGATCGTTGCTTCTTCGTCTGTTAAAATAGCAGCAGGTATTAAAGCGACTGTCGCATTTTTTGCACCACTAATTCTTATTGTTCCATTTAATTCTTTGTTGCCTTCTATTTCCATTATTTTCATATTTTACCTCCTGACAGCTTTACTATATTTTATCTTTTTGTTCCAAATAAAGTGACAATTTCTTCAATTCTGTTTTTAATAGCTTGCTCTCCACTTCCAATTATTTTTCTTGGATCATAAACATCTTTATTTTCATCTAGGAACTTTCTTACTGCTTTGCTCCATACAGATTGTAAATCTGTATTGATATTAATTTTAGATATACCACAAGAAATGGCTCTCTTTATTTTATCATCTGGAATTCCCGTTCCTCCATGTAATACTAGTGGAATAGGTAAATTTTCATTAATTTCTTCCATTGTTACAAAGTCTAAGTTAGGTTCACCCTTATAGAATCCATGTACACTTCCTAATGCTGGAGCTAATGAATCTATTCCTGTATTTTCATATAAAGTTAAACAATCTTCTAATGTTGCATT
>CALXBY010000044.1 GCA_944386675.1 uncultured Clostridia bacterium | reverse complement strand
GTAATTCCATCAAAATTATTGTTTATTCTATCTAATATTTCTTGTTTTGAAAACCATCTAATTTCTGATACTTCCTCTTTTTGTAGCTCTATTTTATCTAGATCTATATCTTTTGTAACTAGATAACATTCATTAAAATGATTGTTTATAATGTTTCCTTGTATGTTGATAGATCTTGAACCAACTAAGTATTTTATTTGTGACTCTTCTACTTCTATTCCTAATTCTTCTTTTATTTCTCTAATTAGTGCCTGCATTCCAAATTCACCTGCAAGAACATGTCCTCCTGCTGTTACATCCCATAAATCTGGCCACATTTTTTTAAGCTTACTTCTTTTTTGTAATAGTACATCTCCATTTTTATTAAATATAAATCCATAAACAGCTCTATGCCATAATCCTTTTTCATGGCATTCTTTTCTTGGTGCAGTCTTTCCTGTAAATTCTCCATTTTCATTTAAAACATCAAAATATTCTTCCATATTAATTTTCTCCTTTATCTATAATTCCATAACACATTGAAATATCTGTTGGTATTATGTATTTTGCTCCTATTTGCTCTGCTACAACTAATGCAAAAGCACACATTGCTCTTGTTGCATACCACCAATCTGGATCATTAGATTTGACTCTAATATCATCTAATGAAATTTCTGTAAAAAATCTTTTTGTCTCACTTCTTCTTGTTTCTATATCCATCATAATAGGAGAAGCATGATCTTCATATAAAGTGTTTTTTTCATATTTAATACCTGACTGTCTTGCAAATTTTTCGTGCCCTCCACCTGCTAATATCAATATATCTGCTTTTTGTTTTGGTAAATTAAGTCTTGGCTTAATGTATTCCATTACTGTTTCTAATGGTGTAGTTGCAATATCATTAGCTAAATCTGGAAATTGTTGCATAATATCTATAACACCTATTTTTGTATTTACACTTTCTTGTATTTCTTTATCAAAAATCGCAATTTCAGTAGAGCCTCCTCCTCCGATTAATACACAAACCTTACCTTTTGCAAATCTTGTAGCTCCATAAGTTGTTAATTTATTTTCTTGTTCTTGTGAAATTATATTAAAACTGTAACCTGTTTCTTTTTGGAATCTATCTATAAAATCATTTTTTTCGACTTCACTTAGAGTTCTAAAAATGCTAGTACCACATACGAAAATATCTTTAGATATTTTTTTTAGATTATTTATAAAATATATTAATTGAGTTACATCACTTTCTCTTAAAGCTTTATCTTCATTATAATGTTGCTTAAATTGAATTGTTTTTTCTTTAATTCTTTCTATCTTTTTACCATCAAATTTATCAACTTTAGTACATACTGAACCAACTTCTACAATTATCTTTTCCATTTCTTACCTCCATACCTCTCCATTTATATGTGATGTAAGTGCCATTATAAAGGCATTTCTGGTTAAATCTATCCTTGTAATTTCTCCGTGAGTTAGAAAACTTATACCACCCTTACCTTTTCCAAGATTGTCTTTAGAAAATATTTTATCCATTACTATGCCAAGTTCTGTTTCTTTTATTTCTTTAATATATTTATCTGGTATTTGAAAACCTTGGCTCGTTCCAACACTTTGGAAACCTTGTTTATCTTCTATTACTGCCGCATTAATTTCAATCCATTCGTCACAAAGTAAGTTCTGGATTCCTGCCTCACTTGCAATATAAAAGTCCGCTTGAATATTATTCTTTTTAGCATACTCTTTTAAATTCTTAACCCTGTTTTTTGCTCCTTCAAATATTTCTTCATTAAAAGGTTGATTGCTAACATCTGATTCAGTAGGAATTCCTTCTATTTGAACATCTTCAAAGTATTTTTCAAAGGCTTCTTTTGCACCTTGTATTTTACCTGGATTTTTTGTTGCCATCAAAATTTTCATTAAAAATCATCTCCTAAAATCTTATATACAATATATATCATTTTTAATCCTAAAAGTAAATTAAAAATAGAAAAAAACAAGTAAAGTCTTTAATTTTCTTTCCTTGTTTTTTCAATAATCCATTTTATATCTTCTATGGATTTATCTATATTAAATCTTCCATTTCCAATTGGGTAATATACAGAATAGCAATCATATATTTTATGATTTATTTCTTTTTGAAATAATTTTTTTCTACATTGTGATACACTTATTTTCTGTCCTAATACAATTGAGCTTACTTGGTTTCCAAATAAAACTATAACTTTTGGATTTACTATCTCTATTTCTTTTTCAAGCAATTTTAAATATTCTTTGAATACACTGTCTGGAAGAGGTCTTGCATCTATTTGTGTGCATTTACCTAGATTAGTAATAAAATATTTGTGTTCTTTTACATCTTCATACACTTCTTCTGCAAATTCTTCTGTCCATTCTGCAGGTTTACGTCTTTTTATTTCTTTATATATTTTTTCATCTAATAAGTCTACTTGATAAAACAAATCCCATATATTTTTAGTTCCAATCCAAGGTGATTTTAGTCCTTTCCATTCTTTTGATGAGGCAATATTTCTTCCTGTTGGATTCATGAACACAAAACAGATATCAGGATTTTTAATGCATCCTCCATTATATATAGAATCTAATTCTTTTGCTCCATATTTTCTTTGTAATCTATCATATTTAGGTTTTAAATCCTCTAACCCCATATGTACTCCTATTTTTTATCTTTCTTCTTCTTTATATTTTTCTTTGTAAAAATGCATTGCCTCAGTACTTCTACTAAACACTCTTAGTCCATTAATTTGTCTTAAACTCTGCTTTATTGTGGTTTCTTCTGAAATTGGATTATAAAATAATTCTCTTTTATTTGAAAAATGTACAGTTTCATCTGTTTCTTTTTCTCCAAAAATACTTCCAACTACAATATCATGTAAATTGTATGCTTTTATTACTTGTTTATATAAATCTACATCTCTAATTGTAACTGATTTAAGTACAGGTTTCATATATAAAACTGTTGGTATTGGTAAACTTTTTTGAACTTCAAATGTTTTAAATCTTTTTTCTGGAGAATCTGTTCCTTTCTCAAATTCTTTCCAACCACTAATAGTAGCAGAACTTACAAGTATTACAAGTTGTCCTAAATAATTAATTAAATCTTTAAACTGTTCTATCTCTTGAACTGAAACTTGTTTCTTGGTAGATAATTGTATTTGGTTTCCTCTTTTTAGAAAATATTTAATTAATTTTATAGTCTCTTGTTTATTGTTTTCATCCCAACACTCTGAAAAGCAACCTAATGTTATTAATGTTTCTTTAGAAAATTTCACTTTTTCTTCTAATTCTTGTATTAAATCTTCAGCTTTTTTTACAGGACTTACTGTTCTTTTATTATCATAACCCATTTTTCCTAAATAACAATATGCACATTGTCCTGTACAACCTAGGCATGTATTTATGAAAATTCTACTGCTATCTTTTGAAAATAAATATCCTGTGTCTATCATTTTTTTCCTTTCTTCAATATTATCTACAAAATACAATAAATATTATATATTAATTTTAACGCACTTTCAAGTTTTAGCTCTTATATATGCCTATTTTGAAATATATTTTTGATTTTTACTTGTTGGTTTGTCTGGAATAGTCATTTTAAGTATACCCTTTTGTACTAATGGCTTTATATAGTCTCTCCTGAATCTTTTTATATTTTTGTACTCTAAATGTTCCATTATTTGTATAGCAGTTTTGGGTGTTTTGCAATATAATATAATTTCTTTTATTATATCTGGTGCCTTATCTGGTGCCTTATCTAGTGCCTTATCTTGTGCCTTATCTTGTGCCTTATCTTGTGCCTTATCTTGTGCCTTCTTTAATTGTTGCTTGTTCTAAGTCTTCATATATATTGTGAATTTTATTCTATGTTTTTTATAGTCTCCATACTTAGTTATTTAAATGCAGGACATGGCTAAATCGTTCCTTTACTATCTTTCTGCATCTTGCTCTATTTGAGATTCCATAAATCTGCTTAATTCTGAATTTGGTGTAAAGTCTGCTGTAAAATATTTATCTATAATTCCATTTGTATTTAATTGTTTATAATTAGTTTCAGATGACTCATTTGAAGCTATAAATACATTTGTGCCACCAATATTATGCATATATTCAAATGCATATTTATCTGTTAAACCATCTCCAAAATACATGAAATCTGTTTCTTTAGGATTTTTAGTTTGTATATTTTTAATAATATCAACTTTCTTTTTATCTGACATTAATGTATCTATTTCTGTATATTTTCCATTTTCATTTTTAAATGTTACTCCAAAAATACCATCAACCAATTTTCCAATTCGTGTTTTTTCTACATAATCTTGCACACCTGATGTAAGAATATAATGTTTTACTCCTGTTCTAGAACTTTGAAATCTTTCAAAATAGTCTACTACTCCTTTATTAAATGTAACTCTATCTGCTCCTTGGCAAACATTTTCTTCAGTAAATGAAATTCCATTCACTGCTAAGATTTCCATATAACATTTATAATAAGCTTCATATAAATTTAAACTACTATTACTGTCAATAAGGGCTTTAATTCTTTCCATTAATTTTTCATCATCATACCCACATTTTTTTAATACATCATATTGTGGTAAAGAATATGGTGTTAAAGTACCATCAAAGTCATAAATTATTACCATTAAACCTCCTCACTTTTACTTATATTTTTTAATTCTGTATTTAATCCTTCAATATTATCAAATACATAGCCTTGCATTCCTAACTCTTTGCCTATTTCTATGTTTGCTTTACTGTCATCTATGAAGAAACATTCCTCTGGAACTAAATTAAATTTTTCAAATAATCTATCATATATTTCTTTATTAGGTTTCATCTTTTTTTCAACCGCAGAAATAATAAAACCATCAAAATATTTTCCCACTTCTTGGTTTTTGACATATTCGTAAACTGGAATGTGCGTATTAGATAATGCATATATTTTATATTTATCTTCCTTTAGTTCTTTAATTAATTCTACAACTTGGTTGTTAATTGGCATATATGTATACCATGAGTTCATTATATATTCTACTTTGTCCTTTAATGAATCTGGCATTTTATTCTTAAATATTTGGATTGCTGTGGAATAGTCAATTAGTCCTTCATCTAGCATAAACCATTCTTTAGATTTGAAGATTACTTTTAGTAATTTTTCTTTTTCTTCTTTGTCTTTTGTATAATTCTCTACTATTTTTTCTTCGTTCCATCCAAGTAGTACATTTCCAAAATCAAATATAAAATTTTTTATCATTTTTCCCTCTTAAAATACAGTTTTTCTAATATTATCATAAACAGCATTAAAATAAAAGTACCTATGTTTAATTCATAGAT
>CALXBY010000043.1 GCA_944386675.1 uncultured Clostridia bacterium | reverse complement strand
AAATCATTATTTGCAAAATATTCTACTCCTGGATTTTGAAGTCCAATACTATTTAACATTCCACTTGGTGTTTCACATACTCTTGATGGTTTATTACCACTCTTTGGTCTTAGAGATGTTCCTTTTGTAATAATTGCTCCTAGTTTTCCTAAATCGAAAAAATCTGCATATTCTCTTCCATATCCAAATGTACCAGATGCAACAGTTACCGGATTTTTCATTTCAATTCCTGCAAAATTCACTTTCGTATTCATATTTTTCATTCCTTTCTTATATAAATATAGCAATACCAGATATTAATTATTTTTTAAATACTCCCTTCCATTCCTTTCTGTCCAATCAATTCTGCTTGTTCTTTTAAGTTTATATCTGATATTTTTTCAATAAATTGTACTATCTTTTCTAGTTTTAAATATTTCGGCTTCTGTTCTATTTGGTTCATATATTGCTTTATTTTTTCCATAATCTCTATATGATACCTTTTTATAATTTCTGTATTTAAACAATCATAATCGTTATAAAATGTTTCTTTATTTTCTTTTGCTTGTTCTGCTTCTTCTTTGAAAATTTTATCAAAATAGCAATCTGTTAATAAATGAATAAAATATCCTTTCCAATAATCTGTATTTAAATTAACATTTACATCCCTTAAAAATCTGTCTAAATATATTTTTTGTTCATAACTTGTCCAATCTCCCCAATTTCCATAATGGGTTATATTTTTATTTATATGTTTGTCTACTAAACAGATATAATCTGGTGCAATAGCTCCTTCAATAAATTCATCCATATTTTTAATTTCCTTTGGATGTTTTTTTACATATTCTTTAGCCACTGCAATGTGTATTGTAAATCCTGGCATTTTTATTCCTCTTTCTATTTTGATCTACTACATAACTTTAATTTTCAAATTTCTTTGCCTATTTATTAAACTAGATTTCTACATCTCTTGCGTTAAATACTGGTCCACCTTTACAAACATGGAAATATTCTGGTGCATCTTTTGGACTTTTAGCTGTTTTTACTGCACAACCTAAACATACACCTAATCCACATCCCATTTTTTCTTCTAATGACAACTGGCATTCGATATTATTTTCAAGAGCATATTTTTGAATGGCTTTCAACATTGGAAGTGGTCCACAAGCATAGATACAATCATAATGTTCTTTTTCCATATCTTCCATTAAATAATTGATTGCAAATCCTTTATTTTTATAACTTCCATCATCTGTTGTAACAACTAATTTGTCTGTTACTTCTTCAAATTCTTTTTCTAACATGACAAAATCTTGATTTCTAAAACCTAAATAGCAATATACTTCCTTTTTCTCTGCTTTTGCTTCTTTAGAAAGTTCATATAGTGGAAATATTCCAATTCCTCCACCAATAACTGCTATTTTTTCATACTTATCTGTTTTAAAAGTTCCATATCCTAATGGCCCTATAATATCAATTTTGTCTCCGATTTCTTTTCTTGCTAATATTTCTGTTCCTTTTCCTTTTACTTGAAATATAAATTCTAGAATTCCATTTTTTCTATCTAAATTATATATACTAATAGGTCTTCTTAAAAATGGTTCTACTTGGTCTGTTACTCTAATTTCTATAAAATTCCCTGGTTTTGCATCTTCTACAATTTCACTTGCCTTTACACTAAATTTGTAGATTCCTTTAATGATTTCCTCTTTTTGTACTAACTTTGCTAATACTTGCTTTGGCATGTTTTACCTCCTTTAATTTATTTTTTATTAGCACACACTTTTCTTATAGGCATCCACTGCATGCTTCGTTGTAATGGTTAAATTCTTATTATCTCTGATTTATTGCAGAATTTAATTCATCTCTCATTCTAATAGCTTCCGCTCTTGTTGCTTTTGCAAACTCCTCTTCAGTATACTTATCTTTCCATAAATCTGATTTATATGCACACATTAATCCTCTAGAACTGTTAACAATTCCACCGATTCCATTTTCATCAAATCCTAAAGCAATATCTTCTGCTTTTCCACCTTGCGCTCCATATCCTGGTATTAAGAAAAATGTATGTGGTGCTGCTTTTCTTAGGTCTTCTAATTGTTTTGGATAGGTTGCTCCTACAACTGTTGAAATACTACTATATCCATATTTTCCTCTCAAATCTTTTCCCCATTCTTCCACAAGTTTTGCAACTTTTGTGTATATTTCTTCACCTGTTTCTAATTTTAAATCTTGTAATTCTCCTGAAGATGGATTTGATGTTTTATCAATAATAAATGCCCCTTTATCATATTTTTCACAATCTTCTATAAATGGTTTAATTCCATCAACTCCTAAATATGGATTTAATGTTACAAAATCAACATCATAAATGCTTTCTTCTTTTTCTCCTATTTTTGTTTTTCCTAGAAAAGCATTAGAATACGCTTTTGCTGTACTTCCAATATCTCCTCTTTTAATATCTGCAATTACCAACATTCCTTTTTCTTTGGCATATTTACAAGTTTCTTCAAAAGCTTTCATTCCTTCTAATCCATACATTTCATAAAATGCAACATTTGGCTTTACTGCCGGTATAACATCATAGATTTCATCTATCAACGCCTTGTTAAATTCTACAATTGCTTTTGCTACCCCTTCTAAGTTTTTTTCATATTTATTTCGAATACATTCTGGTATCATCTCATATCTAGGGTCTAAACCAATAACGGTTGGGTTATTGGTTTCTTTAATTTTATCGATTAATTTATCCATTGCATTTATCATTTTACTTTCATTCCTTTCTTTTTACTGCCATAGTGCTACTTTAAAATCTTCTCTATTCATTCCTAAAGTCTTTACCATTTGTTAGTTCAACAATTCTTCCCATTCTTTTTCTTTGAATCCAACATATATTTTTCCTTGTGTTATAAGTAATGGTCTTTTAATTAACATCCCATCAGATGCTAATAATCTTATTTTCTCTTTATCATCCATAGTTGGTAATTTTTCTTTTAAATTCAATTCCTTATATTTTAATCCACTTGTATTAAAGAATTTTTTTATTTCGTATCCACTTTTCTCTATCCATGTTTCTAATTCTTTTTCTGTTGGCGTTTCTAAAACAATATGTCTATCTTGAAAAGATATATTATTTTTTTCTAACCATTGTTTTGCCTTTTTACAAGTAGAACACTTTGGGTATTCTATAAATATATTTTCCAAAGTTATTCCTCTCTTTCTTATTACAGTTTTACAGGTCTGTCCCTTTTGGTTTCATTTTGAAACGATTTGGCACGTCCCCAATCGTTCATCCTTCGTATACAACTCTTCCGTTTACGATTGTATATTTTACTTTTCCTTTTAATGTTTTTCCGATAAATGGACTATTTTTTGATTTTGATACAATCATTTCTTTTGTATATACATATTCTTCATTTGGGTCAAATATTGTAATATCTGCCATTTTTCCTGCTTCTATACATCCTCTTTCATTATCAATATGTAATAATTTTGATGGTGTATATGATGTAAGTCTTACTAAATTTAAATAATCAATATGTCCTGGGTCTACCAAATTCATAATTTCAGCTGGAAGTGCTGTTTCAAATCCAATGATTCCATTTGGTGCTTTTGATAATTCTACATTTTTTTCTGTTTCTGCATGTGGTGCATGGTCTGTAATGATACAATCTATTGTTCCTTCTTTTAATCCTTCGATAATCGCTTGTCTATCTTTTTCTTCTCTTAAAGGAGGATTCATTTTTGCATTTGTTCCTGATTTTAATACTTCATCTACTGTAAATGTGAAATAGTGCGGACAAGTTTCACAAGTAATTTTGACACCTCTTTTTTTAGCATCTCTTATCATATCTTTACTTGTTTTTGTACTGATATGACAAATATGTCCTCTTACACCATTTGTTTCTGATATAACAATTTCTCTTGCAGCCATAATTTCTTCTGCTTCTGGTAATACACCTTGTACACCTAGTTTATCTGCTACAGGTCCTGCGTTAATTGCACCTGCAGATACAGATTTTTCTTCACAATGTGATGCTACAAATGTTCCTAACTTATCTGCTTCTATCATAGCTTCTCTCATCATTCTACTATTAACAACTGGCATACCATCATCTGAGAAAGCAATTGCTCCTGCTTTTTTCAATTCTTCAAAGTCAACTAATTCTTCTCCTTTTTCTCCTTTACTTACAGATGCATATGGTAATACATTACACAAATTTACTCTTTTAGCTTCATTTATGATATATGTTAATGTTTCTACATTATCTGGTGTTGGTTTTGTATTTGGCATTGGACAAATGGTTGTAAATCCACCTGCAACTGCACTTTTTGAACCTGTTTCAATTGTTTCTTTATGCTCTCCTCCTGGCTCTCTTAAATGACAATGTACATCTATCATTCCAGGTATAATATTTAAGTTTGTACAATCAATTTCTTTATCTACTGTTTCATTAATATCTTTTTCAACCTTCACAATTTTATCATCTTCTATTAAAATGTCATATTTATCATTTAGCTTATTTTTATAATCAATTACATTTCCATTTTTTAATAATAATTTCATTAACACATCTTCCTTCCCTAAATTTAAATTCTTTGTATTATATAAAAAATTTTCATTGTATCACGTAAGCGAGCAAACGAGCTTTTTTATCTATTTACTTGTTCCTCACAATATTTACATCTATATACCACATTCTCTTTGTCTGTTAATTCACATATATGTGGTAATTCTTGCTCTATTGATGTAATACATCTTGGATTTTTACATTTTACAACATTTACTAATTTCTCTGGAAGTTCTGGATGAAATTTCTCTACAATTTTTCCATCTTTAATTTTGTTGACTGTAATCTTTGGGTCTAAATACCCTAATATATCTAAATTGATATCTAAATTTTCATCAATCTTTATAATGTCTTTTTTTCCTGTTTTACTACTTTTAGCGTTTTTAATAATGGCAACAGATGTATCTAAATCTCCTAATTTTAAATAATTATATATTTCAAAACTTTTTCCTGCTTCTATGTGGTCTATTACATATCCATTTTTTATACTATCTATATTCATTGACTTCTATTCCTTTCTTTTTTCAAAATCAATTTTAAAATTTCTATATCTATTTTTTTAGTTACTTTATTTCTAATAATTTTAAAATTAATGCCATACGAATAAATTTACCATATTTTGCTTGTTTAAAATAGCATGCTCTTTTATCATCATCTACTTCTACTGCTATTTCATTTACTCTTGGTAATGGGTGCATAATACATAAATCTTCTTTTGCTTTTTCTAGTTTTTCTTTATTTAAAATATAATAATCTTTTAATCTGATGTAATCATCTTCATTGAAAAATCTTTCTTTTTGTACTCTTGTCATATACAAAATATCTAAATCTTGCATATATTCTTCCATATCATTTGTTTCTACATATTCCATATGATTTTTTTCTAATACATCTTTCTTTATGTAATCTGGTAATTTTAATTCATCTGGTGAAATTAATACGATTTTAATATTGCTATATCTTGACATAGCTGTAATTAAAGAATGAACGGTTCTTCCGAATTTTAAATCACCACAGATTCCTATTGTTAAATTAGATAATCTGTGTTTTTCACATTGAATTGTTAATAAATCTGT
>CALXBY010000042.1 GCA_944386675.1 uncultured Clostridia bacterium | reverse complement strand
ATAGAATTTATAATTGTATGGTAGAAAGAAGTAAAAATAGTAACATAGAACATATTAAATATATTAAAAATTAAAGTTGCAAATTATACATAAAAGATATAAAATGAATCTGAAAATTAAAATATAGAAAGGACGAAATGCAAATGAAAAAATCTTATATTATAATAGGAATTATTGTAGCTTTAGTTATTGTTGCAATTGTATGTTTTGCAATATATAATAACAGAATAAAAGATAATACAAATACTGTAGAACCAACAAGCCAAGAGGAAAATAATACTGAGCAAAATATAGTTAATAATGAAGAAAATGAAGAAAGTGAGGTAAATGATATGTATTCTTCAGGAACACATCATGCACAAATAGTTATAAAAGATTATGGAACAATATCACTAGAATTATATGCAGATATAGCACCAATAACAGTTTCAAACTTTGCAAAATTAGTTAATGATGGCTTTTATGATGGCTTAACATTCCATAGAATAATTGAAGGATTTATGATACAAGGTGGAGATCCATTAGGAAATGGAACTGGTGGAAGTGATGAAAATATTAAAGGTGAATTTGCAATGAATGGAGTGCAAAATAGTATATCACATGTAAGAGGTACAATATCTATGGCAAGAGCAACTTCATATAATAGTGCTAGTTCACAGTTCTTCATAATGCAAGAAGATACACCTAGTTTAGATGGACAATATGCAGCATTTGGAAAAGTAACAGATGGAATAGAAATAGTTGATAAAATATGTGAAGATACACAAGTAGAGGATTCAAATGGAACAGTGCTAAAAGAAAATCAACCTGTTATAGAAAAAATAACTATGATAGATTAAAAAGGAGAGTAATATGGCAGAAGATAATATTAAAGTAATCAATGATTTGTTAGATAGAATAAAAGTTACAGATGAAAACAGAGAGACTATTGAAAGAATAAGAATGTATCTAGAACAAAGGAAATATCAAGAAGCACTTGCAGAACTTCAAGTATTACAAGCAAGCGGAAATGTTGAATATTTAGACTTTTCAGAAGTTAAAGAAAAAGAGAAAAAAATAAAAGAAAGAAAAAAAGAAGAAGAAATAGGATTCCCCAAAGAACTTGCTTCTACAGAATTGGAAAAAGCATATATTGGATTACTTTTAAATGATTTAAAACTTATTTCAGCATATTATTTCCCATATAAAGAGAATATGTTTTTAGATGAGCAAATGCTTGAAATTTATAAAACAATTATCTTTACTGATGGTGAAAGATATGCACCAGAAGAAGCAAAAAAAGACTATAACTTTGCAAAAAATACTCCGGAGCTTGCAGACCTAAAATACAGAGTACAAGTAGATTATGAAAATTCTAAACTTAGAATGGAAAATGTTTACACAGAACTTAAAAAATTATTTATTTTAAGAAAAAGTTGTAGAGAACATCCAGTAAGACACACTCAAGAAAGGATAGCTGACATAATAGAATATGATTTATACGACAAGATGACTCCAGAGGAGGTATCAGACGCGGTCGAACAAGTAACAGCTACAGAAAAATTCAAAAGAGCCATATTAAATGATAATCTTACAAATTTCTTAGTAGAAGGAGATAATACTTTAACAAATGGACTAAGTTTACCATTTAAGATTTTATCTAGTGTTTTTAAAGGTGTAAGACAGGGGGAAACAACAGCATTTGCAATGCCTTCAAACTCTGGTAAAAGTAGGTTTACAATAAACTTAGCAGCATACATTTCCTTAGTACATAAAAAGAAAGTTCTTCTAATATCAAACGAAATGTCAGAAGAAAAAATGAGACTATGTTTAATTACTACAATAATAAATAATCCAGACATACAAAAATTACACGGAGAGGTATTACACAAAACAGAAGGAGAATTACTTGAATATAAATTTAGACCAGATGATCCAAATACAGTTAAAGTAGACGCAGATGGATTTGTGCTTCAAGAAGAAAATGAAACAAGAGCAGAATTTTCTAGAAGACTTGCAGAAGTATCTACAGAATTTAATAAAGTAATAAGAGTAACCAATTGGTTTAATAAACAAGTAAATAATTCAATTTTCTTTATAAACATAACAGATCATACAAATGATGAGCTAAAGAAAGTTATAATGAATTACTATTACAAAGAAGAAGTAGAATATGTATTTTATGATACTTTAAAAACAGATATAGACAATATAGGAAATGGAGAAGAAATAAAAAGAACAGCAACAATACTTTCCAACTTAGCTCAAAATTTCCATATGTTTATAGGTTCTACTTTACAACTTTCAGAAACTTCAACAGACCCAGTTAACTTAAACATAAATGACCTAGCTGTTAGTAGAACAGTAAAAGAAGTTTTAGATACACTTTGTCTATTTAAACAAATTCATAAAGAAAATTATGATAAATATGAATATTCATTAAACGAAGTAGATGATACATTCTATGATTTAACAAAATATGATGACCCAGATGAAAGATATTATTCATGTGTAGTTGATAAAAACAGAGCTGGTGCAAAACCAACACTATTATTTAGCATAAACCTAGCATATAACAGATGGACAGAGCTTGGATATTTAAGATTAAAAAATAATTGAATTTAAGTCTACAATATCTATTTTCATTTTATATGTATTTGTAGTAAAAATATTTGTTTTGTTAATAATATGTTTATTATTTAAAAAATATTAGTGTAAAAATGGCATAATTGTCATGAAGGTGATAGTTATGGCTACAATAAATGGTTATTAAGACAAATAATATTAACTGAAAGTATTCCTTTTGAAATAAAAGTACCAAAATTAAATGCTGAAACAACAAAAGCAATTGAAGATGAAGAAAAGGGAATAGGACTAAGCAAAGTATAATACGCATATGTTAATAAATGAAAAAGTGATGAAAACACTATGCTCTTCTGTATATATATGTAAATGTGTTTAATAGTAACTGCAAAAATAGAAAGGAGACTAAATGAAAGGGTTAAAAATTGTAAAAAAAGTAAGTGATGCAAATTTTATAACTCATAGTGGTAAATTCCATATAGATGATGTGTTTTCTACTGTTTTTTTAACTAAATATTTTGAAGATGTTAAATTAAAAAGAGTAAATAATATACAAGAAACATATAAGAATAATATTATTATGTATGATATAGGCTTAGGAAAATTTGATCATCACCAAAGCAATGCTATGAGAAGAGAAGATGGTATAATATATTCTTCCTTTGGATTGTTGTGGAAAGAATATGGAAAAAAATTTTTACAAAAACTAAAATGCAGAGATGTTAACTTTGTATGGAAAAAGTTTGATAATAATTTTGTAAAAACAATAGATAAAATTGATAATTTTCAAATCGAACCAGAAAATAAGAACACATATTTAATTTCAAATATAATAGAAAATTTTAACCCATTATGGAATTCAAATTATGATTCTGATTTATGTTTTATAAGGGCTGTAAATTTTGCCAATAAGATTTTTAATAATGAGCTAAAAAATATTATTTCTATTGCAGAGGCTAAAGAAATTTTAAAAAAGCGATATAAGACTATCAATTATAATTTTATAATACTAGAAAAGTATATTCCATATCAGGATTTTATATTGGAAAACGATAAAGAAAAAAAGATACAATTTGTTATATATCCTTCTAAGAGAAATGGAATTGAAGTAAGAACAGTCTTTGATAGAAAAAAATTTCCTGTTATATGGCATGACATGAATGAAGAAGAATTTTATAAAAATTATGGTATTAAAGGTATGTTGTATTGTCATAGTAATGGAAAACTATGCATTGTACAAAATGAAGAAATAGCTAAATCAATAATCAGGTTGACATAAGCTATTAAAATTGATATAATACAAATTGTTTGAAATATAAAAATTTTGTTTCTTAACTAAAGGAGACGATGTATTGCTAAAAGATTTAAAATTTCTGTCTAAAATGTATGAAATACCATCAATTGACATAATTCTCATGGATTTAAATATCAGTGGTGTTAGTTCAGATATTGATGCTGACAGAGTACGGTTTAATTTAAGATTACTAAATGGAGAATTATTATTGTGCTCTGCAATTAAGAAGAGATTCTGATTATAGAATTTCAGAAGACAAACTGTATTTTAAAAATGAGCATATAGGGTGGGTTAATAATTTTGAAATTGATTTTTGTGATTCATACTATATGCGTAGAAATAATACAGTATTAAACATTAATCCTAAAACTAGATTAAATTGTGAGGGGTGCAAATTTTGCTATACAAGTCATCAGAAGTCTAGAAGTATAATTGATTTGACGATTCCAAAAAATCTTGATAATTTTTTTTATGATTGGATGAATCTTTATGGAAAAAATGATCTTAGTGGACTTTACCAAATAGCTGTCGTTAGCGGTTGTTTTCCAAACGAAAATTCATTAGTTAAATTTTTATTGGACTTAAATGATAAAGTCGAAAAAATGAATTTTCACGGTGAGATTTTTTATTTGGGGTCACAGATTCAGACAGAGGAATCCTTAAAAAAATTATCTGAAATTCCTTATTTTGCTTACAGTCTTAGTATTGAATGCTTTGAAAATAGAGATAAATTACTAAGAAAAAGTAAAAGTGGTTTCACATTAGAACAAATTAAGCGGATTATGCAGTTATCTATTCTTTACGGACATAGAACCAATTTCACATATATAGTTGGTTTGGACGGTATTAAAGCTTTGGAAGAAGGATTAAAAAACTTCGAAAAATATATAAATAGTTTTCCTATTTTTAACATTCTTCAGGAACATGAATATCAAAAAGGATTAAGAAATTATACTGCAAATAATATTCAATATTATTTGCAGGCTAGGAAAACTATTGAAAAAATATTTGCTCATTCAAGTCTTAAACCTACTATGTGGGAAGTTTGCAGAACGTTATGGTATACATCTTACAATGGTGAAAAATTGTGATAATACGGGAGGTTTTATTGTGACTAACGCTAATATTATTGAAATTCCAAATGGGTTTAAATACATTTTAGGAACTGAAAAAACAGGACTTACAATTGAAGATTTATTTGGAAATCAATATGTTTGGATTCCTGAAGGGGAAACCATAGAAGATGGATTTTGTGAAGGATTTTTCTTTTCAAGATATGAAATTGCGATAGATGCAGATGGCAAATTTGTATCAAAAGCTGACAGATATCCAATTGTAGACATAAGTTATCTGGATGCACAAAGAATTGCCAAGAGCTTAAATGCAAAACTTATAAGTAATAAACAGTTTGAAAGAATCATAAAATGGCTTATTGAAACCAATGCTATGAGTGAGGAAGAAATTTTTAAAGATTCTTCTAAAAAAGGAAACTATAAAAATTCAGGACCTCATAGAATGGTAAAAACCGGTTTTAATACAGCATGGATGATTAATAATATTGATAATTTAGCAGGAAATTTATGGACTTGGACTAACTCTGGTGATGAAAAATCTAAAATACTACGAGGAGGATGTTGCATGTTAGATGGCAATTATGCTCCTCTTGGGAGAAAATGCTTAAGTTACATAGAAGGTAGTAGATTTTATACAGGACTTAGAGTTATTTTATAACACATTTTAACATTTAACATAATATAGAACGGAGAAGTAGAATTTCTAATAATTTAGGGATTCTACTTCTCCGTTTTGCACAATTATATACGATACATATTGTTAAAATAAAATTTTTGTAAAATCAATATATGAAATTAGAATCAAAATATTTGTTTGTTC
>CALXBY010000041.1 GCA_944386675.1 uncultured Clostridia bacterium | reverse complement strand
ATATACATAGAGAAAATATTAGACATAATACGAAAAGAATGTGATGAAATTAAAATAGTTACACCACAAACAGTTCGCAGTAGACCTCTAGAAGATGAAAATGCCATATGCATTACAGATGAAGAAAGAGGTTCTATTTTGGTATATGCAAATGAATTAGACTTACTATATTCATTATTTGAAATGGATTATAAATGTAAAAATAAATATTGGAAACAAATTGAAGTAAATCCTATAATAGACAGTGTACAATCTTTTTATAGAATAGCTAATGGAATTGATCAAAGCGAAATTATCAGAGACTTTGACGGATGGTCTTGGAATAACAATTTAAAAAAACAAGAAAATATTAATATAAATTTTGTATATCAAATAATTTTATTGTTACTTGGAAGAGAAGAAACAAATAAAATCTTAAATATTCCTGATGAAATAGAAAAGAATTGCAATGGTAACGATGAATTACGAAAGAGTATTTATACATTAATACTAATTATAATGGCAAAAAAAGATAATTATATACGAACTTATTTAGAAAAAAGTAAAGATGAAAAAGAAGAAACACAAAAATTAATAAATAACAGAGAACAATTTATAGTTTATTTAACAAATGAAAAAAAGAGACTTAATAATGAGATAAAAAAAATAGATGAAATTTTGAATGATAAAGATAGATTAAGATATGAATATAATACAAGAAATGAAAAATTACCAAATAAAGAAAAGATTTTTAGTATAAGTCATTTATCAGAAAGATTAGAAAAAGAGAGAGAAGTAAAATTAGAGGAAATAAAACAAAAAAATAAAATGCTAGAGCCATTAGAATTTATAAAACTAAAAGAACAAAATGAAGAAGAAATACAAACATTACAAACAATTATTGAATCTATAGATAATCAAGAAAAAGAAAAGGAAACAGTTCTAAAAGCTCAAACAATTTTCTTAAATAATTTTCTAAAAGAAGCTGAAATGGCAAATAAAGAAAAACTTTTAGAATTAATATATAAATTTAGATATTATTGTTTGATTCCTGTAACTACAGATAGAGTTATAAAAGATATTCCAGAGTTACAAAAACAATTAAAAGATGTGACCAATTGTTTAATAGATAATGGAATAGATAAAGAAATAATTGTTAATTTTTCTGATAGTACTAGTGTTTGCTATAACATTTTAAAATATGTATTTGTAAGCAAAATAATAAATTTACAAGAAATAGAAATAGTGATTAATAAAGCTGATAATAAAAAACAAGAGAATGACTTAGATAGCAAAATAAAAATTAGTATATATGATTTAAAAGATAAAGAAAAGACTTATGAAGAAATAGTAAAACATTTAAAATTAGTAAAAGTTAAATTTAACAAAAAGATAAAAGTATTTTTATAAATACGAAGGGAGAGATTTTATGAATATAACCTTTTTAGGTGCAACCAAAACAGTAACAGGTTCTAATTTCTTGGTAGAAGGAGCTGGCAAAAAATTCTTAGTGGATTGTGGAATGTATCAAGGAAAGGCGACAGAAGAGCTTGAAAATGAGGCTCCATTTGTTTTTGATGTAAAAGACATAGATTTTATGCTACTTACTCATGCTCACATAGATCATTCTGGAAGAATACCAAAATTATATAATGAAGGCTTTAGAGGGCCTGTATATGCCACAAAAGCAACATGTGACTTATGTGCAATAATGTTACCAGACAGTCGGACACATCCAAGAGCAAGAAAACGAATGGAAAAATAAGAAAAGAAAAAGAAAAGGAGAAAAAGAACTTCCACCATTATATACAGCTGAAGATGCTGTTAAAAGTTTAGAAATATTTAAAAAAGTAAAATATGATGAAATAATAGATGTAGATGAACATATTCATGTAAGATTTAATGATGCAGGACATATGCTTGGTTCAAGTATTATAGAAGTTTGGATTGAGGAAGATGGAAAAGAAACAAAAATAGTATTTACAGGAGACCTAGGAAATAATGATATTCCACTTCTATCATCACCAACAATGATTGAAGATGCAGATTATTTAGTAATGGAATCTACATATGGAGATAGATTACATGTTGGCACAGATGATAAAGCTAAAGTTTTCTTAGACATTGTTTCAGAAACATTAGATAATGGAGGAACTGTTGTTATTCCATCTTTTGCAGTTGGAAGAACACAAGAAATATTATATGAACTTGATATGATTAAAGAACAAAAAGGCCAAGATTCTAAATTCGAAGAGGAATATCAAAAATTGATGAATGCTCCAGTATATGTAGACAGTCCTTTAGCGATTTCTGCAACAGAAGTATTTAAAAATAATGAAGACTTATTTGACGAAGAAACAAAGGCCATAATGGAAAGAGGAGATAATCCACTAGAATTTCCAGGGCTAAAATTTACAAGGACTGCTGATGAATCAAAAGCATTAAATGAAAGTGATGAACCTTGTATAATAATTTCTGCCAGTGGAATGTGTGAAGTTGGAAGAATAAAACATCACTTAAAACATAATATATGGAATCCCAAAAGTACAATACTATTTGTTGGTTACCAAGCACCAGGAACATTAGGTAGAACAATAGTTGATGGAGCAAAAAAGGTTAAAATTTTTGGAGAAGAATTTAGTGTAAAAGCAAGAGTTGAATATATAGAAGGCTATTCAGGACATGCAGATCAACAATGGTTATTAAACTTTGTATATTCTTTTATACAAAAGCCGAAACACATATTCTTAGTACATGGTGAACCAAATGCACAATTAGTTCTGAAAGATAAAATAATACAAAATGTAAATATTCCTGTAACAATTCCAGATTTTGGAGAAAAATATACATTAGATGATAATTTCGCAATGGAAAAACCATACAATGATCCAGTAGATAAGAAATATTTAAGATTACAAGTATTAGACAGAATACAAACATTACAAGAAGAAATAGAAGACATGCAGACAATAGTAAAAGAAGACTTCTTGGAACAAGACAGAAGTGATGAAGAAATAAGCAGACTAAATGATAAAGTAAAAGAGTTAGAAAGAAAAATAGTAGAAATAATAGAAAATAAAGAATAAAAAACAAAAGGAGAGAGTTATGAATCAAAAATATTTTAATGATGCCATAATTGGAAATAAAGACATTAGAGCTACTTTTAGTTCTAAAGGAGAATTGTTAAGGTTATATTATCCAAATTCAGATTTTAAGCAATTTATAGATTTTTTTCAAATGGGTGTAAAAGTAAACGATTCCGCAATAATTTATTTACATGATGATGTAAATAATAGATATTATCAATATTATACAGATGATACTAATATATTAAATACAGAGATAGAAAACACATATTTTAAATTAAATATTAAACAAACAGATTTTGTAACAATAAAAGAAAATGTATTATTTAGAAAATATACATTTGTTAATTCAAACAAAATAGACTTAAATATTAATTTCTTAATCCGTTCAAAATTATTAACAAATGTAAATAACATGGTATCTGGTAAAGTAATAGATAATGGATTAATACAATATAATCATGATTATTCATTTGCTATTTTCTCGAACCAGGAAGTAAGTGGCCATAGAATAAATGATGTACAAAATTATATACATGATGGAGTGTTACAAGACAAGGATTATATAGGAATGTCTGAAGACTCTGCTATAAGTTATAATATGGGAACATTAAAGCCAGGAGATCAAAAAGATTTTTATATAGGAATTTATATAAAAAATAATAAAGAACTAAAAAAAGCAGAAGAGATGGAAGAAGAAATTGATAGGTTAACAAAATTAGAAATAAATAAAGAATATAATCAAACAAAAAAATACTGGAAAAATTATTTAGATAAACATGATGGATTAAAAATAAAAGATGTAGAAAATAAGATTGTAAATGCAAGAGTTAAAGAAATATATAAACGTACAATTTTACTATTTCCACTATTACAAAACGAAGAAACTGGTGGTGTTGCAGCATCTGCAGAAGTAGACGAACAAAGACAAAAAAGTGGAAGATATGCATATTGTTGGCCACGTGATGCCGTTTTTATAACAAAAGCATTTGATTATTTAAATATGACAAAAGAATCAGATAAATTTTATGAAATCTTCTGCAAAAAAACTCAAAGTAAAAATGGAATGTGGGAACAAAGATTTTATACAGATGGAACATTAGCACCTTGTTGGGGTTACCAGATAGATGAAACTGCAAGTGTAATTTATGGAATGAACGAACATTACAAAGTAACAAAAGATATAAAATTCTTAACACAAAACTTAAAAATGTGTGAAAACGCCTTACACTTCTTGTTCAAATACTTGGAATATATATTTGACGAAAAAGAAGAAAAAGATTTAGTAAAAAGAGAAATTCAGGATAAAATAAAAGAAACAGGTAAGGAAAAAGACAAAATATATAAACATGTAAGTTATGACTTATGGGAAATGAATGAAGGAGTACATTTATACTCACTATCAAGCATATATGCTGCATTTAATGCAATGAATGAAATTTATAATGTAGTAAAAGAAAAATATCAAAACAATAGACTAAAAATTGAGCAAATAGAAAAAAATATTGCAAAAATGGAGCTTGAAAAAGACAACATAAAGAAATATATATTAGACAATATGTATGATGAAGAATCAAAAATACTATATCGCAATACAAAAGATAAAAAAATGGATGTAAGTATAATAGGTTCTGTATATCCATTTGAGCTATTTGGGCCAAAAGAGAAAAAAATACAAAATACAGTTGATAAAATCAATATGACACTAAGAACATATACAAGTGGATATTTAAGATTTGAACAAGACAGCTATATGGAAGGAAGAAATCCATGGCCAATTGCCACATTATGGATGGCTATGTATTATATAAAAAGTGGAGAAAAGAAAAAAGCAAAAGAATGTTTTGACTTTGTTACAAACAGTTCAAGCAGTTTAGCCCTACTTTCAGAACAAGTAGACAATTCAAGCATGCAACCAAGTTGGGTAATAGGACTAGGTTGGTCACATGCAATGTACATAATAACTCTTGCAGAATTTATAAGAAATGTATAAATTTTCTATAATAGATTTATTGAAAATAAGAGTATAAGATGTTATAATATGTTTAGTTTTATACGAGGAGGACAAAGTTATGGCAAAAAGAAAACACGAAGCAGGAAAAATATTTGTTAAAGTTATGGCTGGATTATTAGCTCTATTAATGGTACTTGCAGTATCTGCAACACTTTTATATTATGTGTTTGCTTAAAAAAGAGCTTATACAAAATAGAGGAAGTAAAAAATGAACGATAATTTTATATTAGATTTAGTAACAATAAACATAGATACAATTACTAGATATATAGAAATGTTAAAAGAACATCCAATAAGAATAATATCACTAGTTTTAGATTTAATAATAGTAATATATGCAATATATAAAATATTTAAACTTGCAAAAAATTCAAGAGTAATGCAATTAATAAAAGGAATAATATTTTTTATTCTAATAACATGGATAAGTGGACTTTTAAATTTAAGCATTACGCATTCTATATTAACAGCATTCTTACCATCTGGAGTTATAGCTTTAATAGTTATTTTCCAACCAGAGGTTAGAAGAGCTTTAGAACAATTAGGAACCAATAAATTTACTAATTTCTTTGGAATAGAAAAAAATATTGAAACTAAAACTAGAGAAGATATATATAAAATTGTAATAGCAGTAGAGGAACTGGCTAAAACAAAAACAGGTGCATTAATTGTTTTACAAAGAGATATAAGTCTTAGTGATGTTGTATCTACAGGAATAGAAATAAATTCAGAAATATCACCTCAATTATTGGTAAATATATTTGTACCAAAAACACCTTTACATGATGGAGCAGTTGTTATTAGTGATAATAAAATCACTGCTGCTGCATGTATTTTGCCATTAGCAGATGGAAACGACATATCTAAAGATTTAGGAACAAGGCATAGAGCAGGTGTAGGAATTTCAAAAGAAACAGATGCAATTGCTATTATAGTTTCAGAAGAATCTGGCAAAATTTCTATTGCAAGAGATGGAACATTAATTGCAGATGTAAAAGAAGATGCTTTAAAGAAAATATTAATAAAAAGTATAATAACAAATAGATTAGATAACAAAGAAAAAAATAAATTTA
>CALXBY010000040.1 GCA_944386675.1 uncultured Clostridia bacterium | reverse complement strand
TTATCACTACATAATAAACATACTTTTTTTCTTTGTTTTCTGAATCTTGGATTGTAATCCTCATCATAGTTTTTATTATTTCTTTTATTTTGTTTTTTATCTGCCATTTTCTATTTTCCCCCCTAACAAATTAGAATGGTAGGTCATCACTTGAAGACATTTCAAAATCTGCTCCCATGCTTCCAGGTGCTGTATTTCCAAATGTATTTTCAAAAGACGTACTACTTGCTTCTCCATCTCTTTTACTATCAGCAAAATATGCTTCTTCTGCTACAACTTCTGTAACATAATGTTTTTGTCCTTGGTCATCATCCCAAGTTCTTGTTTGAATTCTTCCAATAATACCTACTTGTTGACCTTTCTTAAAGTATTTGCTACAAAATTCTCCTAATTTACTCCATGCAACAATGTTAATAAAGTCTGCTTGTCTTTCTTCTCCTTGTCTTACAAATCTTCTATTAACTGCTAAACTAAATGAAGATACTAATGTATTGTTTGTTTGTGTATATCTTGTTTCTGGGTCTCTTGTTAATCTTCCCATTAAAATTACTTTATTCATTATTACTCTCACCTTTCTTTACTTTAAATAAAGGCCCCTTCTTTATTTAATTGTTCTTATTTTTCTATTTTTACTGTGATGAATTTTATAATATCATCTGTAATTCTGTAAACTCTTTCAAGTTCAGCTATTAATTCTGGCTTAGCTTCAAAATTGAATAACATATATGTAGCTTCTTTGAATTTTTTAATATCATAAGCTAATTTTCTTTTTCCCATGTTTTCAACTGATTCTACTTTACCATTTTCATTGATTAATCCTGTAAATTTTTCTTCTAAAGCTTTTAAACCTGCTTCATCAACATTTGGATTAACAATGATAATACTTTCGTATTTATTCATTATCATTCACCTCCCTATGGATTTATAACCTGTGTTCTTCACAAGTCGAGATTGTACAAATCTTACTTTATGAGAACCTTTTTTATAATTTTTATCAATTATTCCTTTTTAAGTTCTCTACGAAATAAAGATTTGTTGACCTAAAAATAGCTATGCTATCTTTAAAGCACAGCTATTTTATCATATTTCTTAATAGATTTCAAGTCTATTTTATAACTTTTTATCCAATCCGTCCCCTATTATTCTTTATAAAAATCAAATGTCGGATTTTTCTTCTCTTTTTCTTTCTGTATTTCAAACCACTTTGGTGCCACAAAGCAATATAACACAATTACTATTATACTATATATAACAACATATGCCCTAATCAATTGTGCATAATATTCTTCTCGATTTTCTTCTAGATATTTTTGTATATTTTGTCCTGCTTTCCTTACTGTTTCTGAAACTTCTTCTAATTCTTTTCTTTCTCTTTGTGTTAAAGTTTCATCATACTCAATTGTTCTATTAGAAAAATCTATAGATAAACTTTGTTCATAATCTGCAATTGATTTTACAACATCAAAAACATTATATACAATTGTTATCATCATAAATGTAAGTGCAATCTTTTTTACTGTTTCCAATTCTAAATTTTTCCAAAAAATTTTTATGCCTACATATATGATAATACTATTTTTCACTAAATAGATTATATATGACATAAATTCAGTTATTTCTGTATGCGTAAAATTTTTTATCAAATACGTTACTAGATTCAAAGCTAGATCTAATACAATTAGTTTGATAACCTCTACTACAATTTTTTTCATTTCTATTAATCCCCTTTTATTTCCTATATAGTGATTGTATACATATTCTTTTTATATGTCAAATAAAAAAATACTATATAGCTTCTAATTTGTCATATTGGTTCATACATAATTTTTTAGCTTCAGGTTTCATAAATGTTAATCTTTCCATTAATCTTTGATAATGTTCTTTGGAATTTTCTAATACATCTTCTAATTTATTAATTTTGGTCTTTGCATGTAAATTATAATATTGTATTCCTTTTTGAATCTGTTCTTCTGAAACAGCATAATGTCCAAAATAAATTAAGTTAAATAAATCCCTCCATTCGTTCTCATCAAAAATAGATTTTTCCATATATTGTTGAATAATAGAATATGCACTCATTTTATATACTCTTTTTAATATAAATGCTTTTGTATTTATCATATCTACTAATTCTTTTGACAATCCTGATAATTCTTTTTGCGTAATCACACCTTCTTGTATATAGTCTTGTATAACTCTAATGGCATAATATAGAACCGTATGGTTTTCTTCTAAAATAGATGCTCCTGCATAATCTCTAATATGAATTGCTTTAGACCTAAGAACAGCTAGTGGATTTACTTTACCTATAATTTGTGTTCGATAAAAATATCCTTTATCTAGTAAAGAATACGATATAATATTGTTATATGTATTAGAAATAATTGTTTCATAAGAATCTGTATATAAATTATTTAAATTATATAATTGTTCATTTCCCCAAGTGGCAATATTTCCATTATAACTAATCAAGAAATCTAATCCCCATTCATTATTTTTATTTTTTACTAAGGATGGATTACTATAAGAATTGTATTTCATATCATTGTCAAAAAGTGCAACTAATTGCTCTAAATTCATATTTGGTTTTCTTAAGTTTACCTTTAAATTAGAATGAAATATTTGTGCAATTCCTACGCTAATTTTATATCCATCATTAAAATGTAACTGGTATCTATATAATCCTATTTTAAAAATTTCTTCATTGTCTGATACATATTTCTTTATTTCCGTCTTTGTACACCCTGGATAATATTCCATTACTTTTTCAATAGAGTCATCACCTGTCAAAGTATGTAATTGTAATTCAAAATTTTCTTTATCTGTAAAGAAATTTTTAAATACATTTATAATATTTAAAATACAATCTATGCCAATTTTAGATATGTGCCATTTATCTATACTAATTCTAAGAACAACTTTTGTTTTCGTTTTTCTTCTTCCTAATGCTTCATACATCTCACAAATCATATTTTTACATATTTTTTCATCAGCTCCCCACATTCCACTAGTAACAATTACAATTCTATCTGTTTTAGCTCTTTTAATTGTTTCTTTAATATAATCAAACCTTTTGAATGGTTCACCTCCCCCCAAGATAGATAAATATCCATTGTTGGAGTTATTGATAAATGCAAGAAATTTTTCAAATCCTTCTTTTGAAAATTCGTATTGCTCTCTTGGTAATTGGGCTCCTTCATTATCAGACCTAAAAAAGCAGTGAGAACACTGTACATCACAAAATTTCGTAAAAAAAACAAATGCCATTGTTTTTCCTTTAAACGTTTTCCTTTTTTCCTCACAAATCCTAACTTTTGAAATGATTTCTTGGATATATGTGTTTGGCCTATCAAAAATATTTTTTTGCAAAAAAATCCCCTCCAATAACTAAAATTTAATAATTTCACAAGTTTTAAAATGATAAGTAAATATATTGTTATTTTTAGGGATTCCTTTAAAATAGCAACAAATTGCTGGTATCACACCAGCATGTGTTACCACTAATACATTCTTTTTTTCATATACTTCTTTATATTCATCTAAAAAATTGTAAACACGTTTTAACAACTGCTGAACACTTTCAGCTTTATTATAGTGGCAATTAAGAGAATAATTCCAAAATGAAGAACCATCAAAATTCTCTTTACTTAGTCCTTCAAATTCTCCAAAATCTCTTTCTATTATTCTTGAATCTATCTCTATTGGAATTTTTTTATTACTAATAATTTCTGCTGTTTTCCTTGCACGAATTAGGGGTGAAGAAATAACTTTATAGAAATGAACTTGTCCTAATAAATTCCTTGTCATATTTGCTTCTTGAATTCCATAAGCATTCAAAGGAATATCCGCTCTTCCCTGCATTTTATTTTTTAAATTCCAATCTGTTTTACCATGTCTAATCACATATAACATAAACGCTCATCTTTCCCATTCACATTTTTCTTTTGTCTGAAAAATACTGTCAATCACTTTTTTGTCATCTCTCGTATCCCAGTCTATGAAAGAAAATCCTTTGTCTGACAACATATATTCTAAGCAAAGTTCATCTATTCCAATATCTTTTAAATATGTTTCAAATGTTTCTATTTTTTCTTTATTTTCTTCTATACTCTTAGCAGTTTGTCTAAAGCCTTCTATCACTTTATCCTTATACGCAGGAGATGGCACTCTTACATCATCTACATGATAGCGTCTTCCCCATCCTTCTCTAGAAGCTCGTAAATAAATAGCATTTGAATTTTTATTAAATCTTTCAATTTCTCTATGACTACAATTCCATACTTGTTCTACACTATGACTATATTTAATAGAATTTAGCCAATTTCTATTATCTAATGAAATTCTTCCTGTTATCACATCATGACCATTTTTAAATGGCTTTTTACAATACCAAACCTCTGAAAACTTTTCACAAAATTTTGTGTCTAAGTTTGCTTTTAGTGCTTCTAAATCTTCTAAAGAAGAAACATTAAAATTGGGAAGTTTATAATAATCATGTGAAGGAATCGAAGAAACAATATACATTCCACTATTAGGATTTTCTACTAGTTCTTGTCCTATATCTTGTATTAATCTATTTATTTGAATAGATTTATATCTATGAATTTCTTTTTCTAAATCTTCTTGTCTTTTTAATCCAAATTCTACTAATGTTAAATGTTTTTTCCATTTATTTGGTATAACTTGTCCCAAAATTATTCCCCCTTTTGTTTTTTTTCACTATATTGTATTCATTAGCACTATGAAATATGACTAAATTTTTAAAAATAAATTTTTTTTACTTATAAAAAATATAAATTCTTATAATGTTAAAAAATAGTTTTGCACTTTCTGCAAAACTATTTTCTTTATATTCTGTTATTCATTTATTTACCCTTTATTTGCTTCATTAAGTGTATTTCTAATAAATATTTTCTTTTCTCTTTTTATCTGTATTCTATTTAATTTTTTTTGTAGTTCCATAATTGGTATTGGTAAAATTGAAATAATTAATGTAATCGCCCATTGTTCCTTATTCAAATTTACTACATTAAACATATTTGCTAAAGCTGGAATTAATACAACAATAGTCTGTACAAAAATTCCAAGTATAAAGCTTCCTATTAAAAATTTATTTTCCCATATACCTACTTTAAATATAGATTTTTCACTTTTTATGTTAAAACTATGGACAAGTTCTAGTAATCCCATACTAATAAAAGCCATCGTTCTTCCAACTTCTACTCCATAATATTTATTTCCTATACTAAAAGCAATTAACGTAAGCATTCCTATCATAATACCTTCTAATATAATCTTACTCCATAGACCATCTGCAAATATTCCTTTTTTGGCATCTATAGGGGTTCTTTCCATAATATCTTTTTCCGGTGGTTCTAGTCCAATGGCAATTGCAGGCAAAGAATCTGTTACTAAATTAATCCATAGCAATTGGATAGCAAGTAATGGAGATTGAAGTCCTAATACTAATCCCATAAAAATTGTTACAATTTCTCCAATATTTGTTGCAATTAAAAAATGAATTGCTTTTCTAATATTGTCATAAATGTTTCTGCCTTGTTTAACAGCTTCTACAATTGTTACAAAATTATCATCTGTTAAAATCATATCAGATGCGTTTTTTGCAACATCTGTACCGCCTTTTCCCATAGCAATACCAATGTCTGCACTTTTTAATGCTGGACTATCATTTACACCATCTCCTGTCATTGCAACAACTGCTCCATTTTTTTGCCATGCTTTTACAATTCTTACTTTATGTTCAGGTGTTACCCTTGCAAAGACTGTATAGTTTTTTACTTCTTTTTCAAATGTTTCTTGGTTTATTTTGTCTAGTTCTTCACCTGTAATCGCTTTATCATTTTTAGAAAATATTCCTATTTTTTCTGCAATTGCTTTTGCTGTTGCAATATGATCACCTGTTATCATAACTGTTTTTATTCCTGCTTTTTTACAGGTATCTACTGCTTCTTTTACACCTTCTCTTGGTGGATCTATCATGCCGATTAATCCGCACAAAATTTAAATTATTTTCTACTTTCGAACTTTCTATCTTACTTGGCAGACTTTCTATATCTTTATAAGCAACTGCAATCACCCTTAAAGCCTTATTTGCCATTTGTTCATTTTCTCTTAATATCTTTTCTTTTCTTATTCCTATGCATCTATTTAATAAAACATCAGGTGCTCCTTTTGTTATAATTCTATATTTTCCATTTTCTAATTTATGAATTGTTGTCATCATTTTTCTTGTTGAATCAAATGAAATTTCGTTTATTCTAGGTTTAGATTTATATAATTTCGTCTTATCTAAGTTGTTTTTATATCCAACTTCCACTAATGCAATTTCTGTTGGTTCTCCAACCACTTCCACTTTCCCATTATTATCTTCTATTTTACTATCTGTACACATGGTTGCAAGTTCCATTGCAAAATTTGGGTTTTCTGCTTTAATTTCTACTACCTTCATCTTATTTTGTGTTAGTGTTCCTGTTTTATCAGAACAAATGACATTACTACTTCCTAAAGTTTCAACTGCTGGTAATTTTCGAATAATACTATTT
>CALXBY010000039.1 GCA_944386675.1 uncultured Clostridia bacterium | reverse complement strand
AAAATTATTGCTGTTGTAAAGGGAAATGCATATGGTTTAGGACTAGTAGAATTTACAAAATTGTTGATTGATAATGGAATTTCTTTTTTTGCAGTTTCAACAATAGAAGAAGCAATTAAATTAAGAGAAGCTGGAATAAAACAAGATATTTTGATGCTATCAACAACGGCAATAAAAGAAGATGTGAAAAAGTTAATAGATAATAATATTATCATTACAATTGGCTCAAAAGAGGATATAGAAATAGCAGAAGAAATTGCAAAAGAAGAAAATAAAAAAATAAGAGCACATTTAAAAATAGATACAGGATTCGGAAGATATGGCTTTGTTTATTCAGATAGAGATTCTATGGTAGAAACTTTAAAAGGAATAAAAAATATAAAAATAGAAGGTACATTTTCACATTTCTCTGTTAGTTTTTTTGATGATAAGTATACAAAATTACAATTTGATAGATTTATAAATGTGATAGAAGTTTTAAAAATGAATGATATAGAAACAGGAATGCTTCATATATGTAATTCATCAGCATTTTTAAAATTTCCTAATATGCATTTAAATGCAGTAAGAGTGGGATCAGCTTTTTTAGGAAGAATAGCATTTAAGAATAGCTTAGGATTAAAAAGAATTGCGTATTTAGAATCAGAAGTTTCAGAAATTAAAGAACTACCCAAAGGATTTAATATAGGATATTCTAATACATATAAAACAACTAAAAAAACCAAGATAGCATTAATACCAGTAGGATATATGGATGGTATTAATTTGGAAAATGGAAGAGATATGTTTAGATGGGTGGACAAGCTAAGGTATATCGTAAGAGATATAAAAGATTTTTTTAAAAATCAAAATATGTATGTGAAAATTGGTGATACTAGATGTAGAATATTAGGAAGGATTGGGACTTATCATGTGGCTTGTGATGTTACAGATAAAGATATAAAAATAGGTGAAAAAGCAATATTTACTATAAATCCAAAATATGTAGATTCTAGTATTAGAAGGGAGTACAGATAAATGGCTCAAGATGAAAATAGAAATAATGTAGAAGAGAAAAAAGAAGAATACAAAGAATTAAAAGGTTTAGGTTTTTTTAAGAAACTAAGATATTCTATTTTAAATATAGAAAAATACCCAGAAATGGCAATAGAAGGTTTAGGAAAAGCATTAACATATATAGCAAAGTTAGTAGTTATCTTAGCAATTATATTAAGTGTATGGTCATTAATGCAAACTAGTCAAATGATAGGAGAAGGTATTAGTTACTTAGAAAATACATTTCCTGATTTTTCATATAGTAATGGGGAATTAACAGTAAATACGGAAAATACCATTACATTAGATAATGAACAATTTGGAAGAATTATTATAGACACAAAAACAGATTCAGAAGAAACAATCAATCAATATCGAAATTCTATCAACGAATATGGAATAGGAGCAATTATATTAAAAGATAGAATTGAAATAAAAAATACAAATATGATAGGGGAGCTTTCTTACAACTATAAAAAATCCTTAGATAGCATGAATTTAACAGAATTTAATAAACAAGATGTTATAAATTATGTAAAAGGTGGACAAATCAATACATTATATTTTAGTATATTTATTACATTATTTATTTATAGTTTCTCAATGTTTTTCATAAATACACTATGGTATGCACTTATTTTAGGTATTATTGGATATTTTACAATGTGGGTATTAAAGATGAAGATGAGGTATGTTGCAGTATTTAATATGTCTGTTTATGCCCTAACACTTTCTACAATATTAAATATAATCTATTTAATTGTAAATATTTTATTTAACTTTACAATAGAATATTTCAATATTATGTATGTAACAGTAGCAACAATTTACTTATTAGCAGCAATTTTTATGATTAAAACAGATTTGATAAAAAAACAAGCAGAAGTTATGAAAATTGTCGAAGCTGAGCAAATTGTAAAAAAAGAACTTGAAGAAAAGGAAAAAGAAGAAAAAGAAAAGAAAGAATCAAAAGATAAGGATAATCAAGAAGAAAACAAGAAGAAAGAGAAAAAAGAAAATAAAGAAAATAAAGGTAATTTAAATAATGATGAGCCTGAAGGTTCGAAAGCTTAAAGGGGAAGAAAGGAAAAAAATATGAATAAAGAACAAAATAAAAATAAGAATAAAAACAACGATAAAGAGCAAAATAAAAAATTACTTTTATCACTAGTTGGATTACTTTTATTGCTTGTAATTCTAATTGCTGGAATTATCATTTATAATAGCTATAATAGTAAGGAAGAGGAAAATACGATTGCCTATACAGATTTGATAAAAGAAATCTCATATGGGAATATAGAAAAAGTGGAACTTACAACTGGAAGTAGAACAGCAAAAGTAAAATTTAGAAATGAAGAAGAAGAGAAAACTGCAATTATTCCGGATACAGAAGCATTTGTTACATTAATTCAAACAAAAGTGGCAGAAGGAAATGAAATTGAATTAATTCAAAAACCACAAAGTTTTTTAGCACAGTTACCAAGCACAATATTTTCAATACTTCCAACTTTAATTATGGTAGCATTATTCATTATGATATTTAAAATGCAAGGACTAGGTGAAAAAGGCAAAGTATATGATGAAACAGAAAGAAAAACAAAAGTAAGATTTGATGATGTTGCAGGATTAGAAGAAGAAAAAGGAGAATTAAAAGAAATTGTAGATTTCTTGAAAAGACCAGAAAAATATACCAAAATGGGAGCAAGAGTTCCAAAAGGTGTTCTTTTATATGGTAAACCTGGAACAGGAAAAACTTTAATTGCAAAAGCAATTGCAGGAGAGGCAGATGTTCCATTTATTTCAATGAGTGGATCAGAATTTATTGAAATGTTTGCAGGATTAGGTGCTTCTCGTGTTAGAAAATTATTTGAAAAAGCTAGAAAATTAGCTCCTTGTATAGTGTTCATAGATGAGATTGATGCAATTGGTTCAAGAAGAACATCTAATAGTGGAGCAGAAACAGAAAATAACCAAACACTAAATCAATTATTAGTAGAAATGGATGGATTTGGAACAGAAGAAACAATTATTGTTTTAGCTGCTACTAACAGACCAGAAATGTTAGATAAAGCATTATTAAGACCAGGAAGATTTGATAGACAAATTACAATACCAAATCCAGATTTAAAAGGAAGACTAGAAATATTAAAAATTCATAGTAAAGATAAAAAATTGTCAGATGATGTGAACTTAGAAAGTATAGCAGAAGATACAGCTGGATTTACTGGTGCAGAACTCGAAAATATCCTAAATGAAGCAGCAATTGTCGCAACAAAAAATAAACATGATGAAATTGAAAATGATGATATAGAAGAAGCTGTTAAAAAAGTAACAGTAGGATTAGAGAAAAGAGAAAGAGTCATATCTGATAAAGATAAGAGATTAACAGCATATCATGAAGCAGGACATGCTGTGGTAAGTCAATATTTACCAACACAGACAAATGTAAAAGAAGTATCAATTATTCCTAGAGGTGTTGCTGGTGGATATACGATGTATAAATCAAATGAAGATAAATACTATATTTCTAAAACAGAAATGCAAGAAAAATTAATTGCTCTTTTAGGTGGTAGAGCCGCTGAAAAATTAGTATTAAATGACATTTCTACTGGAGCAAGTAATGATATTGAAGTGGCAACACAAATTGCAAGAGATATGGTAACCAAGTATGGTATGAGTGATACATTAGGACCAATTGATTTCCAAGGTAAAGAACCATATGAAATGCAAATGTTTGGAGAAAATATTGGAGACAAAATTGGAGAAGAGGTAAAAACATTAATTGATACAGCATATAATGATGCAATTACATTATTAAAAGAGCATAGAGATAAATTAGATGAAATTGCTGAGACGTTATTACAAAAAGAAAAAATTAATGAACAAGAATTTAATCAAATTTTTGAAGAAGCATAAAATGGTAAAAAGAATGAATTTAAAAAATGAGAAAACCCCCTCATGGCAGAAGCCTTAAGGGGGTTAAGGATTTTCAGCAAAGACTATGCGAGTACAGTTGTTAAGCAAGTCATGAAATTCTTGGCATCAGATTTCGTTTTAAAGTTGAAACCTTCAGAAGTTTCAGAACCTTCAAAATTTTTAGCATAATGTTTTACAAGATGCCAACAATCTTTCATAGTAGGTGTTTTCGAAATCCATGCAACATAGGTTTTTCCGTTATCTACTGTTATAGCAAAAGCATCTGCCTGCAAAAGGCTGATGAAAAACAGAAGTGAATCAAATTTTTCTTTAGAGGGAAGTTCAACTTCAAAGTTACTGATAATCGTTCCTCCAAGATGATCTACTCTGCTTAAGATACCTTGCCGATAATTACAAATGAAAGAGCTACGCTCAAACAAAATGCAATCACCATCCTTGCTACTGATTTTGAGAGAAAATTCATTCATACTCTCAATCCTCCTTTTTCTTGCAAATAATTTTTTTATGTTGACCAATACATATTTTAGCATGAAAGCAAAAATAAATCAACAATCATAGACTTATTTACCTAATTCACAAATTGCTTTTGCATACACTTTACAAGCAAATAATAAATTATCAATTGAAATAAATTCATCTGTTTGATGACACATATCTTTTTGACCAGGAAGATTGGCACCAAAAGATATGCAATTATTAAAAGCTCTGGCATAAGTAGCTCCACCAATTGCAATAGGTTCTAGGTAACTATTTGATTCTTCATTATAAATATCACAAAGTGTTTTAACTAAGTAATTACTTTTGGGAATATATAGTGCTGATTTAGAATCTAACTTTTTATAGGTAATATCTTTGTAATCAGATAAACAAGTAAGAAATGTATTTTCAATTTTTTCAATAGATGTATGGATTGGAATTCTTAAATTTAATCCAATTTCTAAAATATTATTTTCAAGACTAATTTTTCCAACATTTAAGGTTAAATTACCAGATTCATCTTTATAATTGATTCCTAAACTTTTACCATCATATTCTGTACCAATATATTTTGTAAAGAAATCAAATAATTCTATAGAGCTATTATAAGTTTTAAATAATGCATCTAAAACAACGATTAACCTAGAAATAGCATTAATACCTAAATCAGGATGTGCTGCGTGAGCACCTACACCATGTGAAGTTAATTTAATTTCTTCATCATTTAATTTGTAAATATCAATCTCAAAACCATAGTTATCAATGATTTTTTTAAGAACTTTTATTAAATCTTCCATGAGAATATTAGAATTGATTTTTAATATTGTACTACAAATTTTAGGAACCACATTAATTGCATTGTTATCACAATCTATTTTTTGAATATAAATAGGTTCATCATTATAATTAGAACAATCCATTGAAAAATATGGTGTTAAAATTGCTTTTTCAGCATAAATACATGGAAAATCTGCATCAGGACTAAAACCAATAGTAGGAGATTCTTCATGTGCTTTATAATAATCAATACATTTCCAATCATTTTCTTCATTTAATCCTAAAATTAATCGAACACGTTTATTTACATTACAATTATCTAATACATATTTCATAGCATAAAGAGAAGCAATAACAGGACCTTTATCATCAATGGCACCTCTACCATATATTTTATTATCAAAAATGGTTGCTAAAAAAGGGGGATATGTCCAGTTGTCACCACTAGGAACAACATCTAAATGTCCAATAATTCCTAACATTTCTTCGCCTTCACCAAATTCTATATACCCACAATAACCATCTATATTTTTTGTTCTAAAGCCCAATTTTTTTCCTAAGTCTAACATATATTCTAAAGCTTTATTAGCATTTTCTCCAAAAGGCATCAAAGGATTCTTGGATTTGGTATATACACTTGGAATTTGAATTAATTCTTGAAGTTTTTGAATCATTTCTTCTTTAATATTTTTTATATAATCTTCTAACATAAAAACTCCTTTCTAAATGGAAAAATAAAAAGTCTTATTTAATAATTATTATTTAACATTCTTTTTAAGAACTGTCAATGAAAGTAAAAAATAAAAATACCAAATCATAAAAATAAATAGAATAATTATATAAAAGTCTGGAAAAATAGATGAGATAATGATATAGTATGAATAAATAGAAATATTTTTGAAGAGGTGTATGTGTTATGAAAATGGAAAAGATAGAAGAATTGGAAAAAATGGCTAAAGAAGTAAGAAGGGGGATTATTGAGGCTGTGTACAGTGGACAATCAGGACATCCAGGAGGTTCTTTATCTGTGGCAGATATTTTGACGGTATTGTATTTTAATGAATTAAATATAGATGAGAAAAATCCTAAATGGGAAGATAGAGATAGACTTGTATTATCTAAAGGACATTGCTCACCAGCATTATATAGTTGCTTAGCAAATAGAGGATTTTTTTCAATAGAAGATTTAAAAACATTTAGAAATATTGATAGTTATTTACAAGGACATCCTGATATGAAAAAAGTGCCAGGTGTAGATATGACAACAGGTTCATTAGGACAAGGATTATCAAGCGCTGTCGGAATGGCAATTGCAGGAAAAATGGATAAAAAAGATTATAGAGTTTATTGTATTTTAGGAGATGGAGAAATTGAGGAAGGACAAATTTGGGAAGCAGCAATGTCTGCTAAAAAATATAAATTAGATAATCTTTGTGTAATTGT
>CALXBY010000038.1 GCA_944386675.1 uncultured Clostridia bacterium | reverse complement strand
CAAATAGGACTAAAAAATAATATGCAGATTTGTTATACTGCATATTATTTTTTGGTACTTTTTAACTATAACATCTGATAAAGTGAAAAAGTACCAATAAAGGTTAAATAAAAAATATTTTCATGTTGTAATCCTTATCTATCACTATATAATCAATTACAGACAGCCAAATCCTTCTTTTTTCTATCCTAGATAATGAATTATATATTAAATTAAAATCGCTATTTAGAAATGATTTTAAAGCTTCTAGGTTGGCATCAGGGATGTTGGTTTCTTTTCTTTCTTGTTGAGCATACAATTTATCTAATTGGGAAACATATTCCTTGTAATCTTTCTCATAATCTTCTATTCTAATTAAATCCCTTATATATAAATCTTTCAATTTGGATAATTTATTTTCAATAGAATTTATTTCCTTTGTCATGTCAATTTTTTTTGAATGTTTTTCCTTATATTCATAATTATATATATATTTTTTTAATTGTTTATTAAATTCTTTTAAAAGTTTTTCTTCTACTTTTACCTCATTGAAATTCGTGCCGCATGAACACTTTAAAGATAAATGATGTCTTTTACATATATAATAATATTTGGAACTTTCAGGGTTTTTAGAATAAAATTTTCCGCCTAGAGTATAACCGCATTCAGCACATTTTAAAAGCCCTTGAAAAATGTACCCTCCAGAGTTTTCAAAAGATGGTTTTCTGGCATTTTTACTCAATAATCTTTGTGTATTATCAAACTCTATTTTATCTATTATTGCAGGACAAAAATTTTCAACATCTCCATATCTAGTTGTTTTAATTCCTATATACAACTTATTAGTAAGCATTCTATATACTCGCATGTAATTTAATTGTAATTCTGGATATTTTAAATCTAAATTTTGAAAAGTCTGATAAGCACTTGTTGTTTCTTTATAAAATTGAAATGCATCTAATACTACTTGTTTTTTATCTTCATCCACTACAAGTTTTTTATCCTGCCTTTTTAATCCAATTGGAATTTTTCCACTTATTAATTCTTTACTTTCTACCTTTGTCTTAAAGACACTTCTGATTCTTTCTGATGTTTGTGCAGATTCATTTTCTGCTACAGATAACATTATATTTATATGTAGTCTTCCGCTGGCGGTAGAGCTATCATATTTCTCAAAAATAGTTTGCCAAAAAACACCGTGCTCATCAAGAACATCTAATACTTTATAATAATTTCTAACACCTCTTGAAAGTCTATCTAATTTAGTTATAAGTATTCTATTTATTTTATTTTGTTCAACATCTTTTAAAAGTCTCTGTAAAGCAGGTCTTTTTAAGTTAGTAGCAGAAAAACCATCATCTTCGTATATACCATAAATATGGAATCCGTTTTTTAAAGCATATTTTGTTAGCTCTTCTCTTTGTGTTCTTAAACTATCTCCATTTATCGCTTGCTCTTCTGTACTAACTCTAACATATAAAGCAACTTCTTCTGTTGCAATTTTATTATTTTCCATTATTCAAAAGCTCCTTTTATTTTAGCTTCTCTTACTCTACCTATTATTTTTACAGGTATATTTTTCATATCCTCGTATGTAAATTTTTTTACTGGATAATATGGATTCATCGCATGTAATTCTAAACCATCATTCGTTTTAACTACTTTTTTAACTGTAGCCTCTTCTCCGTTTATAAGAATAACAGCAGTTTGGTTGTTATCTACATCATCTTGCTTGTGCACAATAACTAAATCTCCTTCTCGAAGAAGCGGAAACATACTGTCTCCTGTTACTTTTAAAGCAAAGTATTCACTTATATTTTTCTCGTAACTTTTAATTATATCACTATCCGTTATATATCCAGTTACATTTTCTTCTGCTAACCAATCATATCCAGCTTTTACTGTACCTAGGATAGGAATACCTTTGCTTACTTTTGGTTTCTTTTCTACTAGATCGGACTTTTGTATACCAAAATAATTAGCCAACAGCTCGATTTTATCTATTCTAGGATATATATTGGCATTACACCAATCTGTAAAAGTTGAATATGGTATTTCTAAATCACGACATACATCAATTCTAGTTTTATTATTTAAATTCATGTAGTATTGTAAATTTTTTGCAAAAATTTCTTTATTACCTAAATCGCTCATTTCTACCTCCTGCAACTATTATACGACTTTACCGTTAAAAAATCAAGAAAAAAATAAAAAAAATACGGAAAAACTATTGACAACGGAAAAACCGTAATATATAATTTGAATAACAAAAAACGGAATAACCGTTAAAAAGGTAGGTGAGTAAAATTGAAATTAACATTAAAAGCGTTAAGGATTAATAAAGGATATACTCAAGAAAAGGCAGCAATGCTAATAGGAGTAAGTGTTGAGACATTAGCGAAATATGAAAAAGGAATAACATATCCAGATATACCAACTTTAAAAAAAATAGAAGATGTTTATGAAACAAGCTACAATGAAATAAATTTTTTAAACATAAAATAACGGTTTAATCGCTTTAAACAAATACAAACTATTTGAATAATTATAAAGAGAGGTGGTGGATTTGGAAAATGAAGATAAGACATGTTTTACATTAAAACACGCTGAAATATTTTACCAAACATTAGCAGATATAGTGGGAGAAAAATATAATTTAGAAATTAAAGCAAAAGTAAAAGAAATTGAATAAAGGAGAGTGAGACAAATGAAAAGAACATGGAAAAACTTTAAACCAGACAAAAACAAGATTTACAACTTTATAGGACGAGCAACAACAAAAATAACAGGATTCTTATTATTGGAAACAGGCTTATATTTTTTAGCAATATATATTTTGGATAACTGTATAACAGTTTATAAGTAGGAAGGAGGAAAGAATATGTTTACAAAAACAGTAATAAGGCAAGGGATAAAGATACACGATTTAGAAAGAGAATTACAACAGGAAAAAGAAAGCAATGAAAATTTGCGAGATGAAGTAACTGAAAAGAATTTAGAAATTAGAAATCTTAAACAATTTAAAGACAAAATAACACTTATTATGTTAGGAAAAGGCACAATAGTAGATAAGTACGACAAAATAAAAGAAGTTATTACCAGCTACCAAACCAAATAATAACTTCTAAACAAACAATTAAATAAACGTTCCTGTGTTTAATTATAGCACAGAAAAAGGAGAAATGCAAATGGAAGAAGAAGGAAATATTTTTGAATTAATAGAAGAGGAATGTTATTACCAAGATAGATGGGAGGAAGAAAAATGGAAGAAAACAAATTAGAAGTTGTAAAACCAGAGTTTAATGGAGAAATACAAGCAAAAATAAAAAGTGTTGGAGAAATAGAATCCAACATGAAAGAAGTAAAAGGATATGTAGAAGAGCTTAATAATTACTATAAAAACATAACATTTACAGAAGAAACAATTAAAGAAGCTAAAGAAGAAAAAGCAAAGGTAAATAAATTTAAAGGGCAAGTAGCAGAGTATAGAAAAAATATAGTAGCAGAGTATAATAAGCCAATTAAAGCTTTTGAGGATACAGCAAAAGAAACAGAAAAATTACTAACAGATACATATAACACAATTAACCAACAAGTAGCAACACATGAGGATAAAATAAAAAAAGAAAAAGAAGAAGAAGTAAGAAATTATTTTGAAGAATATAAGGAAAGTTTAAATATTGATTTTATTAAATTTGAAGATACTAAAATAAAAATAAATTTGACAGACAGCAAAACATCTCTAAAAAAACAAGTTAAGGATTTTGTAGATAAAATAAACACAGATTTAGCAACGATAATGCTACAGAATTTTAAGGAAGAAATATTGGTTGAATATAAACAAAATGGTTTTGTTTTAAACAATGCAATAACAACTGTATTAAACAGACAAAAAGCGATAGAAGAAGCTAGAAAGAATGAAGAAGAAAAGAAAATTACTATTATATCTAATAAAGAGCATGAAATAACAGAAGAAAGTTATGAGCAATTAGAACAAGTATTTAATAAACCATTAGAACAACCAGAAGAAGTAAAACAAGAAGAAATATTAACACTTAAATTTACAGTAAGAGGAACTAGGACGAAGTTAAAAGAATTGAAAAATTTCTTAATACAAGGAGGATATGATTATGAGTAATTTAGTTACAAATAGACCTAAATTTAGTGTAGCAATACAAAGTGATATGTATAAAAATTTAATAAATCAAACATTAGGAGATAAAGATAGAGCAACAAGATTTATTGCAAGTATATCAAGTGCGGTAGCAACAAACCAAGCATTACAAGAATGTGATGCAGGGACAATATTAAGTGGGGCTTTGTTAGGAGAAAGTCTAAATTTAAGTCCTAGTCCCCAATTAGGACAATATTATTTAGTACCTTTCAACGATAGTAAAAAAGGCTATAAGGTAGCTCAATTTCAATTAGGATATAAAGGATATATTCAATTAGCTATTAGAAGTGGACAATATAAAAAATTAAATGTATTAGCAATTAAAAAGGGAGAATTAATTAAATACGACCCCCTAAATGAAGAAATAGAAGTAAATCTTATTGAAGATGAAGAAGAAAGAGAAAATGCAGAAACAATAGGATATTATGCAATGTTCGAATATACAAATGGTTTTAGAAAGTCTCTTTATTGGTCAAAATCTAAAATGGAAAAACACGCATTAAAATATTCAAAAGGTTATGCAGCGCACAAAGGTTATACATTCTGGGAAAAAGACTTTGACGGAATGGCTTATAAAACAATGTTAAGACAATTAATCTCTAAATGGGGAATTATGAGCATTGATATGGAGCAAGCAGTGGAAAAGGATATGGCAACTATAAATACAGACGGAACATATGAATATGTAGACAATGAAGAAGATATAGTTATTAAACAAGAAGAACCAAAAGAAGAAATAGAAGTACAAAATGAAAATACTGAAAAAGAGGTATCTATGAATGAATTATAAAAATGAAGTTTGGAAAAATATAAAAGAACTTGATAATGAATACCAAATTAGTAATTTTGGACGTATTAGGAAAAGTGATACTCATTATATAAGAAGTCAAAATTTTAATAATAAAAACCAATATATAACAATGAGGTTTTATATAAATAAAAAATGGATTACTTTAAGACCACACAGATTAGTAGCAATTTACTTTGTTGAAAACCCTAATAATTATAAAGTTGTAAATCATATAGATATGGATAAACATAATAATTATTATAAAAATCTCGAGTGGTGTACTCAAAAACATAATCAAAATGAAGCAATGAAACATAAACCTCAAATGATAAAAGGTATAAAAAAATACAACAGATATGAAAAAACAAAAAGAATAGTTCAATTAGATAAAGAAGGAAATTATTTAGCAATTTATCCAAATGCTGAAATAGCAGGAAAAATCACAGGAATATGTTCAAGAAATATTTTGCAAGTAGTTAATAAAACACCATTTAACAGTAAAGGGGCTATAAGGAAGAGTGCAGGCGGATATAAGTGGGCATTTGAAAGCGAGGTGGTTGAAGATGGAATATAAGATTTTAGCAAGTTGTAGTTCAGGAAATGCAGTAATTATAAGAGACATTATACTTATAGATTGTGGAATAAGTTTTAAAAGATTACAAAAGTATTATAAAAACTTAAGAATTGTGCTATTAACTCATATTCATTCCCTCAGACCACTTCAAAAAAGCAACAATAAAAAGATTAGCACAAGAAAGACCAACATTAAGATTTGCGTGTTGTGAATGGCTATTAGAACCTTTATTAGAATGTGGAGTAGATAGAAGAAATATAGATGTGTTACAAATTGGAACGAAATACGATTATAAGCTATTTAAAATTGTACCTATAAAATTATACCATGATGTACCACAATGTGGATATAGAGTGTTATTTGATGATTACAAAGCTATATATGCGACAGATACAAGAACACTTGAAGGCATAACAGCAAAGAATTATGATTTATACCTTATTGAAGGAAACTATGAAGAAGAGGATATAGAGGAGAGAATAAGAAAGAAACAAGAAGTACAACAATATTGTTATGAATATAGAGCAAGATATACACATTTAAGTAAAGGACAAGCTAGTAATTTTCTATTAGAAAATATGGGAGACAATTCAGAGTATGTGTTTATGCACGAACATATAGAGAGGTAAATAGATGGAATTTGAAAAATTATATATGTTTAATCCTTTTACAATTCAAAATGCTGATAGTAAAAATATAGCAGATACATATATTAAATTGCAAAATATGTTAGCAGAAAATGCAGATACAGGTTTTCTAATATCAAAAAATATAGAGATATATGCAAATATGAATTATTTAATAGGAGAAATGATAGCAAGAATCCAACAAGAATATGACACATTAAAGACAGAAATTTCTATACAAGAAAATAAACAAATATATATGCAAAGGAAACAATGGCAAGAAACACAAAAAGAAAAACCACCTGCAATGAGTTACTTTGAAGCTATGGCAAAAGAATATGTAAAAGAAGATAGTAAGAAATTAGCAGAATTAGGGGCTAGACTATTTAGATTTAAGAAGGCATATGAAAGCATAGATAGTAAACAAAATGCACTAAAAAAGAAAATAGAGGCGATTAGATATGAAATTTAAAGAAGAATTTTGTATTATGCCTGAAAGTCCATATTATGAAACAAAACGATTTTATGGAAGTGAAAGACATGAGGTATTTGAAGGCAGGACAGGAAATAGAGATAAATCAATTGAAGACGGATTAGTAATATTTATAACACCGTATGAACATAGAATTAGTAAAAATTCGATACATTTAGACCCTAAAAATCCTAAATGGGTAGAAGTAAAAAGAATAGCACAAAAAAGATGGCAAGAATACTACAACAAAACAAAAGAAGATTTTATAGCCAGATATGGCAAGAATTTTTTATAAATGGAGGTGAAGAAAATATGAGATTAAAAGATTTAAAAACAGGTATGAGGATTATATTAAGAAATGGACAAGAGTATATAGTTTTAAAAAATGTTGTTACACCTTATAAATATGAGGGAGAGCAAGATATGTATATATCAATTAATGGTGACTGGATGTCAAGCAGTTCTTATAATGACGATTTAACATGTAAAGAAGATGATTATGATGAATATGACATAATTAAAGTCTATGCACAAAACAATGGAGAATATATTAGCGGTTCTGTTTTACAAAAAAATGAAATTAGAAATATGAATTTAATTTGGGAAAGAAAAGAAAGAAGAAAAATGACAGTATCTGAAATATGTAAAGAATTAGGATACGATGTAGAAATTGTAAAAGAAGATTAGCAACAGGGCAGGACATAAGTAACTGCCCTTAAATTTTACGAAAGGAGAAAACAAAATGAACTATATTAAACAAGTAAACGCATTCTATAGAGTTATACAAGAAAATCCTTTGAGTGCAAACGCACAATGTTTATATAACTATTTGTTAAATAAATGTAGCGAATTTGGATGGAAAAGTGAATTTTCTATATCTAACTTGGTAGTCTGTGGAATTACAAGTTTAAGCAGACAAGCCTTAGACAGAGCAAGAAGCGAGTTAGTTCAAAAAGGATATATACAATATAAAAAAGGTCGTTCTAATCAAGCTGGAAAATATCTGATTGTTAGTTTTGTTACACAGAATGATACACAAGATAATACACAAAGTAATACACAGGATAATACACAAGAACGGACACACTTGTTGCACATTAAATAAACTAAAAGAAAATAAACAAAACAAAACTAAAATAGAAAAAGAAAAAAATAAAAAGAAAAATGAAACGGAATTTGACCAGCTTATTAACGAAAATTTTTCTGATGAAGAATTGAAAAAAACAATTTATGATTTTATAAAAATGCGTAAAGCCATAAAGAAACCATTAACAACTAAGGGTTTAGAGCTTATGATTAAAAAACTTTATAAGCTAACAACAAATGTAGATGAGCAAATAGAGATTTTAAATAATTCTATTATGAATAATTGGCAAGGGATATTTCCACTAAAACAAGAACAAAAAAACAATTCAAAAGGAAATTTTAATGATTTTAAAGAACTATGGGAGGAGGCAAGAAAAGAAGATGAACAGACAGGAAACAACTCAAATAATAACTCTTTTAGCTGGTAACTATAATAGCATAGCAGAAAAAAGTAAAGAACAAAAACAAATGATGTTAAATACATGGCAAGAGTGTTTAGGAGACTTAGATTACAAGCTAGTATTACAAGCAGTAAAGAAAACAATTATAGAAAGCCCATATCCTCCAACTATACATGATATTAGAAAAAATGCAGTAGAAATGGCGAATCCAACTAATGCAAGAACACCAATAGAAGCATGGGAAGAAGCATATAAAATGATTTGCAATGGTAGTTATATGACACAAGAAGAATTTGATAAACACAGTCCAGAAGTTAAAAAGTTTTTTGGTAGTACAACACAATTAAAAGCGTATGCAACAAATGTAGATTTTAACATGGACGTAGTAAGAAGTAACTTTTTAAAACAATATGAAGCTATTACAGAAAGAGAGAAACAGCAAAAATTATTACCAGAGCAAATGCAAAAAATGATTAGTAATTTAACAGAAAAATTAGATGTTAAAAGATTGGAGGAATAAAACAAATGAGCTATGATATAGAACTTTATAGAAAAGGCTTACGAAATAAACAAAGAGCATATTACAACTACGAGGGAAATATAACATACAATGTATGCAAAATGTTAGAAGTAGCTTTT
>CALXBY010000037.1 GCA_944386675.1 uncultured Clostridia bacterium | reverse complement strand
TAGGGGTATAGTGTTAATGGTAGCACATCGGTCTCCAAAACCGCCTGTGAGGGTTCGAATCCTTCTACCCCTGCCATAAGTGGAAACCAAATTGTGCAACAATTTTATGGTTTCTATTTTTTTATATTATATGAGGTGATTTTTATTTTTCAAACGATTAAATCTTTTATTTCTATACTTATTTTTCTTATTTTATTTATTTCAATCTTTTTTATTCCTATTATTGATTCAAATGGTGTCTATTATCAAAATACTTTAGATTCTGAAATTATTTCTATCAATCCAGATGGTTTTGTTTGGCCACTTCCTGGATATACAAGAATTAGCTCTTATTTTGGTAAAAGAGTTTCTCCTACTTCTCGGCGCTTCTTCTTCTCATTCTGGAATTGACATTCCTGCACCTGAAGGAACAAAATTTATTGCAGTAGCTGATGGAAAAATTACCTTTACACAGTTTTTAGGTGCTGGTGGATATACGATTACCCTTTCTTTTGGAAATTATAAAGTTACCTATTGTCATTGTTCTCCTAATTATATTGTCAAAGTTGGCGATACTGTAAAACAAGGTCAGGTCATTGGTTATGTTGGTCCTAAATATGTTTATGGTGTAAAGGGGAATCAATATTCAGATTCTACTGGTAAACCCACAAATGGAGCTACTACTGGTACTCATCTTCATTTAGGCATTCGTTTAAATAATATCTATCAAAATCCTTTAATTTTTTTCTAAATTTTTATTTTCTATATTAGAACCATAAAAAAAGTACCACAATTAAAAACATTTTGTGGTACTTTTTTCTTACATATCATCATCATTATTTTCTTCTTTATTTTCATCTTGTATTGGTTTATTGTTATCTTCTTGCTTTTCTTCAGATTCTTCATCACATCCATGACAACCTGCACAACTTCCACTACAATTTGAATCTTCTTCTAAATCTCCTGACCAATCTAATTCTATAACATTATTGCAAACAGGACATTCTACTTCTGTTTTATTTTCATCTACATCTATTACGAATTGGTTGTCGCAATATGGACAAATAATTTCAAAATCGAAACCTTCATCAGAATAAATGTCTTTTTCAATATTATCAATAATTTGTTGCATTTTGCTCATTTTTTCTTCAATTTCTTTTTGCTTCTCTTCTATTTCATTCATTTTTTGTTCTTTATATTCCACAAGCATATCCATTTCATCAATTACTTTGTCAACAAACATTGAAAATCTTATTCTAATATATTCTAAATCTTCTTTATTCTTTAAATTCTTTTCTATGTCCTCTAGAAAATTCTTATATTCTTCTCTTAGTTTAGCCATTAAGATTCACCTTTCTTATACTCTTTCCATATATTCGCCTGTTCTTGTGTCAATTCTTAAGATGTCACCAATTTCAACGAATAATGGTACTTGAATTTCTAAACCTGTTTCTAATTTTGCTGGTTTTCCTGATGTTGTTGTTGTGTTTCCACTAAATCCAGGTTCTGTATATGTAACTTCTAACTCAACAAATATTGGTGGTTCAACTGCAAATACGTTTCCTTTATATGATAAAATTGTTACTTCCATATTTTCTTTTAAATATTTTAAGCAATCACCAATTTGGTCTTCATTTAATGGAATTTGGTCATATGTTTCATTATCCATGAAATAATATAAACCTCCATCATTATATAAATATTGCATTGCTTTCTTTTCTATTTGCGCTGCTGGGAATTTATCTGATGGGTTAAATGTTTTTTCTAATGTTGCTCCTGTAATAACATTTTTTAATTTTGTTCTTACAAATGCTGAACCTTTTCCTGGTTTAACATGTTGAAATTCTACAATTCTATATACATTTCCCTCCATTTCAAATGTTGTTCCGTTTCTAAAATCTCCTGCTGAATATACTGATGCCATATTCATTCTCCTTTCATTTTTCAAATAATATTACAAAACTTTATATATTTTACTACATTTTTTAATAAAAATCAAGGGATTTATTGATTTAAAGCCATTTTGTCAATGGGGACGGAGAAAAATGACAGCTTTGCCAATGGAAATGTGTCATTTTTCTCCGTCCCCATTGACAGTTTTCATATTACAATATAATTTTTCTCAGAATTCGTTAAATTTATACAACCAAATTTTGTAATTTGTACAGTATCTTCTATTCTTACTCCAAATTTTCCTGGTAAGTAAATTCCTGGTTCATTCGTAACTACCATATTTTCTTTTAAAGCTGTATCTGATTTATAGCTAATATATGGTGCTTCATGGATTTCCATTCCTACCCCATGACCTAAACTATGAATTAAATCATATCCATTTAGTTTAAAATCATTTTCTACCATTTTTGTTAATAATCTTGTACTTGCTCCGGTCCTTAAATTCATCTGCTGTTTGTGTTTGATTTTTTAATACTAAATCATATACTGGTTTCACATATTCTGGAACTTCTCCAACAAAGAATGTTCTTGTCATATCTGAACAATATCCATTTACTTTACATCCCATATCAATGGTTATGATATCCACATCTTGTATTTTTCTATCTGTTGGAATCGCATGTGGTTTTGAAGTATTTTCTCCTGAAGCAACAATCGTATCAAATGACAATCCATCTGTTCTTTGTTTATAGTATTCTTCAATTTCATTAGCAATTTGCTTTTCTGTCATGCCTGGCTTTATATATGTTAATATATAAGAAAAACAATTATCTGTTATTTCACAAGCCTTTTTTATATTACGAATTTCTTCCTCATCTTTTATCATTCTTTGCTTTTCTATGATATGTTCTGTTTCAACTAAACTATTAATTTTATATTTTCTAATATATTCTTTATATTTTGCATATGTGACATAATTTTCTTCAAATCCTACATTTTCACAAAACATAAAGAAATTTTCATAATCTTCTTTTGAAACATCGTTTATATCATATACAATGATTTCATCAAATAATGTTAATACACTATGTACATGTTCTATATATCTTGCATCTGTTATATAAATATTTTCTTTTCGTGTTAATAATAAAGTTCCTTCTGCTTCTATATTTGTTAAATATTTTATATTAATTGGATTTGATATGATTAGTCCTTGTAAATCCAAACTAGACATTTTGTTTCTAAGCCATTGTAATTTAGGATTCATTTTATCATCCCCTTTTATATCTCTTTCTATATATTTTTTTATGTTTTAATTTTAAGGAAATGTCTCCAAAATTAGACATTAGTTATACATTCCCAATGTAAATATTTTCATTAGTACTAATTTTATTGTTTCGAACGGTACATACATACTAATAAATGTTGCAATTACGATAAATGGTCCAAATGGTATATATTCATCTGTTTTCTTCACCTTTGTTATTAATAGTCCTATACTAAGAATTGCACCTATTAAAAATGAAACCAATGTGATTACAATTATATTGGATAGTCCAAAATATAATCCTAATGCTCCCATTAATTTTACGTCGCCAAATCCCATTGCTTCTTTCCCATAGAATAAACCACCAACTAATGTAATTAACAAGAATATACCTGCTCCTGCTAGCATTCCTAATAACATATTTAAAGTAATTGCCACATCTGATAATCCATAAATAAAAGCAAATATCAATCCAATTTCAAATATTGTTAAATTCAATCTATTCGGAATAATTTGTAATTTAAAATCGATTACAAAAGCAGATAATAGCATAGGTGTTAATATTAAGAATTTTATTAAATCTAAATTTGCAATAAGTGTATCTTTTATTCCTAGTGTATAAACTAGTGTAACATATATTGCTGTTGTTAATAACATTAATATATAGTTTGGTTTAAAATTTCTTTTGTATTCTTTAAATATATCTACTGATAAAAACTTTTTATATTCTGGTAATCTTTTATTTGCCCAATCGACTAATTGTCCCACAATTAATCCCAAAATGGCAACTGCCAAGTAGTATCCTATATGAACATCATTATAGTACATGATTTTCTCCTTCACATTTGTTTTATTTATTTTGTTTAAAATTCATTTTTATTTAGTTATAAGTTACTTTTTATTTTATTTTTCATTTATTTTCAATTTACTTTTTATTCGTTTTTCTATTGGTCTTTTCCATAAGGTATACCAAAAGTCCTTTTCATTTATTGGATCAACCAATATTGTAAACATATGACATCTATTTCCACCAATAATATCTGTAAATATCTGGTCCCCTACTATTGCTATATTTTCACTTTTTTCTCCTAAATCTTTCTGTGCTTTTTTATAGCCTTTTTTTAGTGGCTTCATTGCAAAATTATGATATTTTATACCCAATTCTTTTGAAATATTTTCAATTTTAGTTTTATCATTTGTATTGGATAATATATATAATTTTACGCCTTGTCCTTTTAAATCTTTTGCCCATTTTCTTACACTATCTGTCATTTTTTTAGTGTAGTCTACTAGTGTATTATCTACATCTAATAATAAGGCTTTTATTTTATGTTTATTTAAAAATTCTATACTAATATCTTCTACTTGTTTTAAATATGCATCTGGATATATTTTCATATTCTCCCCCATTGTATCTATATATTATCAATTCCTTATTTTTTTGTCAATAAGGTTAACTATTCTACTTTGACTAAGTCAAATTCAACGCTATCAGAACTTACTAGCTTAAAGTTAATACCAAAATATTCTCCTTCTACTGCTTCTTTTATTGCACTGCCATGTAAATGTCCATAATAACATTGTTTAATATTATACTGTTTTAAAATTCGTATAAAATCATTTATTTCATTGTTTTGTATATTTTGTTTTATAATTGGTGGATAATGCATAAAAGCAACTATTTCTTTATCCTCTCCATAATTTTCTAGTCCGTTTTTTATAGATAACTCTAGTCTTGAAACCTCTCTGTTTATCATTTTTTTGCTCTCTAGGTCTTCTCCTAATGCCCATCCTCTTGTTCCTACAATTATCTTGTTTTCAAATTCATATGCATTATTATATAGAAAATCAATATTTTCAAAATGATTTTCTTTTATATAATTTCTCATGCTATTTACTGTTGACCACCAATAATCATGATTTCCCTTTAATAATAATTTTTTTCCTGGCAAATTATTTAAATATTCAAAATCATTATATGTATCTTTTAAGTACATAGACCAAGAAAAATCTCCCGGTAAAACAACTAAATCTTCTTCTTTTACCAAATTTGTCCAATTTTCTTTTACTTTTTCTTCATATCCTTCCCAATTTTCTCCAAAAATACTCATTGGTTTATTTTCGTTAAAAGATAAATGAAGATCTCCTATTGTATATATTGCCATTTATTCTCTCCCATCTATTATTCAACTACTAAACTTTCTCTTTGTTGTTTTATCTCTTCTGACAATTTTTTTCCACAAAATTCACATCTATTAGTTTCTTCTGCGCATTTCTTACAGATATCAGCATGCATTGATGAATCTTGAAATTCTGCTCCACATATTTTGCAAGTATGTTCTGCTATGTCCATTGTTGACATATGTAATATAGCTTCACAATTATCATTTCCAAAAAATTCTTCTGCCTTTCTTTGTTTTGATGTTACCTGATGATAGGCAACTGCTGATATGATTATTAGAATTGTTAATACTAAAATGACTATAATTTTTCCTTTAATACTTTTCTTTTTTGTATCCTCTTCTTGTACATTATTTTTCATTGTTTCTTCATTTTTATTCTTATTTTCTTTTTCCATTGTTTCTTCTCCCCTTTTCATTATTTAATTTATATCAACAAAAATTAATTATTTAAAAGTTCTATTTTGCATTATTCTTTATTTAATTTTACAATCCTATCTACTTATAATTTTAAATTTGGTATTGCATTTAAGTCTAATTCATCTTTCTTTCCTTTAATAAAATTATAATACCCTGCTGATGCAATCATAGCCGCATTATCTGTACATAATTTCATGTCAGGCATATACACTTTTATCTTTTCTTGTGAATTTTCATTTTTCAAATCTAAAAAAGCTTTTCTTATATAGCTATTTGCTGAAACACCTCCTGCTAATGCAATTGTTTTTAAGCCTGTTAATTTTATTGCTTTTTTTACATTTTCTATTAATATTTCTGTTACTGTTTTTTCAAAACTTGCACATAAGTCTGCTTTATTTATATCTGGATTTTTATGATGTAAATTAATCACAGCTGTTTTGATTCCACTAAAACTAAAATCCATATTTTCAAAATGTGTTTTTGGTAACTCTATAATTGCACTTCCTTCTTTTGCTAATTTATCTACTTTTGGTCCACCTGGATATCCAAGTCCTACCACTCTTGCTACTTTATCAAAAGCTTCTCCTATCGCATCATCTCTGGTCTTTCCTAAAACATCAAATTCTGTATAGTCTTTTACTTGTATAATTTGTGTATTTCCTCCTGACATCATTACACAAATAAATGGTGGTTCTAATTCTTTATAAGTAATATAATTTGCTGCAATATGTCCTTGTATGTGATTTACACCAACTAATGGTTTATTTATTGCAAAGCTTAATGCTTTTGCATAAGATAATCCAACTAATAAAGCTCCTACCAATCCTGGTCCATAGGTTGGGGTAATTGCATCTATTTTATCTAATGTTATATTTGCCTCTTCTAATGCCTTTTTCATAACTCTTGAAATTGCTTCTATATGATTTCTAGAAGCAATTTCTGGAACAACCCCACCATATTTTTCATGTATTGGTATTTGTGTATCAATTATGTTAGATAATATTTCTCTACCATTTTTTATAACTGCCACTGATGTTTCATCACAGCTTGATTCAATTCCTAATGTATAAATATCTTTCATTTTTTATTTCATTCCTTTCCTATCAGGCTGCAATCTTGTTAAAAAAATTAAAATTTCAATCTCCCTACAAGAATTTTTCTATCTGTTTATAAATATCTTTTTATCTGTTGCTAATTATATCATTGTTGACTAAATAAGTAAAGGAAGATTACCTAAATTCAAATGATAGCAATCTTCCTTTACTTTCTTTATTTTTATAACAATCCCCAAATGGCTGCCGCTAAATTAGATATCCATCCTGTTACCAAATTAATTCCTGGTGTTATAATATATGATGTTAAATTTGTTATCCATAATACAACAAATACAATATAAAAGATTTGTTCATTATTAATAAAAAATGATTTTGCTTTATATGGTAAAAATGGCATTATCACTTTTGAACCATCTAGTGGTGGTAATGGAATAAGGTTAAATAATCCTAATCCTATATTTATGGAAACTGTTGCGCCAATTAAATCCAGAACAATGCCTCCCATTTCTGAATCTAAAAATGATAAACTTGCAAGTTTTACAATTCCATAATATACAATTGCAAAAATGATGGCAAGTATAAAATTCATTACAGGTCCAGCAATTGACACAAGCGCTTCTCCTTTTTCCATAGACATCTTTCTTGTATAATTTCTAGGATTTACATGAACTGGTTTTCCCCATCCAAATCCAGCAAATAACAATAAAACTGTTCCAATTGGGTCTAAATGGTCTAGAGGATTTAAACTTAGCCTTCCTTCTCTCCTCGCTGTATCGTCTCCTAATCTATCTGCCACAAACGCATGTGCAAATTCATGAAATGTTATGGCAATTAATACTCCTGGTGCACTAATTAATAATGAATATAACATACCCGGATTGGCTGTATATTGTATGACAAGAGCCAATAACATAATTCCTAATATTATATAAATTGTTCTTTTATCAAATGAAAAATTAAACATACTTACTCCTTTGTTTTTTATTTCCCCTTTTCTAAAAATCCCCTTATATCCTTATATAAAGAATGCTAGTTTTTGCTTTTAGTTTAATGGTTTCATCGTTGGGAAAAATAATACATCTCTTATAGAAGCAGAATCTGTTAATAACATAATTAATCTATCTAATCCGATTCCCATTCCTCCTGTTGGTGGTAATCCAATTTCTAGTGCGTTTACAAAGTCTTCATCCATTCCACCAGCTTCTTCGTCTCCCTTTTCTTTAGCCTCTACTTGTTTTAAAAATCTTTCATATTGATCGATTGGATCATTTAATTCTGAATATGCATTTCCATATTCTCTTCCACCAATAAATAATTCAAATCTTTCAACTAATCTTGGATCTTCTTTCTTTCTTTTTGTAAGTGGTGATACTTCTACTGGATAATCCATAATAAATGTTGGTTGTATTAATGTTTCTTCTACAAATGTTTCGAAAAATTCGTTTATGATATGACCTCTTGTATTTTTTATTTCTTCATATTCTACACCTTTTTCTTTTGCTATGCTTTGAGCTTCTTCATCAGTATTAATTGTATTAAAATCAACACCTGTAACTTGTTTTATTGCATCTATCATTGTTATTTTCTTCCAACCTGGAGTCAAATCTATTTCTTGTCCTTGATAAGTAATTTTTGTTGTTCCTAATGCATTTTTTGCAACAGTTGAAATTAATTGTTCTGCTGTATCCATCATATCATTGTAATCTTGGTAAGCTGCATAAAACTCCATATTTGTAAATTCTGGATTGTGTTTTATATCCATTCCTTCATTTCTGAAATTTTTACCAATTTCAAATACCTTATCAAATCCACCAACAATTAATCTTTTTAAATTTAATTCTGGTGCAATTCTTAAATACATTTGTAAATCTAATGTATTATGATGTGTGATAAATGGTCTTGCAGCATCACCAGTTGCTACTGTTGTAAGCATTGGTGTTTCTACTTCCATATATCCTAGTTTATCCATGAAATGTCTAATTTCTTTTATAATTTTACTTCTTAGAATAAATGTGTCTTTTACTTCTGGATTCATGATTAAATCTACATATCTTTGTCTATATCTTAAATCCATATCTTTTAATCCATGGAATTTTTCTGGTAATGGTCTTAAAGATTTTGAAAGTAAAGTTACTTCTTTTGCGTGTACAGAAATCTCCTCTGTTCTTGTTTTAAATACAAAACCTGTAATTCCTATAATATCTCCAATATCAAATGTTTTAAACGCTTTATAGCTTTCTTCCCCTAAGTCATTAATACTTACATAACTTTGGATTTTTTCATCACAGTCTTGTATTGTACAGAATGATGCTTTTCCCATAATTCTTTTTGCAATAATTCTTCCTGCAACTGTTACATCTTTTTGTTCAAATTCTTCATAATTTGCTTTGATTTCTCCTGCTGTATTTGTTCTATTAAATTTTGTAATTTCAAATGGATTTTTTCCTTGTTCTTGTAATTCTGTTAGTTTTTCTCTTCTTATTTGCATTAAATGATTCATATCTAATTCTTCTGCTTGGTTTTCATTTGCATTGTTCTTGTTTTCTGACATATAAATCTCTCCTTTATCTTGTTAACTTGTTACATTATATCCTAATTTTACCAAAAAGTAAAGAAAACTATTCTGAAAAATCAAAATAGTTTTCTT
>CALXBY010000036.1 GCA_944386675.1 uncultured Clostridia bacterium | reverse complement strand
GTTGTTGCAACTCCAGATATGATGGGTGTTGTAGGAAGATTAGGAAAAGTATTAGGACCAAAAGGATTAATGCCAAACCCTAAATCAGGAACAGTTACTATGGATGTAACAAAAGCTATCAATGAAATTAAATCAGGAAAAGTAGAATATAGATTAGATAAAACAAATATTATTCACTTAGGATTTGGAAAAGTTTCATTTGGAGCTGAAAAGTTAGCTGAAAACTATGAAACAGTTATGAATGCAATCATTAAAGCAAAACCAGCAGCAGCTAAAGGTCAATATATTAGAAGTGTAGCAATCGCTAAAACAATGGGACCAAGCTTATTTATAAATCAAAAATAATTATTAAATATTAGCCAAAGACAGTAGGCAAATCTAAGTCCTACCGAGGTTATAAAGAGATTATATAAGGTATATAGACACTCTTTGTATCCTCGAGTATGGATATAAAGAGTGTTATTTATTTTTATAATATAAATATCTAATAGGAGGTGAAAATAAATGGCAAGTGAAAAAATATTAAATCAAAAGAAAGAAGAAGTATCAAAGTTAGCAGCAGAAATGAAAGAAGCAAAACTTATACTTTTAACAGATTACAGAGGAATCAATGTAGCAGATGTAACTAATTTAAGAACAGACTTAAGAAATGTAAATGCAAAATATGCCGTTATTAAAAATAATATAACAAAAAGAGCATTAGCTGAATGTGGTATTGAAGGTTTAGAAGATAAATTAGTAGGACCAACAGCTGTTATTATGAGTAATGAAGATTACTTAGAACCAGCAAAAGCAATTTACAAATTTAGCAAAGATAATGATTATTATAAAATCAAAGGTGGTGTAATTGAAGGTAAAGTTATGACAGCAGAAGAAATCATAACATTAGCAAAATTACCATCAAGAGATACATTATTATCAATGCTTGCTGGAGCTTTACTTGGAAATATTTCAAAAGTTGCAGTTGCACTTGATCAAGTTAGAATAAAAAAAGAAGCAGGAGCTGAAAGTGTAGAAGCACCAGCTGAAGCTTAATGAAAATTAAAAATAAAAGTAGAGTGGTGAACTTATATCACTAAAAAAGAATTTTAGGAGGATTTTAAAATGGAAAAAATAGAAAAATTAATTGAAGAAATCGACAGCTTAACAGTTGTTGAATTAGCTGATTTAGTAAAAGCTATAGAAGAAAAATATGGAGTATCTGCAGTAGCAGCAGCTGCACCAGCAGCTGGAGCAGTAGCTGGAGAAGCAGCAGCTGAAAAATCATCTTATGATGTTGTTTTAGCAGAAGCTGGAGATCAAAAAATTAAAGTTATCAAAGTAGTTAGAGATGCTACAGGATTAGGATTAAAAGAAGCTAAAGAATTAGTTGATGGAGCTCCAAAAACAGTTAAAGAAGGAGTTTCTAAAGAAGAAGCTGAAGAATTAAAAGCTAAATTTGCAGAAGTTGGAGCAGTTATCGAATTAAAATAATTTGTTTCAATATATATATAAAGAGTATTATTATATAATAATACTCTTTTTTTGGCTTTAGGGTAGAAAAAAATATAAAAGTATAATATAATGTCAATATAAATAAAGTGTAATCTTTTATATAGAAAGATTAGGTACTGAGAAAATCAACATTTATTAAGAAGAAAGGAGGAATATCTATGAAATATATTGGAATTGTAGTTGCTATGGATGAAGAAAGACAAGAAATACTAGATTTAATGACAGAAACAAAAGTAAAACAAATTTATAATTTACGATTTATAACAGGAAAAATACAAAAGAGAGATTGTGTGTTAATAAAAAGTGGAGTAGGAAAGGTAAATGCTGCAAGAACGACACAAATTTTGATAGACAATTTTGATTTGGATTTTGTTATCAATGCAGGAGCAGCAGGGGCAATTAATTATCTATTAAACATTGGCGATGTTGTTATTGCAAAATATGTAGTTCAACATGATTTTGATATAACAGCATTTGGACATAGTAAAGGCTATATAACAGGTGTAGGAGATAAAATTATCTGTGATAGAGGTTTAGTATCAGCATTTGAAAATATGATTAAAAATATGGAAGAAAGAATCTATCAAATAAAAATGGGTGTTGTAGCATCAGGAGATATATTTTGTACAGAAATAGAAATGAAAAATAAAATCAATGCCAAATTTAATGCAGATGTTGTTGATATGGAATGTGCAGCAGTTGGACAAGTATGCTATTTGGATGATATTCCTTTTATTAGTGTTCGATGCATATCAGATATTCCAAATGGAAGTAATGAAACTACATTTGATGAAAATTTAAAATTGGCTTCAAAGAGATGTGCAAATATAATAAATGAGTTTTGTTCGTGATAGGTAGATTTAAATAGAATTCATAAAAAATTCTTTTCAAGAGAGTGTTTCATGATAATTTTTAAATAATTTGTATAATAATTACGTTAAACGCAAATAATTTATATAATAGAAAGGAGTGATTTTTTGGAAAGGAAAATCAGAGTATTACAATATGGTACTGGTAAAATGAGTGTTTATACAATGCGATATGTGTATGAGAAAGGTGCAGAAATTGTAGGTGCAATTGATGTAAATCCAGATGTAATCGGAAAAGACATAGGAGAAATCATGGGATGTGAAAATAAAGGTGTTAAAGTCGTTTCATTAGAAAATGCAGAAGAGATGATAAAAGAAACGAAACCAGATATCGCAATTGTAACAACAATGAGTTTAATTGCAGATGTAGAAGAAGCATTAATGTTATGTGCTAAAAATGGTATTAATGCAATAACAACTTGTGAAGAGGCTTTTTATCCTGAAAATTCTAATCCAGGAATAACTAAGAAACTAGATGAAATGGCAAAAAGTACAAATTGTACAATAACAGGAAGTGGATATCAAGATATATATTGGGGACAATTAATTTCTAGTATTGCAGGTTCAACTCATAAAATTACAAAGATAAAAGGAAGTTCAAGTTATAATGTAGAAGACTATGGAATTGCACTTGCAAAAGCACATGGAGCGGGATTAACATTAGAAGAATTTGATAAACAAGTTGCTTCTTTAGATCGAATTTCAGATGAAGAACGACAAGAAGTAATAAATAAAGGAGAATATTTACCATCTTATATGTGGAATGTAAATGGATGGTTATGTGCAAAATTGGGATTAACTATACAGTCACAAACACAAAAAACAGTTCCACAGACCTATAAAGAAGATATTGAGTCTTCAACCTTAGGAATGACAGTAAAAGCAGGAACAGCAACAGGAATGAGTGCAGTTGTTACAACAAAAACCAAAGAAGGAATTACTTTAGAAACACAATGTATAGGAAAAGTTTATTCAAAAGAAGATTTTGACAAAAATGAATGGACAATAGAAGGAGAACCAAACACAACATTAATAATAAATAGACCATCAACTGTAGAATTGACATGTGCATCTGTAGTTAATAGAATACCAGATGTTATAAATGCAAGAGCCGGATATGTACCAACAGAAGAGATGGGAGAACTAAATTATAGAGTAAAATCTTTAAATGAATATGTAAAATAAAAAACGAAAAGTATATACTTTTCGTTAATTTTATGTTATAATATATGTAGTGGTAATTTTATTTATTTTACGGAGGTAAATAATATGTTTGAAAGTAAATATAGTAAAGTGTTAACAGTAATATTAGTCATTGTAATAGTTGCAATATTAGGCTTATTAGCATTTTTAGGATATGATTGGTATCAAAAATACTTTTTAGAGAATGATGCTTTAGCATTTGTTGAAAATTATACAAATGAAGTAAAAGACGAAACTTCAGAAGAAAATACAACTGATGATAATACTACTGCAACAAACCCTATAGATACTATTGAAAAAACAAATACAGTATCTGGTTCTTCTGGAAACTCTATGCCTACATATAAAGGATTTAATGTAGTGGGAACAATTGAGATACCAGCAATAGATTTGGAATATCCAATATTAGAAAAAGTAAGTAAAAGCTCACTAGAAACATCTGTTGCAATGCTTTATGGAACAGGAATAAACCAAGTAGGAAATACAGTTATTATAGGGCATAACTATAGAAATGGATTATTTTTCTCTAATAATAAAAGACTAAACAACGGAGATAAAATATATATAACAGATAATGCAAAAAATAGATTAACATATACAATATATAATAAATTTGAGACAACACCAGAAGATGCAAGTTTTTATTCTAGAGATACACAAGGAAAACCAGAAATCACATTATCAACATGTAATGATGATAGTAGTAGAAGATTAATTATATTTGCGAGAACAGAATAATAAATATAAAATGATATTAGTAAAAAGAACATTAGATTTTCTCATCTAATGTTCTTTTTTGCCCAGGCATTACATTGATTGATTTCCAGGGATGAAATAATCAACTACACCATAAATTAGGGCTCCTATTATAGCAGCAATCCACGAAATAGTGTAACCAGCTACAAAAAATTGTGTAACATATAATGTAATAGCAGCTAGTGCAAAACCTACAAAACCTTTACCAAAAGGACTTGCATGTAACCCTGTAAATTTAACAATTAAATAGTCTATAATACTTAAAACAACTGCAGCTACAATAAGTGTCATCCAATTATTAATACTAAAACCAGGAGTAAAGAAAGCAGTAACGGCTAATACAACAGCGGCAGCTACTAATCTACCAACTATTTGCCAAACTGTAGATGTTCCTGTTTTAGCATTTGTTCCTCTTGCTTCTGACATAATATAACCTCCTTAGTTTTTGATTTCATTATGCATTTTTTTAGGTTCAAAAATAGTATTTGCAGAAAAAAAATATTTATTCAAATTTAAGTATAAAATAATGAAAATTTGTGAAAAATACAGATATATATGGAATTATTAAAAAAATTTTATAATAATTTTATACAAAATTTGTTATATGAGGGAGAATCTTAATGTTATTAACCTTTTTTAGAGCGATTATTCTATATATAATTGTATTAATTGTTATGAGATTAATGGGAAAAAGAGAAATAAGCCAAATGCAACCATTTGAGTTAGCAATTTCAATCATGATTGCAGATTTAGCAACAATTCCAATGTCAGAAATAGGAATTCCTATTTTTAATGGAATTGTTCCTATATTAGGATTACTTGTTATGCATTTAGTGATTTCTGTTATAAATATAAAAAGCATTACCATGAGAAAATTTATTTGTGGAAAACCTAGTATATTAATTTATAGAGGAAAAATTGATGAAAAAGTATTAGAAAAAGAAAGATTTACAATTAATGAATTGCAAGAAAGATTAAGAAGAAATAATATTATTAATTTAGGAGATGTTGAATATGCAATATTAGAAACAAGTGGAGAAGTAACTGTTATTCAAAAACCAGAAAAAAGAGGAACTATACCAGAAGATTTTAATATAGTACCAAAATATGAAGGAATTCCTTATGATTTAGTAATTGATGGAAAAGTAATTGATAAGAATTTAGAGAAATTAGGAAAAGATGAAATATGGCTCAAAAATCAATTAAAACCATTTAAAATGAAACCAGAAGAGGCATTAGTGGTTACGATAAACGGAAAAAATGAGATTTTTTGTCAAAAAAAGGAGGATAAGAATAACCATAAATGTTAAAAGAATTTATTATTTGTACAATTATTATTATAGTGATATTCATAGGCAACGGATTGACACAAGGATATAGTGAAGATTCAATCGAAAGTATGAATCAAAAATTAGTAAATTTAGAAGAAATGATTAATAAAGATAAATCAGAAATATTAAATGATGATAAGGAAAAAATAAAAAAGGCAGAAGAGGAGATTAGCAAACAATGGGAAGAGATGTTTTCAAGGTTAGCATATTATATAGAACACGAGGAACTTGAAAAATTTTCTAAAAATTTAGAAAATATTAAAACATATATTAGAATAGAAAAGTATGAAGAGGCAATAAAAGAAATTAGGGAAGGAATTTTTATATTAAATCATATAGAAGATAAATATTCTTTTAACTTACAGAATATATTTTAAAATAAGAAGTAAATCTTATATATGAAGAGCGGTGGATAATTGGTGTATAATTAAAGAAAGTCTATTTTCCTATATAATAAAAAAGTATTGCTTAATTAAGGTTATATTAATTAAACAATACTTTTATTTTATAGTTACATATTTTTTATCGTTTCAGGTTCATCTATTTTAGCGTAAGATTTCAATTTTTTGTATACTAAATCATTAATTGTACCAGAAGGGAATTTTCCATTTTTATCCTTTTTACCAGCAGGAACACCAGTTAAAATTTCAATACCTTCTTCAATTGTTGAAATAGCATAGATGTGAAATAATTTATTTTTTACAGCATCTACAATTTCATCAGATAATTGTAAATTATCGACATTTTGAACAGGTATCATAACACCATGTTCACCATTTAATCCACGCATTTTACAAATTTGGAAAAAGCCTTCTATTTTTTCGTTTACGCCACCTATTGGCTGGATTTGTCCTTTTTGATTTACAGAACCAGTAACAGCAATCGCTTGGTTAATAGGGATACCAGAAAGGCTTGAAAGTAAACCATATAATTCTGTACTAGAAGCACTATCACCATCTACGCCATTATATAATTGCTCAAAACAAATACTAGCTGTTAAACATAAAGGAATATCTTGAGCAAACATTTCTCCTAGGTATCCTGTAAGGATTAGAACACCTTTAGAATGAGAAGGTCCAGAAATTTCAACTTCTCTTTCAATATTTACAACACCAGTTTTTCCTGTATAGGTATTAACCGTTATTTTAGCAGGTTTTCCGAAAGAGTAATCTCCAATATTCATAACAGTTAATCCATTTAATGTACCTACCTCGAATCCAGAGGTGTTGATAAGTAAAGAATTTTCTTTTATCATTTCAATGTATTTAGAATCATATTTTTTTACTCTATTAATTCTTTCTTCTAATGCTTTTATTATAAATTTTTCTGTAACAACTTTAGACTTAGATAATTTTGCCCAAGTGGCAGCTTCACCAACAACTTGTATCAAATCATCAAAACGAGTAGAAAGCTTATGATGGCTTCCAGCAACTTTTGAGGCATATTCAACAAGTCTAGCCATTGCATTTTTATCTAAATGTGGTAATTCTTCATGTGCGCAGAAACCATGGACGATTCTTGCTAATTTGTTTGCATTGTCACTTGTTATAGGAGCATCATCTTCAAATTCTACTTTTATTTTAAATAATTTTCTAAAATCAGAGTCCATTGATAATAAAGTCTGATAAATATTAGCATTTCCAATTAGAATAACTTTTAAGTTTAAAGGTATAGGCTCAGGTTTTAAGGAAACCAAAACCATAGAAGATCTTTGGTCAGCAGTATTTTCTATACCAATGTTTTTTACCCTTAGAGCTTTTTTTAGGGCTTCATAGCACATACCATTTGCTAATAAATCTTTAGCCTGGAAGATAATATATCCACCATTTGCTTTTTGCATTAGACCTGCTTTTAACATTGTATGGTCAGTTTTTAAGGAACCATAATAATTTTCATATTCCAATGAACCAAAAATATTATGATAAGAATAGTTTGTATCCATAATAACAGGAGCGCCTTCACGGTTAGAATTATCAACAAACAAATTGACTCTATAATTTAAAGTAGGATCCATTTTTTTCATTACTGGATTTTGTTGGTTAGTAGGATGATTTTGATGTGTATCATCTTCTAAAAATGTAGATATATTCTTTAATACATCTTGCTTAACATCTGTTAAAAATTTATTTATCTTTTTATTTCTTTTATATTTAGATTTTAAATAATTAATATGCACATTTACAGTTAAAAGTGCCACATTAGATTGCCATTCAGAAATCTTCTTATCAGATTGTCTTTCAATTTCTTTAATTTGTCCAATAACATTCATAATTTGTTCTTGAACAATTAAAGAATTTTGTTCATATTCTTGTTTAATAGTGTCATCTAGTTTATCAAATTCTTCTTCTTCAATTGGTTTACCATCTACAACAGGTGTCATATAAATACCATTTTGAGCAGATTTTACAGCAAATTTGTATTTAGCAGCATCTGCATTTAATTTTTCTAATAAAGCTGCTCTTTTGGTTTCATATTCTTGCTTTATTAAAGCTTTTTCTTTTTCAAAATCATCTGCATTAAATGTTTTCTTAATATCTTTTTTTATTTCTTTAATAAATCCATCCATTGCTTCTTTAAACTCTTTACCTTGACCTGCAGGTAATTCAACAGCAATTGGTTCATTTGGATTTTCAAAATTATATATATAACACCAATCAGAAGGAACTTTCTTTTTAGCGGCAATTTTATCTAGATAATTTTTTGTATACATTGTTTTTCCAACACCACTAGGTCCTTCTAAATATAAATTATATCCTTTTACATCCACTTGAATACCGAATTCTAAGGCTTTAATACCTCTATCTTGACCAATACCTTCTTGAATAGGTTCTAATTCTTCAGTCGTTTCAAATTTAAAGATATCTGGATTGCAATTTAATTTTAGATCTTTATAACTTAATTCATTTTTATTTTTCATTTGTTACCTCCAAAATTTTTTCTTAGTGTTACCATTTTTTACTTTTTTTATTATAAAATATGATATAAACCATATTTTTTGTACAAGCCTATTGTATATTAGTTGGGGAAATTTGTAAATAAAAAATAGATAATTTTCACAAAATTTTCAACAAAATTAAAAAAAACTATTGACAAGAAAAAGAAAAACATTTATAATTTATAAATGTCAAGAGTAATGCAGGTGTAGTTCAATGGTAGAACCTCAGCCTTCCAAGCTGATGACGTGGGTTCGATTCCCACTACCTGCTCCAAATTATGTCAATGGGGACGGAGTTTTTTGACACAGTAAAAAATATATTTTAATAACAAAATTCGACAAAAAGCAAAAAAATAATATGATATAATATTTTATATTTATATCATATTATTTTTTTATTTATTCTAATTATTTATTCAAGGAGACAATATATGCCAAGAAAACCTAGAAGCTATGAACACACTTTATTTTTTCATGTAATTACCCAAGGAATCGATAAAAAATATATTTTTGAAAAATCTGAGGATATTAAATATTACATAAAAACGATGTACCAATTAAAGCAAACACAAGAAATTGATATAATTTCTTATTGCATAATGAATAATCATGCCCATATTTTAATAAAAACAGAGAACATAGAAGAATTAAGCAAATATATGCAAAGATTAAATACAAAATATGGAAGGTATTATAATAAAAAATATAATAGAGTGGGATATGTATTTAGAGATAGATATAAATCAGAAGGAATTTATAGTGAAAGTCATTTATATAATTGTATAAAATATATTTATGACAATCCAGTAAAAGCAGGTATATGCATTAAAGCGGAGGAATATCCATATTCTAATTATAAGAAAATAAAATCAAAATCAAATGAAAAGTATGCGTTTATTGATGTTGACGAGACTAAGGAAGAGATATGTAAAAACATTATACATAAATTTTTAATGATGAATGAAATAGAAAAAGAAGAGCTGAAAGATGACAAAATAAAATTAAAGAAATTAATAATATTGTTAAAAGAAGAATATAAGATTTCATTAAGAAAGATATCAGAGGAACTAGGAATAAATAGGGAGAAAATAAGAACATTATATAAACAATAAGTGTGTCAAAAATCCCCGTCCCTATTGACACAAACAAATGATTTAAGATATATGTAGTTCAAAAAAGGATGTGAAATTATGGAAGAAAATAAATTATCAATTCAAAATGAATTTTCTATAGAAGATATAAAAAATTTAATATATACTATAAGAGGAAAACAAGTTATGATGGATAGTGATGTTGCTAATATA
>CALXBY010000035.1 GCA_944386675.1 uncultured Clostridia bacterium | reverse complement strand
TGTTAACTTGTTACATTATATCCTAATTTTACCAAAAAGTAAAGAAAACTATTCTGAAAAATCAAAATAGTTTTCTTATTTTACATCTTTATTTCATATATATTTACTTATCTGGTATTCATCTGTAATAATTGCAAATTACTTTACAGTAAGACATGCGCGGAAACCATAACCATCAAAAATACCACGTCCATTAAAAGGGTCAAAGAAAAATATTCCTATACTAGAAGTATTCCAACTTATTCCTCCTCCACGTGTAAAGAAAGAATTCATCGAACCTACAAACGAACACTCATCATCATTCCATGTAATTGTTTCATACGTAGCATCCCCATATTTATAGCTACTTTTTGCTGTTGTTTTATATGCTGTTGAATATGCATCACTTGATTTATTTGCAGCTGCAAAAGAATTCCCATTATCTAAATTTGCATCAGTTCCATTATAATATCCTGCTACACCTTCAATAGCTCCCCCTGATAAACCATAAATTCCATAAATATTTCCTGTACTACTTTGATTTGTATTATTTATATACGCTGTTTCAGTCCCTCCTCCTGTGTCATATTCATCTTCTTGTGGTGCCGTCACTTCTGTTCCATTTCTTCCATATTTACTTTCTGTTAAATATGCAACTGCTCCCCATTCGCTATTTTTCATTAAATGACTATTTAAATTTGTATTATATTCTTGGGCATATGTGAACATATTTCCTATGGTTATATTTCTCCAAGTTCTTACTCCTGGTACAAATTTTGGTATTACACTAGTTCCTTGTGTTGTCCCAACTGTATCACTCCTTGCCGCTTCATATTTTGCTACCCAAATACCTTCTAATTTAACTGGTGTCCCATCATCTTCAGCCCATCCACCATAGTTTACATCTCCATCAAATACAGGATGGGTTTTGAAATATTTGTCATTTACAGATATAGTTGTTTGTGAAGCAACCTCTGATGGTCTTTTTCCTTCCTCGTTTACAATTCCTCTTGCATCACTATATCCTACTATCCATCCGTTTGCTAAAGCATCTTCTTCTGTTAAATCCCCTGCTCTATATTCATTTTCATGGTCCTCTGTATCAAAATATACAATTCTATAGGCATATCTTGGTATCCATACAAAATAACTTTCTACATTTTCTACTGTTACAATTGCATTTGCCCATCTACTAGTTCCTCCGTCTTCTGTGTTTGAATCTTGACTTTCATAATTATACCAATTTGCTTCTTTATATGCTGTATTAGAACTATCTATTTCCGTTACATTATTTGTCATTGTTTCATCTATATCACCACTGGTATTTCCCCAATATACAGCTTTCATTCCTTCTTTTAATATTGGTTTATTTGCTGTATCTGTTGTATTATAACTAGTCCCATCTAAGAATTCCACTTCTATAACACCATATTTCATTTGGTTTAATTCTGTTAAACCTTCTGCTACTTCTGGTGTTGGCTCTGGTACTCCTAATGCTTTTGATGTTTCTGCAGATCTTACATCTCCTTTTTCTATATAAATCTTATAAAGTCCTGATTCATTTACTTCAAAAGTAAGTTCTTCTGATGTACTCCAGTAACTTTGTCCATCTTTTTGATATCTTACATCCCATTTACTTATATATCCATCATATTGAATATTCGATATGGTTATTTTCCATTTATTATCTCCTATTTGCTCATAAGTAGCATCAAATGTTGGAGTATCATTTATTGGATTGTATTCTACATTATATAATCCATCTGGTAATTGCTCTAAAGTATAATACTTTTGTCCATCATATTCAAAACCATCTACACTGATAACTTGTCTATTAGGAACACTAATAAAAAACTCACCTTCTACGCCGTCTATTTGTAATGACTTTACAGTTTCTACATCATAGTAACGGTAACCATTTTCAGTTGTTATATCAATGCCACTTCCAGAACTTGCTTCATTTAATTTATCTTGAGGCGCTGCACTTAAATCTTTTCCTATTTCTTGTACTCCAGGTTTAGCTTCTACTCCTTCTGATGCCTCTTGTCCTTTTCCCACATATTCTGTTTCGCCTACTTTTACAGACCTATTATTAGTATAACTATCATACAAATCATTTACTTTCAATTGCATTATTTTCATTTCTGTTGTAAATTTAGTTAATTTAGACGAACGTACGGTTTCTATTCCACTATAGACAGCTATTGACGCTAATATTAATAACACAATAATCGTAATTATCAAACTTGTTAAAGTAATACCAGAATTATTTTTTTTCATCCTTTGTTCCTCCATTTTTCTCAACAATTTTGTTTACTCTCTAACAATATTTTTTATATTTAAAAATATTTCATTGATTTTATTATAACAAATAAATTCTTTTTGATAAACAATTTTGAAAAATTTTTATAAAATTTCCCAATATCCTTTTCTATCTGATCCAACTCTTCTTATTTTTCCTTTTTCTTTTAATCCAGAGAGTATTGCTGAAACACTTCTCCTAGATATATTTAATCTTTTAGAAACTTCTACTTGTGTTGTGTTAGGATTTTTTCTCAATAGCTCTAAGACTTTTATTTCATTATCTGTGCAATCTGTGCAATTATCTGTGCAATTATCTGTGCAATCTGTGCAATTATCTGTGCAATCTGTGCAATTATCTGTGCAACTTTCTTTAATCATGTCTAACTTTTCTTTTCTAAACGTAACTTTAAAAGTCCCTCGTAGTATTTCAAATTCTGGTTCTGGTAAATTCATTCTTCTCATTTCATCTCTCATCGTAGCAATTCCTGTATGCCTATTTTCAACAATATCTGTTGTTTCTTCTAATAACCTAATAATTGTATTATTTCTAACTTCCAGGATACTATCAGAACCTAAATTTTCCAAATGATTATTCCCATATAAGCCACCAGGATTTAGAATTTCAATTCTATCATCAAAAATTCTCAAATAGATATATGAACCTTCTGTATTAAAACTATAATCTCTATGGATAAGTGCATTTGCAATAGCTTCTCTTAGTGCTTTCATTGGATAGTGCGGTATATCTGTTCTTTTTCCTTCATTATCTATTATAATCATCGTTCCAATGTTTCTTCTTACAAAAGCCAATGATTTATCTAACATTTCTTCAATTGTTCCTTCTACTCTTTCATTATCGTTAAATCTTTGCTCTAATTCTCCTAAATCTCCTAGTCTTTTTCCTGGTACTACAATACATGCAATAAAAAGTTGGGGCAAATATCCTTGTGGATATTCTCCAAACACCATCATTCCTGCAAGTGTTGGATGTATTTCTTTTGTGGTATTTTCTATGATACCATTTAACTTTAAAATTTTTTCATCAGAAAATTTTGAAAGATTGGGTTTATTCTTTTTTACATTAACTAAATATTTTGAAATTTTTTCTTGATTTAAATCTTCAAATTCTGCTCTCTTTATTGGTCTTAGATCTTCTTCAATTCCATCTATATAACTTTGTAAACTATAAATCTCATAATCAGTCATATGTTCATCTGAATCTCCAATTCTAACATAAGAACCTTTATTAATTCCTACATTTTTATAATAACAAGGCTTTTTTTTAGTTGGTAATTCATTTATTTTTACTGCTAATAATTTCTTTTTATTATATGTAACTGCTAAAAACTCTGGTCTTATTTTGGGTTCAAAACAAGAATTACACAATGCAGTAATTTGTTTTTGCAAATCATTTACATCATATACATCCTGTTCTATAAAATTATTATGTTCATTTATTCCAAATATTATAATCCCGCCATATTTATTGGCAAACGCCGAAATTGTATCATAACATTTTTGTGGGCATCCTTTTTCAGCTGTTTTTGCTTCTATTCTATCTGTTTCTGTTTGATATTTTTGCATATATTTTATAGCTTCTATAACTTCTTGTTCTGTTATATTATCACCTCTATTTTATATTCTGATTATTTTGGGATTTTAATCTATATTTTTTATATAAATAACCGATTTAAATAATTGAAAAAATAAAAAAATAAACTTTTAAAAAAATAGATTTATAAAATTTTGGCTGGGGTACTGTGATTCGAACACAGGAATGTCGGAGTCAGAGTCCGATGCCTTACCTCTTGGCGATACCCCAATATACCTCTATATTATATAGTTTCTGTTTCATTTTTACAAGTATTTTTTCATAAATTTCTTAGAATACGACTATTCTATTTTTATTTTTTTTAATTATGTATCTACATGATTTATTTTATTTAATTTTAATACAAAAATAGTCGTATTCTAATATCCTTTTACATATATTAAGAAATTATATTCTCTAATTTTTTTAGCGTCTATTGTATCTTGCATGTTATTTTGTTTATTTGTTTCATAGTCCCATTCCCAATATATTAATATTTTCTTTTCTTCATTTTCTAAAATATTTCCTTTTAATATATCATTTAATTCTTCTAATGTATTATACCTTCTATTATTTTCTAGTATATAAAATTGTAAGTTTGATGGTTTTGAATTTTTACTTTCAAATGTAATTTCATAATTTATATTTTCTTTTGCTTTTATAATAATTTCAAAATCCCCTTTTGTACCTGGTGCTATTTTTTCATTTACAAGTGTTTTATTATCAATTGTTTGGGCTAAATTCACATCTTGTAATTTCGTATTTTTGTACTCCACCTCAAATATAATTGATTTTGTTGTTGCATTTTTTTGAATATTTTTTTCGACTCTTATATTATCTTGATTCAAAATTTCTTCTTGTAAATTCGTTATATCATCTGCTTGATTTTTATTTCGATTTATGGAATTAAAAAACTGAAAGAATAATAGGTCTTCTTGTAAAAAAGAATATTTTATAGAATTAAGAATTGATAATAAAATACATATGAATACAATTAAAATAATTAACCATGTTTTCTTTTTCCTCATTTTATCACCTATATTTCCAATTGTTCTGAATGTACTTTTATTTGTATATCTTTCATAATATTACCTATTTTATTTTTAGTAGAATCATATTCTACCTCTAATATATATATTTGTTCTTCTTTTTTATCTTTACTTAATTTTATTTCTTCTGTCTTATTATCTTTTAGTTCTATTTCTTCTCCTTCTTTATATAATGTATATTGAATCGATGTATCTAAATCATTTTCTAATATTTCTATAAAATATTTTAAATCCACTTCAGAAATTTCTTCTAAATCATTATAATTTTTTACTTTAAATGTATATTCTCCTTTTTGATTATCTTCTGTTATATTAATTTCCGAACCTTTTTCCACTTCTAAAATTGGTTTAGCAATCTCTGTATTGGTATTTATTTTCGTGTTATGAATGGCCTTTCCTAAACTCACTCCTGAAAAGAATGTTATAAAAATTCCTACTATAATAACTCCTATCAAAATTTGTTTTTTATAATTTTTCTTTTCCCCATCTGTTTTTAAATCTTTTAAACTCAATACTTTTATTTTTTTATGAAAATCAAGTTTCAATTATATGTACCTCCTTTTTCTATTTTTGGTTTTATATATAGTCCTTCATATATTTAATAAATTAAGGGGATTTATGTCCCCTTAATTTATTATAAGATTATTTTGCTATATATAGATAAGGTTTTATTTCAGTTTTTTATATTCTTTTGTAGTACATATTTCTCTATAATTTATATTTAGGGGATTTATATTAATTTTCTTATTTTTTATTTCAAACTTTCAAATACTAAATTCTGCTCTAATTTATATATTTTTTAAATTTCATTCCATAATATTTTATCTCTTTTTTCCAATTTTTATCATTTACTCATTATTTAGGCATTACTTGCGTACCTATAACATTTATATCAAATGTGTAATTCTCTAATTCTTTTGCATTTTTTGTATCAATCTTATCATTTTGCTGGATTTCGTTTTCATTTTCTCCTATTTCATATTGCCATTCCCATTGGATTGTAATAGTTCGTGTTTTGTCTTCTTCATTAGCATTTATTGTTCCTAATAAATCTTGTTCTAATACTTGTAGACTTTCATACTGATTATCATTATACATAAATACCAAGTTTTGTGGTTTTTCACTTTCATTTAAAAATTTTATTTGATAATCCACTCCAACTTCAGAACCAGTTGCATCAACCACAATATTAAAACTTCCACTTGTTCCTGGAGCAATTTTATTGTTTATTAATGTTTCATTGTTATATGTAGATAACAAATCTACACTTTGTACTAAATCTTCTTTCCCATTTACTTTAAACACCCAGTTTGCAATTTCAGCAGTACCTTCTCCTTGTACTTCTGACACATATTTTGAAAATGTTTTACCACCAAAAAAAGATAATACAATAATTGCTAAAATTAGAATAACTAGTAAGATTGTCTTCTTTTTACTCAAATAGGCATACCTCCTTTTCTTTTTTTATTTTTTGTTTGGGATAGTTAATTGATTATTTTGAAATTAAAAATTGAATAAAATTATAGAAAAAAATGTAATTTGATTATACTGCCATATTTTTCCATTGTCAATTATTTATGCCAATTTTTTTAATCTTTTCATCGCAAAATTCGACAAAGATGTTCAGTTGGGTGTCCAATTGGGGACTTGACTTTTTCTTGTTCACACTATATAATTTATATATTCATATTCAAATATTTTATTTCGTTTTATTTCCATTTTTTATTTAATTAAATTGTTTAAAAAGGAGGTATTTTTTGAATAAAAAAACTATTATTTTATGCATATTTTTTGTATTCTTATTTTTGATTCCATTTTTTTATCATACTGCATTTTCTAAATATATTTTTGATTATACATTTGTAACAACGAATATATGCATTGATAAAAAACCAAAAATAGAAGTTATTTCTGTTTCTAATACAAATACAGGATATGAAAAATATGCCAATTACACGCATCAAATACATTTAAAAGTAAAAGTAACGGAAAAAAATATCACTATTAATAATTTTAATAGTGATAATATAAATGTTTTTATTAATAACCAAAAAATTGATTCATCTTTAAATATTAATTTGATTTCTAATCATTATGATGAAAAAATTTATAATATTTTACTTTCTAATTTAACTGGTAATGGTAATTTATCTATTGTTTTTCCAGAAGGAATTATTCAAGATAATTTAAACCAGAAAAATGAATTTTTGAAGTTCGATACTGGAATTTTAATCGATAATCTTTCTCCTAATACGACTTGTAAAGAATTACCAATTGAAAATAATCAATCAAAATATATTATTTCTTCTAATGAATGTTTAAGACCTATTGAATCTTGGGAAATTTCGCAAGACCTGACATCTTTATCTAAAGTTTTTTGTTCACCTATACTTTACCCTATTAATATAACAGATTTTGCTGGCAATACTTCTGAGGTTTTTGTTGATATACAAAATGCTAAAAATATTATGTTATATTATGCAAATTATAATGGATACAGATTTTCTAAATTTGATAGTAATGGTCAAATTTCTGGAAAGCAAGCAATTATTGATAATAACAATCAAAAGTCAGAAATGATTTTTGCCTATTTAGATGGAGATATTGATAAACAACTCTTAGAAGGTAGAATTTTTGACTATACATATTGGGGTGAAAATTCAACTGCTAGATGTAACTATTCTGAAATTCCATACCAATATGGATATAGTCCTAGTGCTACTAGTTGGTATGATATTAATAGTAAAAATGCTGTTTACTGCCTTGGAAAACTTTGTTTTCAATTAGGTGGTCAAGGACATAATCTAGCTAATAATTCTTGTTTAGGCTCTTTTAATCCAATTCCTGAAGAAATAGCTAAAGAGAATTTGTATGGAATCTCGGGAATTGCCTTTAATCTAAAAGATTTGGATAGTTATTCTATCGTTTATCAGATTTATGTTCCTAATATTGGTTGGTTAAAAGCTGCCTCTGATGGCGAAGAAAGTACGTATTCACATGACAAACCATTTTCAGCTATTCGAATTAACATTGTTCCAAAGTCGGAAAAACAGTATTTAATGAATTATTGGAACCGTGTCATTTATACAAATTATGTTGATTGATCCTTAGCTAAAAACCATAGATATCTACATTATCTATGGTTTTTTATTCCTGCACTACTGCCTATTTAGAAGATATATTTACACCAACAATTCCCCCTAATATTCCAAAAGCAATTCCTGTTATTATCATAATAATGGATTGTAAATTTAATGAAAAGTTTTCATTAAATACACTTGAAAAAATATATAATAATATGATATATACCCCACCAATTATTCCTCCGTTTATCAGCCCATTCTTTTTTATTTTTAGATTACTAAGTGTGCTTCCAATAAGTATGCTGACAGCTGTAATAATAATGATTGTAGGATTAATTATTTGTTCTGATACATTTGTATATGTTAAAACAATTGCTAAAATTAATAAAAATATAAAAGTTGTAATTAAAGCAATGCCTATTCCTTTTAATATCTGTATATAATTTTTATCATTTAATTTCTCTGCATTTTCCATCCTTTTTTCTATGATATATAAATATCATGTCTCCTTTCTTCATTATTTTCTTTTAATGTATATTTATAAAAAAAAGAAATAGAACTATAATTCTATTTCTTTTTCTAAAATCTCTATAAATTTTTTTATAATCTCTTCCCTTTCAAAATTTTGGTTGTACTCTTTTTTCAACGAAGTGGCTATATCTTGTGTTTCTTCTGAAAAGTTATCTTCGTTAACATTAAAGCCTAAGCTAATGATTAAATAATTGATTTTTTCTGATATTGTATTAATTTGCGTAAGAATTCCACATATTTTTTTACCATTTAATATCAAATCATTTGGTCTTTTAATTTCTAATTTAATTTGATATAACTCATATATTGCTTTTTTCATACATTCTGCAATTTGTATGGTTAGCCCTTCTAGTTTACTAATTTTACATTGTGGTTTTAATATAATTGTCATGGCTATATTTTTATTTTTTCCAGTATACCATGTTCTTCCTTTTGTCCCGATTCCATCTGTTTGCATTTCTGCTATGATTAATTTTCCATCAGAATCTTGTTGCATAGCTATTTCTTTTGCATATTTATGTGTTGAAGATATTTTTTCAAAATATTCTAATTTTTTTCCTATTTTTCTTGTATTTGCATTTTTTATTTTTTCTAAGTCCATTTTTGTCTCCCTTTGCCTTTTCGTTAAGCTACATTTTTTATGCTTCTAATTTCCCTTACTCTAAAACTCATAATCTATTGCTTGTCTATCTATTCTAATAGATTTACACAAAGTAGATACTTTTACATGTTCTGGATGATTTTTATATGTTTCTAAATCTTCCATTGTTTCAAATTCAGAAATTAAAATGGCATCATATTCATTTTTAGGATTTATATTGATTCCTGTTTCCATATATTTAATTTCAGGTATAATATTTTTTAAACTATTTAATCCCTCTAAAAATTTTTTCATATTTTCCTCTTCGTTTTCTTTAAATTTCCACATAACAATATGTTTTATCATATTTTACCTCCTTATTTTTTAACCTATCATTTCTTGTTTTTCTAACATATAACCTATTTTATTGTATTAGATTCTATCTTTTTCCTTCATGCCTTATTGTACCATTAATATTTTTCGTTGTAAATATTATTTCTACTTTATAAGTAGCTTGACCTTGTTATATAGTAATCTTATATGTGGTTAAGATAAATATTCGATTTTTCTTCGTAATAAAAAAAGAATACCAACTACTATAATCGTTGATATTCTTAAGCTTGGCTGGGCTGGCTAGATTCGAACTAGCGCATGCCAGAGTCAAAGTCGTACCTTTCATTTTATATTTACAATTATTTTAAATTACTTTTCGCTACTTAATATGCTTATTTATCAGTATTTTATGGTTGTAAATTTCAAAAATATTTATATTTCAACACTTTCGTAAAATCAAATTTTCAAATGAATTTGTTTGACATTTGTTTGACAAAATTTATAAATGTAATAACAACTTTTATACTTATTGATATCATTATTCTAATATTAAAAATTATAAAAATCAATAA
>CALXBY010000034.1 GCA_944386675.1 uncultured Clostridia bacterium | reverse complement strand
GGTTTTAATGCTCCTATTTCATATACTAGTGATGTATTAAATATAAAGTTTGATTCCTCTTGGAATGGAAAGATATTTTTCTTTTCGCCTTCATTTACTTTATTCCATGTTTTTATTGTTTGTTTTGCTGAATATCCTCTAAACTGATAGTCTCTTACAATTCTTCTGATTAATCTTGTGTCTGTTGTAGATATTCTATTAAATCTATCTAAATTTAATACAGTTAAAGCACTAATATATATTTTATATTTTTGTTCTGCTGGTATTTTACTTGTTAGTCTATCGTTTAAGCAATGAATACCTTCTATTACTAGAACTTCATCATTTTCTAACTTTAACTTTTTGCCATTATATCTTTTAGTTCCTTCATAGAAATCAAATTCTGGTATTTCTATTTCTTCTCCATTTAATAATCTTGTTAAATGATTATTAAATAATTCTAAGTCAATGGCTTCTATAGATTCAAAATCATATTCTCCATTTTTATCTCTTGGTGTATCTTTTCTTTCTACAAAATAATTGTCTACTGAAATCGTTACTGGTTTGATTCTATTTAGTTTTAATTGTATACCTAATCTTTGTGCAAAAGTCGTTTTCCCTGATGATGATGGACCTGCTATTAATATCATTTTTATATCTTTATTTTTTGCGATATTGTCTGCCATTTTGGCAATTTTCTTTTCATGTAATGCTTCTGCTAATAATATAATGTCCTTGATATTTCCTTCTTTTATAGCTTCATTAATTCGATATACTCTTTCGATTTTCATGATTTTATTAATGTCATCATATTCTTCCATTGCCCATGCTAATTTTTTATTTTTTACAAATTTAGGCATTCTTTCTGGATCACTTTGACTTGGGTATCTTACTAAAAATCCATCATTGTATTTTACAATTTCAAATATTTTAGTTACACCTGTTCTATTTGCCAAAGTTCCATAACAATAATTATAATAATCTTCACAATAATACATAAAAATTTCAGAATTATCTTCTAAATCAAGTTGTAATCTTCCTTTTGAGCTTTGTGTTTCATTAAAAAATTTTGTTGCTTCTTCTCTATTCATAATTACTTGTTTGATAGGAAGGTCTTCTTTTACAATTCGTCTTACTTCTTGTGTTAATCCATCTATAAATTCGTCTGTTACTTCTTCATCTATTAAATCACAAAACATAGCATTTGATAATTGATAGTTTACCTCCATTTTCTTGTCTGGACATATTTTTTCAAATGCTTTTCCCACAATATATACAAGTGTTCTTCTATAAACTTTCATTCCTTCTTTTGAAGAAATGTCAATTAGTTCTATCTTTCCATCTTCTTCTATTATAGATTCTAGATTTTTATATTCGTTATTAAAAACGGCAGCCACTACTGTATACTCACTATTTTCAATTTCCTCTTTTAATAATTCATAAATTGTCATTGGTTTATCTATTTTAATTATTTTATCTTTATATTGTATTTTCATAAAATTCCTCCTTTTGAATCCCCATAAATTATTGTATATGAAATCTAAATTCAAGTCAATAGTTATTAATTAAGCTCTTCCTACAGACTTATTTTTTATAAAATTAAAATTGTATGAATATATTTTTCTTTTTCGGATATATTTTTATTAAATGATATTTTTAGGAGGTTTTTTATGGATATTTCTAGAATTAATTCTATATTACAAAATAAAGAAAAATGTGATGTGTTTTACGAGGACAGACCTGTATGGATTCAAGGTGTCAATGACAATATTGCCAAAGTAGGTTTTATTGATAATTTTGAAGAGAAAGATGTATTTATTCAAGATTTATATGAGAGAAATTTATACAATTAAAAAAAAGAAGATGGACTTCACTTTAAAAAGGTCTATCTTCTTTTTTATTTAAAAACAATTTTAGGAATTTTTAAGTTCGCTCTCAAAATTTCATTTCTATTATTCGTAAAATATTTTCTTGCATTCATAAATTATTTTTATCGTTTCGTATATTTTTTAAATTTGTGCAAATTCTATCAATTATCTTTATTGTTTTTTTATTTTTTATTACTTTATTTTAGCTTCGTTTATCATATTTTTCCAACCCGTTTCTAATTGCTGTATTGATTAATTTAGAAATAGAAATTCCATATCTTTCTCTCATTTCTTCTAGTTTCTTATACATAGATTCTCTTATAATAACTGACCTTGCAACATTAATCTCATTATTTTCTTTTTTATATATAACAACTTTATCGCCTAAATTCAAATCACTAATACACGCATCTACAATTTTATTTATAGATGCATCTAGCTCATTTTCTGATATTTCTTTTAGTTTATCATACAAATTACCCTCAATTTCTGCTGATTTTTTTATCCATTTCTCTTTTCTTAAAAATCTATCATACCATTCCATTTTTATCACCTAATCCCCAATATATCAGTATTTATTATACAACAACCACCTGCTTGTTTTAATTACCTTTTATTTCTATTTTATTAACCTTGTAAGGTTGATAACTTTCTTTTTTTATTTTCTAATGACCAAAAAATGGAAAGGCGTTTCTATTATGAGTAAATTGTATGAGAAATATAAAACATTAAAATCTGAAAATGCTTCTAAACTTTACTTATTTAGAAGTGGCATATTTTACATATTTTTAGACGAAGATGCTATAAAAATGTCTAAACTATTAAATTTAAAACTAACAAAGTTAAATGAAACTGTTTCTAAATGTGGTTTTCCTGTAAAAAATATAGACAAATATCTTAATTTAATAAAAATTAACAATTATGAAATAGATATTATTGATTCTATCAATGCACCTTCTTGTTCTAGTCAAGATTATCTTTTTTACGATAATGCCAAACAATTTATAAAAGAATTATCTAATATTGATTATTACAATTTATCTGTTTCAGAAGCTTTTGCTTTAGAAAATATTACTGCTAAAGCTAAAAATTTAGTAAAATATTTTTAGTATTTATTTTCAATTTTGAATTGGAGGATTTATCATATGAAGAGAAAAGGAAATTTATATCCTGAAATATATAAATTTGAACATATTGTTAGTGCTGTTAACGAAGTATGTAGAAATACAAAAAACAAAAGAAAAGTTGAAAATTTCAGAGAATATAAATGTACTTACATTTCACGTATTTATAACATTTTAAAATCAAAATCCTATGTTCCTGGTCCTTATAATGTTTTTACAATTTACGAGCCTAAAGAAAGAAGAATTGTTAGCCAAAATATGCAAGATAAAGTTATCAATCACCTAATTAGTCGATATATATTATATCCTAGTTTAATGTCTTGTTTGATAGATACAAATGTTGCTAGCCGAAAAGGGCTTGGAACAAATGAAGGTATTCGATTGGCTATGAAGTTTCATCAGATATGCAAAGTAAAATATGATACTTATTACATTTTGAAATGTGATATTAGTAAATTTTTTGCTAGTATTGATCATGACGTTTTGAAAAAGAAATTAATCAAGAGGATTAAGGATAAAGATGCTTTAAATATTGTTTTTTCTGTTATAGATAGTGATTCAGAAGGCTTAAGCATTGGTAATATGTCTAGTCAGGTTTTAGCAATATTTTATTTAAATGATATGGATCATTTTATTAAAGAAAATCTAAAAATAAAATATTATGTTCGCTACCAAGATGATTTTTTACTTTTTCACCCTTCTAAACAATATTTAAAATATTGCTTAGAAGAAATTCGAAATTTTTTATTAAAAGAAAAAATGGTTTTAAATCCCAAAACTAGAATTTACTCTAATAAAAATCATTTCATTTTTTTAGGCAGAAATAAGAAGGGTAAGTATTCTAAATATCGTGATATTAACAGAAAATTAAAAAAGAGAAAATATTTATATAAAAATGGTTATATCTCTTTAAATAGTTTATTAAGTAGTTATATTTGCTATAAACATTTATGTCCACAAAAAGTTTCTAAATCTAAACTTTCATGAATTGTACTTATAAAAAACACATTTCTATAATATATTATAAATGTGTTTCTATTTCTTTAGAAGCTTATATGAATTTAAGATAAAGGCTGATTTCTTTCATATAATAAAAAAGTAGCCAAAAATTACGCTACTTCAAAAATAGTCCTAGAATTTACTCCCTTTCGTTTTATACTACTAACAAATAAATCCATCTATTTTTAATTTATCGCCATAGGCGAAAGGACAATAGTTTGTTTCTATATTATCTCTCATACAACCATTGATTGCATAACTACAGTTTATAGAATCTACGGGGCGCACCGCAGCGAAGCTACCACGCTCGTAGCCGTCAGAGCCGAACATAATGCAAGTGCCGGCAATAGTAAAGCCGCTACCCGTACTGACCACGCCCGGACCAAAGTTAGCATAGCTAGAGTGCGCACAGACACCACGCGAAGCGAGCCAGTAGTGTGCTCCGTTTGGAGCATCGACATTCTTAAATAGCATATCATATAGTCTTGTATCTGAAACAGTTGCAGTTACTTCTTCATCTTCACTATTAATAGCATAATAATATCCATCTACTGTTCCGCTTACTGTTGTTTTTGTTTTACCATTTAGCCAGCTTTCTGGGGTATATTGATCGGTAAAATTATACGTATCTTTATATTGTTTTCCACCATAATGTGGGTCTAAATTCACTTCTTTTATCTTATTTTCATCTGTTATTCCTGTTATCGCATTTATATCATCCATATTAACACTTCTTGCTTCATATATTAATGATGATTTTGGATATAAAGTACTACATATCTTAGTCAATTCTGTTGGACCTTGTGTATATGATTTTGCTCCATACATGAATAAATATGGTGCTTCATTCCCATTTATTGTATTATTTGACTTTAATGGACTTCCTGCTATTAATTTTACTTTTCCATCTTCTACTCCTAATACTCTCCAATTTAATTGGTTCTTCTCTTCAGTTATTTCATATACTTGTTTGTTGTCTCCATTATTAATTCCTACATCTGTTCTTTCTAATCCTAATGCATCTGCATCTACTTCTGCTTTTCCACTTGTAGGATTTTCGAAATGTACATAATCTCCTATCTTGATTTCTCCAGATTCAATTGCTTCTGCTAAGGTTGTTCCCATTTCATCTTCACTTGCAAATGGTCCTGTTACATTTCCATTTCCATCAACTTTATACCATCTTTTACTGTCTGGAAAATATACTTTTATTGCTCCACTTGCTTCTGCATTTGTATCATTTTTGTCAAACTGGTCTTGCATATCACTCGCATTTATATCTGTCTGTCCATTTTTTTGGCTAATGCCCCTCCATATGCTACTGTGATTTGCTCTTTTTCTGCACTAATTTCTGTTTCATCTTTTGCTTGTGTTGCTTTTGTTATAATTCCATTTTCTCCTGTTAAAGTTGCAATTGTTACTCCTGCTAAAATTAATAAAACAATGATTGTGATAACTAATGCAATCAAGGTAATACCCTTATTTCTTGAGCTACATTTTCTGACATTTTTTGTCTTTTCCTTTTGTTTTCCTTGTTTTTCATCATTTGATTCTCCCTTTCCTTTCTTTAATTGTTTTTTTGATATTTTTTTACAAGGAAAGTATATCATAATGATTTTTTATTTTCAAGTTTATTTCCACATTATTGTGGTTTTTTACTCATGTTCTTTCATCTATATTTTTGATATTCTTATAGTAACTTTGCATACATATTTTTAAATAATTTTGGAAAACTAGTCATATCAGCACATGGAGGTTATAATGAAAAAAGAAAAACACAATATACCAATTTTAATCGGTGAAAACTTAAAAAATATTCGTATTTCTCTAGGTTTAACACAAGAAGAAGTAGCAGAATCCCTTGGACTTGCGCCTAGATATTTATCTGATATTGAGCGCAATAAAACAAAGGGAAGTATTACTACTTTAGTAAAGTTGTGTAATTTATATAAAGTAACACCTACCGTAGTTTTGAAAGATTATTTAAGTACATCTGATAGCAACTTAGATGATAGTATCAGTGGATTTAACAATTTAGAAGAAAATGAAAAAAATATAATTAGAAAATTAATTCAATATATGAATAGTGATAAAAAGCAACATAGAAAAACCAAAAAAAGCAATAAAAGACAATTAAAAAATAATCCTAAGAAATCTTAAATTAGGATTATTTTAATGCTTGCAAAATGATTTTAATAGCTGTTTTAAATCCTAATTTAAATTGGTCTTCAGCTTCAATACTATTTCTTTCATTTGTATATTCTATGTATTTTTTCACTTTGTCTTTTGTAAAATTTTTTAATAATTCTTTTTCAAGCTTTTTAATTTTTTTAGATATTATCAAATATTCCTTAGTTTCAGAAATACATTGTAAATCTTCCATGTCATTGTGATAAATCTTACTAATCATATCTTTTTCTGAATTTTCTACTAAATACTCTTTAAAATCCATTTTTCATCCTTCATTTTATATTTCACTATCATTTATAGCATATTGCAAAACCTTGCAGGGTTGTTTTTTGCAAAAATATCTTTTTCATATATAAGTTATATATCTTTTTTTATAAAAAGCAACATAATGAATAAAGAACCACAAACTTTTGTGATTCCTTATTCTTTCCATAATTCATTTTTTTAGTTTGGTTTAAACATGATGTCCTCTACTGCATTGATAATCGTCATTAACGGTATTGTTCGACAAAGTTCCTCTGCCTCTTTATTCGTGGTTGTATAATCATCAAGTCTTTCTTTTACTTTTATCAGTTTTTCTTGACTTACATCATAATATTTTGATTGTGTAAAAAACTCTCCATCAATCAGATATACTATGATAAGACATTTTTTATTGTCTCTGGTAAACTTCCGTAACATATACCCATTTACAGCTCGCACTTTGCTCATATTCTTTACCTCCTATTTTTTTATGCTGAGTTATCTTGTAGCATATTTTATCATAAAGTTAATATAAAGTCTATTAAAATTAATACGTTTGAAGCTGCTGATTTAATATTTCCCATTCTTGCATTTTCTGTTCTATCTCTTTATTTATTTTTTGTATATTTTCTTGCAATTCATTTAATTTTATATAATCTGAACAAATTTCTTCTTTTGACATTTCTTCTTCAATTTCATGAATTCTTTCTTCTTTTTCTTCAATCTCTTTTTCTATCTTACTTATCTTATTTTGTATTCGATTTTTTTCTTTTTCTATGAAATATGAGTTACTTTCTTTCCTGTTCGCTTTAATTTTACTTACATTTTCTTGTGTCTTTTCATTTATATTTTGTGACTCATGACTTGTATTTTCCTGTTGTTCTTTATAATCTAAAAACTCTTGATAATTTTTATTATAAAATGTTACTTTTCCATCACTAAACTCTAAAATACAATCTGCTAATTTGTTCACAAAATATCTATCATGAGAAACAAATATTAAAGTTCCTGTATAATTTTCAAGTATATTTTCCAAACTTTCTTTTCCTACAATATCCATATGATTGGTCGGCTCATCTAATAATAATAAATTTGGCTCACTTTTTAATATTTTACATAGCTGTAATCTAGCCCTTTCTCCTCCTGATAATACCTTTATTTTCTTAAACACATCTTCTCCAGTAAAAAGAAATGTTCCTAATAAAGTTCTAATTTGTGTTGTCATTAGTTCTGGAAAGTTTTGACTTATTTCTTCAAATATTGTATTTTCTGGATTTGAAAACTCCATTTGTTGATCAAAATATGCTTTTTCTACATGATAACCATATTCCATTTCTCCTGCTATTTTATTTATTTCTCCATTCAAAGTTTTTAGCAAAGTAGACTTTCCTGTTCCGTTTTCTCCAATAATTGCTAATTTTTGTCCTTTATACAATTCAAATGATATTTCTGCAATTGGCTTGTCATATCCTATTTGTAATTTTTCCACCTTTAATACCATTTTTCCACTTTGTATTTTTACATCAAAATTTGCATAAAATGTTTTTAAATCATATTGTTCCGGTTTTTCTATAATGGTCATTTGCTCAATCTTTTTTAATTTTGATAATGCCATTTTTGCCTTTGTCGGTTTATATCGAAATCTATCTGCAATTGCTTGTAATCTTTTAATTTCGGCTTGTTGATATTCATAATCTTTTAACTGTTTTTCATAATTCTCTCTTTTTTGTCTTTCATAGTCTGCATAATTTCCTTTATACTCTACCATGCTAGCATATTCTATTTCATATACTTTATTTACAATTTTATCTAAAAACATCCTATCATGAGAAACAATGACAACAGCTTTGGGATAGTTCTTTAAGTAATTTTCAAGCCATTCAATTGCTACAATATCTAAGTGATTTGTAGGTTCATCTAATAATAATATGTCTGGTTTACTTAGTAATAATTTCAAAAAAGCAATTTTCGTTCTTTGCCCTCCTGAAAATGCTGTTATTTTTTTATCTTTATCCTCTTCTTTAAATCCAAATTTTTTTATCGCTGTTTCATATTCTTTTTTATAAAGATACCCACCTTGTATCTCATATTGTTCTAAGGTATTGGTATATTCCTTTATTGTTTTGTCATCAGTTAACTCTTGTAATCGTTTTTCTTTTTCTTTTATTTTTTCTTCTAATCTTATTAATGGTTCATAAACTTCTAATATTTCTTCCAGCATTGTTTTATTAGAATTTTCAAAATTGATTTGTTTTAAATATCCAATATTTGGATTTCCTTGTTTATATACATGAAATTTTTCTTCTCCAATTCCCTCTTCCAAAATTTCATTATCTATTAGAGCATTTAGAAAAGTAGATTTTCCTGCTCCATTTCTTCCTATTATGGCAATTTTATCCTTTTCCTTAATTTCAAAATTGATTTCTTCTAATATTGTTTCTGCTCCATAAGAAATAGAGCCATTTATAATTTTGTAGTTCATGTTTATCATCCTTTATTCTTATTCTCTTTCTGCAATGGTTACTTTTATTTTATCTCCTGGTTGTTTTCCAATCTTTTTTCGAATATCTTTACGAATCCCAATATGTAGTATATCTAATATATCATAAAATATCGAAAAATAATAGTAGTTTTTATGACTCTCTTTTCAAAACATATTTCTAAAATGCTTCCTATATTACAAAAAAATGAACCTTAAGGAATTTATCCTCAAAGTTCACGTTTTTTATAAAATGTCCCAACTGGAAACGTCTTCAATTAGACATAATTATCCAAATTAAAATTCTAATTTTTCTTCTAACCATTTTTCAACTTCATCAATTGGAAGTCTAATTTGTTCCATTGTATCTCTATCTCTAATTGTTACTGTATTATCTTCTAGTGTATCAAAATCTACTGTTAAACAATATGGTGTTCCAATTTCATCTTCTCTTCTATATCTTTTTCCAATACTTCCTGTTTCATCATAATCACACATAAATTTCTTTGATAGTTTTTCATGTACTTCTTGTGCTTTTTCTGATAATTTTTTAGATAATGGAAGTACTGCTATTTTAAATGGTGCTAATGCTGGATGTAAATGTAATACGACTCTAGTATCACCTTCACCAATTTCTTCTTCGTCATAAGCGTTACATAAGAATGCTAAAGCAACTCTATCTGCTCCTAAAGATGGTTCTATACAATATGGTACATATTTTTCATTTGTTTCTGGGTCTGTATATGTGAAGTCTTCTTTTGAAACTTTCATATGACTCTTTAAGTCAAAGTCTGTTCTATCAGCAATTCCCCATAATTCTCCCCATCCAAATGGGAATGTAAATTCAATATCTGTTGTTGCATTACTATAGTGTGATAATTCTTCTTTTGAATGGTCTCTTAATCTGATATTTTCTTCTTTAATTCCTAAATTTAATAACCAATTTTTGCAGAAATCTTTCCAATATTGATGCCATTCTAAATCTGTTCCTGGTTTACAGAAAAATTCTAATTCCATTTGCTCAAATTCTCTTGTTCTAAAAGTAAAGTTTCCAGGTGTAATTTCATTTCTAAAAGCTTTACCAATTTGAGCAATTCCTATTGGTATTTTTCTTCTAGTTGTTCTCATAACATTTTTGAAATTTACAAATATACCTTGTGCTGTTTCTGGTCTTAAATAAATTTCTGCTGTTTTATCTTCTGTTACTCCTTGGAATGTTTTAAACATTAAATTGAATTTTCTAATATCTGTGAAATTTGTTTTTCCACAATTTGGACATGGTATTTTATTTTCATTGATGAAATCTATTAACTCTTTGTCTGACATACCATCTGCAATCATATCTTTTCCATTTTCATGTGCCCATTCCTCTATTAATTTATCTGCCCTATGTCTTGTTTTACATTCTTTACAATCAATTAGTGGGTCTGAAAAACCACCTACATGTCCTGATGCTACCCATGTTGTTGGATTCATTAAAATAGCTGCATCTAATCCTACATTATATTTACTCTCTTGTATAAATTTTTTTCTCCATGCTGCTTTTATATTATTCTTTAGTTCATTTCCTAAAGGACCATAATCCCAAGTATTAGCTAATCCTCCATAAATTTCTGAACCAGGGTAAATATATCCCCTATTTTTGCAAAGTGCTACTAATGTGTCCATTGATTTTAACATAACAATTCCTCCTCTTTTAATTTTATTTGCCAAGTCGATGAAAGTTTTTTTGTATTAAATAAGAAAATACAATAAATGATAAATTTACCTCTGTTTTCTTAAATTGATTAGATTTATTATATAGTGCATTTTTGTAATTTATTTTCAAGTCGCAGGTTTACGTTGTTTGTACATCGAGGTTTGAAATAAATTACGAAAATGTGCTAGATGATGAATCTAATCGATTTAAACCAAAAAAACTTTCATACCTAGCATATAGCTAGGGACGAAAGTTACTTTTCCGCGTTTCCACCCTATTTCCTAAAACTAAAAGTTTTAAGCACCTTCATTTAAAATCCACTCCAAAGCTCCCCATACGCATTTATTACTGGTATCGCACCATCACCAATTCTCTTTAAATAAATTTACCGTACTTTTTCTTCTTCACTGTAGATATGTAATTTTATATATTTTATTATCTTTATTAAAAAAAGTCAATAATTTTTCAAAAAAATATTGATAAAATATATTTTTTATGCTAATATATTAAATGTCTTTAATTTATAGGGGTATAGTGTTAATGGTAGCACATCGGTCTCCAAAACCGCCTGTGAGGGTTCGAATCCTTCTACCCCTGCCAT
>CALXBY010000033.1 GCA_944386675.1 uncultured Clostridia bacterium | reverse complement strand
TTCATTAGAATTTACATTAAACTGGTATGTATCTGCATTTATGATTATCCCAATATTACCAATTTCATTATTATATATCGTTATTTATGTAATGGTAAATAAGAAAAATGACTCAAAAAGATATATAGAGTAAGAGTGCATAGGATGAAAATATTAGAACAATCATATTTTTAGAACATAATCTGCTATAAGTAGAAAATGAATATAAAGGAGAGATGATATGAATGATGTGACAATATATGAGACAGAAACATTTATTGTTTGTGTACCCAAAGTGCCACATATTTCCAGAGAAGATGGTGGGCATATTTGGATAAGGTCAAAAGAAAAGTATTTTGCAAGTAGATTAGATTTAAGTCCGAAAGAAGCAATAGAAGCGATGAGGCTCACGATGTTAGTTAGTGAAGCAATGGTAAAAGGAATGAAAAATAGAGGTATAGAAATAGAAAGAATCAATTATCAAGAAAATGGAAATTGGGCATATGTAGAAGGAACAAAACCAGTTTTTCATATACATTTGTATGGAAGAACTAGAAATTCCAAAATACAACCTTTTGGACAAGCTTTGAATTTTCCATACAAAGATACAGGATTTTATGATACATTTGAGCCATTTAATGATGAAGATATACAAGAAATTCAAAAACAAATACATGAATTAGAAGAAAGTAAAAAATATGATATGACTAGCTGGAATTTAGCATAAATAAAAATAAAAAGGAGGATAGATAAATGAAAAAATGTCTATTACTAGGAAATGGTGGAAGAGAAGCCGTACTTGCTGAACAAATTGCAAAAGGATATGCATTATATGCGATATTACCATATGCAAACCCATCAATTGTAGAGCAAGTAGAAAAATCAAATGGAAAATATATCATAGGAGATCCATTTAATAAAGAACTTGTAGAAAAATTCGTAAAAGAAGAAGGAATTCAAGCAGCAGTGGTTAGTCAAGACAATTTATTACAAGAAGGATTAATTGATTTGGCAAGAAAGCTTGGATTACAAACCTTTGGACCAACATCAAAAGGTGCAAAAGTAGAGTGGAGTAAAACCTATGCTTTAGATATTGTAAAACAATTAGCACCTGAAATGGTCATTCGAAATGAAAGTGTAAAAACCATTGAAGCATTAGATGAAGTTATGAAAAATTACAATGATGACAGTTTTGTTGTAAAACCAGAAGGATTAACAGGAGGAAAAGGTGTTAAAGTAGGAGGTATCCATTTTAAAGGAAAAGAGAAAGGATATGATTATGCTAAATCTTGTTTAGAATCTGATGGAAGTGTTATTGTACAAGACAAAGTAGAAGGTAGAGAATTTACGGTTATGGCATTAACAGATGGTGAAAATATTGTCGTAACACCAATTACCTTTGATTATCCATATCGTTTTGATGAAGACAAAGGACCAGGAACTGGTGGAATGGGTTGTCTTAGCTTTGAAAATGGATTATTACCATTCTTAGAACAAAAAGATGTAGATATATGTAGTAAGTTAATAAAAGATACCATTCAATATGTGAATAAAGATAACTTAGAATTTACAGGCGTTATCTATGGCGGATTTTTCAAATGCAAAGATGGTATTAAATTTATCGAATTTAATGCAAGATTTGGAGACCCAGAAGCATTAAATGTATTAAACTCTTTAGAAACACCATTTACAGAAGTATTAGAAAATATATTTAATAAAAAATTAAGTGAAGAAAATTGTAAATTTAAAAAGAATTATACATTTACGATTTATGTAGTTAGCCCAGATTATGCAATACAAAAAAGCAAAGAACCATGTGTATTTACAGTAAATAAAAAAGCAATCGAAGAAAGTGGTGCTAAAATTTATTTTGCAAGTACAAAACCAGTAGAGGGAAATACTTATGAAGCTGTAGGAACTTCAAGATTATTTGGTGTAACAACAATGGGAAATACATTAGAAGAAGCAAAAGAAAAAGCATATAAAGCACTAGAAGGAAATATTAGTGATAATTTAGATTATAGGAAAGATATTGGAGAAATTTACGAACATTAAATTCTGAGGTGAACTTTAGGGACAGTCTTTAAAGTTCATGAGGGAATTTATTAGAAAATGCTAAGATGTTTTTTAGAAAAAAATGACAGATGAACTTTAAGGACTGTCCCTAAAGTTCACCTGTTTCAAATTTCTTAATAACATTAACTAATTGAATTTTTTCAGCAGCTTGTACTTTGCTTGCTAAAGTTTCTGGGGTATCTGTTTCTAAAACATCAACAACCGTTTGACTGATAATATTACCTTTATCATATTCGTTATTGATATAGTGAACAGTTACACCACTTTGTTTTTCTTTAGCTTCGATAACTGCTTTGTGAACATGCATACCATGCATTCCTTTGCCACCATATTTAGGAAGTAAAGAAGGATGTGTATTAATGATTGTATATTTAGAAAGTAGTTTATCACCAATTAATTTTAAATAACCTGCTAAAACAATTAAGTTAATGTCATAGTGAGATAAAACCTCATATAACTCATTATCAATATCTTGAAAATTCTTATTTTTAATAACATAAGTAGGAATATTTGCTTTTTTGGCTCTTTCTAATGCAAAAGCATCAGGATTGTTTGAAACAACTAATACAATTTTAGAATTTAATTCTTTTTTATCAATTGCATCAATAATAGATTGCAAAGTAGAGCCATTACCAGAAGCAAAAACAACTAAATTATACATAAAAAACAACTCCTTATATAAATTTGTATGATTTGATTGCATTTTAGCAAAAACACAATCAAATGTCAAATTGAACGATAAGGACATGCCAAATCGTTCATAGGAAAAAAATGACAAAGACAAAAAAACAAAATTGCACAGAAAAATTGTTTTACAATTTTTCGCGCAACAAATCTTATACGCTTTTTGCTAGACCTTAAATTAATATATTAAATGTAAAAAGTAGAGAAAAGGCCATAGCAAAGCTAGATTTGTTATATAATAAATTTATCATATAAACAAAATAGAAAGAGAGTAGTGAAAAATGTTTGGAGAAAAAATAAAAGAAGAATGTGGAATCTATGGAATTTATGGAATCAAAAATAATGAAGATGTGGTAACACCTGTATGTGTTGGGTTATCAGGATTACAACACAGAGGAGAAGAAAGCTGTGGAATTGCAGTTAATGAAGATGGAGTTATTCATTTTCATAAAGATTTAGGTTTAGTATCTGATGTATTTACAAAACATGTTCAAAATTCATTACCAACAGGAAAAATGGCAATTGGACATGTTAGATATTCAACAACAGGTGAAACTAGAAAAGAAAATGCACAACCAATGGTTGTAAGACATAAAAAGGGAAATTTGGCAATTGTTCATAATGGAAATATCACCAATGCATTAGAACTAAAAAGACAATTAGAAGATGAAGGGGCAATATTTACAACAACTAGTGACACAGAAGTTATTTGTCATATTATTGTAAGAGAAAGAATCAAAACAAACTCAATTGAAGAAGCTGTAAAAAATACAATGAAGATTTTAAAAGGTGCATATTCTTTATTAATTTTATCACCACAAAAATTGATTGCTGTAAGAGACCCACAAGGATTTAGACCATTATGTATGGGATATTTAGGCGAAGATATTGTATTTGCTTCAGAAAGTTGTGCATTAGATATTACTGGTGCAAAATTTGAAAGAGACATAGAGCCAGGAGAAATTGTAGTTGTTACAGATAATCAAGTTAAAAGCGAAAAATATATGCCAAATGAAAGAAAAGGAATGTGTATTTTTGAATATATCTATTTTGCAAGACCAGATTCTATTATAGATGGTATTAATGTACATATTTTTAGAGAAAATGCAGGAAGATATTTGGCAAAACAAGCGCCAGTAGATGCTGATATTGTAGCAGGTGTTCCAGATTCAGGATTAGATGCAGCTTTAGGGTATTCAAAAGAATCAAAAATTCCTTATGATATGGTATTTACAAAAAGTAAATATATAGGAAGAACTTTTATACAAAATGCACAAAGTAAAAGAAAGGATTTAGTAGCTTTAAAATTAAACCCTTTAAAAGAAACTGTAAAAGGAAAGAAAATAGTTTTAGTAGATGATTCTATTGTTAGAGGAACAACAATAACTAAGATTATAAAAACTTTAAAAGAAGCAGGGGCAAAAGAAGTACATATAAGAGTAGCATCACCAGCCTTTGTAGGTGTTTGCTATTTTGGTACAGATGTTGATAAAAAAGAAGCATTAATTGCAAATCAAATGACAAAAGAAGAAATTCAAGAAAAAATCGGAGCAGATTCTTTAGAATATTTAAGCATGGATAGTTTAAAAGAGATTGCTAAAGGATGTAAAATAAATGATTTCTGTTATGGATGTTTTACAGGAAAATATCCAATTGAGGTTCCAGAAACACTTGAAAAAGATCGTTTTGAAAAAATAAAATTTTAATAAAAAGGGAAATTGGGGACGGACTCATTTTTCCCTTTTCTATTTATTTAGCAAGATTATAAAAAATCATGTAATGACTTTTATATTCTATATTTTTTGGCTATACTAAAAAAAGGGAAAAATGAGTCCGTCCCCAATTTCCCTTTTTTAGAATTATTCATATTTTTTACCTGTTAACATTTCATAAGCCTCAAGATATCTTTGTCTTGTTGTCATAATAACATCTTCTGGAATTGGTGTATCACCTTCAGGATTATATCCACTAGATTTTATCCAATCACGAAGATATTGTTTATCAAAACTTTTTGGACTTGTTCCAACTTGATAGTCTTTTGCAACCCAGAATCTACTAGAGTCAGGAGTTAATACTTCATCTCCAAGAACTAATTCTCCATTTTCATCAAGACCAAATTCAAATTTTGTATCAGCAATGATTACACCTTTTGTTGCTGCATATTCAGAACATTTTGTATATACTTCAATTGTTTTTTCTCTTAATTTGTTTGCTAAATCTGTTCCAATTAAATTACAAACTTCTTCAAAAGAAATATTTTCATCATGTCCTTCTTGTGCTTTTGTAGTAGGTGTGAAGATTGGCTCAGGTAATTTTTGAGCTTCTTGTAATCCTTCAGGAAGTTTAATACCACATACAGTTCCATCATTTAGGTAACTTTTCCAACCAGAACCTGTAATATATCCTCTTACAATACATTCTACTGGTATCATTTTTAATTTTTTAACTAACATACTTCTTCCGTCAAATTCAGGTGTTTGGAATTCTTCAGGAAAATCTTTTAATTCTGTTGAAATAACATGATTTGGTATAACATCTGTTGTATAATCAAACCAGAATTTTGAAATTTTATTTAATATTTTTCCTTTATCAGGAATTAAATTTGGTAAGATATAATCAAATGCAGAAATTCTATCAGATACAACAAGTAATAATTTGTCATCATCTACTTCATAAATTTCACGAACTTTACCACTACTAATTTTTTTCATTTTTTCACATTCCTTTCAAATTTTATTAGGTTGCCAAAGGGGACGGGTTATTTTGGCAACATTTTTTATAAATTTTAAAAATATATTTTTTATGGAAGTTGCCAAAATGGCCCGTCCCCTTTGGCAACTTGCTTTATTTATTCATATTCTCTAAGTAACTTGCATATCCTAATTCTTGAAGTTTTTCATCTTTTTTAGAAACAGCATCTTTTAAAGAATTTTTATAAGCTGCTAATTTTTCTTTTACACTTTCATCTCCAACAGCTAAGATAGAAGTTGCTAAAATACCTGCATTTTTTGCTCCATTGATTGCAACTGTTGCAACTGGAATTCCTGAAGGCATTTGAACGATTGAATATAAAGAATCAACCCCTCCTAAAGTCTTAGTATGAATTGGAATACCAATAACAGGTACAGTTGGTAACATAGCAGCAAATACACCTGGTAAATGTGCAGCACCTCCAGCACCAGCAATAACTACTTTTACACCATTTTCTTTTAAGCTATTTGCATATTCCATAGCTTTTTCAGGTGTTCTGTGAACAGAAAGAATTTTCATTTCATAAGAAATTCCCATATCTTCTAAAAATTTAGCTGCATCTTTCATAATAGATAAATCAGAATCACTTCCCATAATAATGGCAACATCAAATTTTTTCATTTTTTCCTCCTTTAAATTTTATTTATTTTTAAGATGTTCTTCTACTACCAATTTGGCTAATTACTGTTCTAGACGCCTTATTGGCAGTTGAAAAAATCTTATTAATAAAATCTGAATTAATATTATCTGTATAGGCATACCCTTGAATAACTGAAGCAAAGAAAGCATCACCAGCACCTGAAGAGTCAACAACTTTTGCAATAACTTCAGGTTCTTTATCAATGGACTTTAGTTCATTTCCTTCTTTAAATATAAAGGTAGCACCTTTTTTTCCTTTTGTAACGACCAACAAATCTAAGTCAAGTAAATTAAAGAAATCAAATTCATTTTGTATTTGTAAACGCTCAAATAGTAAAGGTTTTACAGTTTCATTTAATTGAATTAAATTTGCTGTTTTGAAAAACATAGTTAGATATTGTTTTGTAAAATGTTCAATAAAACGAATATGTCCAATATCTAAACAAATCTTTTTGTTCTTAAGATTTGAGATAAAGTCAAAATTAATTGTTTCAAATTTATCTAAAAGAACATAAATATCATTTTTTAAGACATCTTCTGGTAATTCTATTGGAAGATTATCTCTAAAAAATAAAGTACGTTTATTGGTAATTGGTGAATACCAACTATGAATAATACTGTTATCACCCAAATTTGTTTGATTTGGAATAATGATATTCATAATAGATGTTGAAATATCATCACGACGAACAAGACTTGTATTTACATTGCCAGCTTTCAAAGAAGAAAGAGCGATGTCACCTTCTACGTCTTTTCCGCAAGTACCAACTGCATAACAGTTTTCTCCTAAATAAGATAAGTTATATAAAGTATTCCAATTACTTCCGCCACCATCTTGCTTAATTAATTTTAAATCACCATTATAAATATTGTCTAAGATGATGTCTCCATGAGATATAAATAGTTTAGACATAATCGATTCCTCCCAAGAAAAATTATATTATAAAAATGCAAAATATACAAGTATTTGTGCGATAAAACCAAGAAAATATCATCAAATTTTACATAATTTTGTAATAAAATAGATAAAAAACAGTCTTTATGTACAAATTTCAAGATTTATGGTATAATCTTTATAGTGTTTAATTTTTAATGAATGTATAAAAGGGAGAAAAATATGAAAATTAAAAATTCAATAAAAAAATTCACTGGAAAATTATTTGACAAGACAAGAGGATTTAAAAGAGCTATTGACTTAAAAAGACTAGAAAATCATGCAAATGAAATAGATATGGTGCTTACCCTATATGATAGAAAAAGCCATGACGAAACGATGATGGTAAAAGGTTTTAGAAGAACATCTGGAGAAACAATCGTTAGAAAAACGCACGCTGAAGATGTTGCAAAAATAGCTAGACAAATGGCAGAAAAATTAGGTATGAATGGACAAATTGCAGAACTTATGGGTAGACATCATGACTTGGGACATACTTTTTTAGGACATAGTGGAGAATGGTGGATAACGAATATTCAAGAAAATGATGGATTAGGAAATGTATGCCATAATGCAGTAGGAGCAAGAGAATTGGTATACACAGACCATATATATGATAAAATATTAGATAAAATAAAAACATATAATCCTAAAATTAGTCAAAATGAGTTAGACAAAATCAAAAATTCATTATGGCTTATTGTTGATGGGGTTTTATCTCATAATGGTGAAACACCACAAAAACAGTATATACCGGATTTAGAAAAGACGGAAGAAGATTTTGATTCAGATATGCTAAGATGCTATGGTATACAAGGATATGACAGGAAAATTCAGGCGGCAACACCTGAAGCTAGTTTAATGCGATTAGCAGACCAAATAGTTTATACACCATTTGATATGATAGATGGATTAAGAGAAGGTTTGGTTAGAGATGAAGACGGAAAAATTGTAGATACACTAGATGATGAATATATCGATGTACTAACAGAAATAGGAATTGATAAGACTGTTATAGAAAAGGCAAACAAAGATAAAGACTTTACTGGAATAGCAGAAAAAGTAAAAGATATTTTTACGAAAGATGCTATAATGAATAGTACAAAGCGAGTTATAACTATGTCACCTGAAATGTTAACATGTATGAATCGATTAAGAAATTTAAATAATCAAAAGGCAGTTAATAATGTAGTTTTAATAGAAGATCAAGCAACATATCCATCTGCTATTCGTACTTTAAGAGATAAATATGCTAAAATTTTCATGAATGAAAATTTGGATGAAGTCATAAAAAAGGAAAATCAATCAAATTATTGGGATACACAAAAAGAAGCTAACTCAGATGAAAGTTCTTTATCTGAAACCACACAAGCAGAACCAGAAGCATATAGTGAAAATGACCAAAGATTTATAAGATATATATTAAAATCAGATTCAAGAGATTTACAATTTACAGAAGACAGTATAAAAATAGCTTTAAGAGAATCTATTAGAGAAGAACTAGATATTGCAAGAGAACATGTATTAAAACAAATACCATATAAAGATAAAGAAGAATTAGGATTAGATTATACAGACAAGAATGCAAGAATAAAATCATACATATCTTATTATATAGGACAATTAAATAAAGGAAATATGGTAGGATATAATGAAGAATCTAGAGAAGCAGACATGGAAAAAATTTATAGTAGTGTAGCCCAAGGAAAATCATCTAGTCATTATAAAGACATGAGAACAAGAGTAGCAGATGTAATGGCTGGTAAATATATTGCATCTTTAAATGATTCTGAATTCCTGAAATTATTACAAGAAGAACAATTAGTATCTCCAGAACAAGCACAGTCTTTAACAAGAAAATATAAAGATATTGAAGATTTACAAGATGAAGTATATGTACAAAGTAATTGGAAAAGTATAGTAAAAGCCCAAGAAAAAAGTACACAAATACAAGGAGAGGTAAAATAGTAAGGAATATGAATATTTTAATAACGATTAATAAAAAATATTTAAAACAATTAAATATATTATTAAATTCTATTCAGTATTCTAATGCAAAAGAAAAAGTGCTAATATTGTCTTGTGGAACAGGAGGAGGACATAATTCGGCAGCAAAAGCAATTCAAGAAAACTTAATAGATAGTGGTATAGAAACTGATTTTATAGAATATTTAGATATTGTAGATCCAAGTATTAGAAATAAAGTAAATAAACTATATATAAGTTCAACAAAAGAAAATGGAAAAGTATTTAAAGTGGTATATAAATTGGGTGAAATTTATCAAAAAACGAATTTAAAATCACCTGTATATGCATTGAATTTTTTAAATAAAAAAAGATTATATAAATATATTTTAGACAATAATTATAAATATATCATCACAACTCATTTATTTGCAGCACAATCTTTAACTGCAATTAAAAAAGAGCATAACATAAAATTTATGGCAGTAGCAACAGATTATGTATGTATTCCATTTTGGGAAGAAACAAATCCAGATTATTTTGTCATACCAAGTACAGAATTAAAAGAGGATTTTAAAAATAAGGGAATACCAGAAGAAAAATTATTACCTTTAGGAATACCAACAGCAAAAACATATAGAGAAGATTACGATAAAAATAAATATAAAGAAAAACTAAAATTTGATGTTAATGAAAAATATGTTTTAATTTTGACAGGTAGTATGGGATTTGGTAACATAACAGATATGATAAAAAAATTACGAGAAGAAATTAAAGATGTCAATTTCATCATTTCTTGTGGACATAATCAAGAATTATTAGACACATTAAAAAAACAATATAAACATGCAAAAAATATGATTATATTACCATTTACAAATAAAATTAGTGAATATATGAAAGCAAGTGATATAATTCTTAGTAAACCAGGAGGACTAACAACCACAGAAATTGCAACATTGAGAAAACCATTTATTCATACCATGCCAATACCAGGGTGTGAGAACTATAATGCAAATTTCTTTAGCAAAAGAAAAATGACAATAAAATGTAACAAAATAGAAGAGGTAGTAAAAAGCACAAAAAAATTACTAAAAGATGAAACATTACAAAATCAAATGATTGAAAATCAAGAAAAATATATAAGAAAAGACACATGTGATAAAATAACAGATATTGTCATAAGAGAAATACAATAAATAAACGATTTTTCTTATACAGTGGAAAAGGAAAGGGATGAAAATGAAGGGTATTATAGAAAACGTAGAGAACATAGAAGAGCTAGAAAGATTAGAACAAGACGAAAATGTTAATATTATCGATTTATGGACTCCATGTGAATTTAATATTGATGAGAATTATGAATATGTACCAGGTGAAGATACGCTATTTTCTACCTGTTCTGATTTTATCTATTATGGTATAGCATATCCAATATTAAAGATTCTTACAAAAATTGTCTATGATTTTAAGATTGAAGGACAAGAATATATAGAAAATTTAAAAGATGGCGCTATTAGCATATCAAATCATGTACTATTTTTAGATTGTGCTATGATAGGTCTAGCGTTTAAAGATAAAAAGATTTATTATACAACACAAGAGGAAAGCTTTAAAATTCCTTTTGTTAGAAAGTTAATAAAATTATTAAGAGCAATTCCAATACCAAAAAGTATAGAAAATAGAAAAAATTTTATAAAAGCAATTAACAAACTATTAAAAGAAAAAAACATTGTACATGTTTATCCAGAAGCTTCTTTATGGCCATATTGTGAAAGAATCCGAAACTTTAAAAATGGAGCATTTGACATGGCTGTTAAGAATCAGGTTCCGATTGTTCCTTGTGTATTTACCTTTAGAGAACCAACAGGAATGAGAAAATTGTTTAAAAAGAAAAAAGATGTGACATTAAAAATATTAAAACCAATTAAGCCTAATAATGATAAATATATAAGACAACAAGTAGAAGAATTAAAAGAAAAAGTTACATTGGAAATGAAGGAAGCAATAGCTAAAGAGGAACAGTCATAGAAATAATAGTGACATATTTTGTGAATTTTGAAATTTACATATTTTCAATAAAATATAGTAATTTAAAGTTTATATAAAATTAAGAAAAACCTTGTAAAAAATGGAGGAATAGAGATGGAAAGAAAAGATGCAATCAATTTATTAAAAAAATATAATAAAGAAGAGTTTCATTTAAGACATGCTTTAACAGTAGAAAGTGTTATGCGATATTTTGCAAAAGAAAATGGATATGATGAGGATTTTTGGGGATTAGTAGGATTATTACATGATGTTGATTTTGAGCAATATCCAGAAGAACATTGTAAAAAAGCACCAGAATTATTAAAAGAAATCAATGCAAGCGAAGAACTTGTACATGCTATTTGTAGTCATGGATATGGTATTTGTTCAGATATAAAGCCAGAACATGAAATGGAAAAAATTTTATTTGCAACAGATGAATTAACAGGAATTATCTGGGCAGCTGCTAAAATGAGACCATCAAAAAGCACAAAAGATATGGAACTTTCAAGTTTAAAGAAAAAATTTAAAGACAAAAAATTTGCAGCTGGCTGTTCAAGAGATATTATTAAAACTGGTGCAGAACAATTAGGATGGGAATTAGACACTTTATTAGACAAAACATTACAAGCAATGAAAGAAAGTGAAGATGAAATAGAAGAAAAAGTAAGAGAAGAAATATAAAATTAGCTTATAAGGAGCGAAAATGGAAATACCAGTAAAGAAAAACCAAGAATATATTGTAGATATTATTGATAATGGATTTGAAGGAGAAGGTATCGCCAAAATTGATAATTTTACCATATTCATTCCTAATAGCATAAAAGGAGAAAAGGTAAAAGTATTAATTGTGAAGGTGTTATCTTCTCATGCTTTTGGAAAAGTTGTTGAAATTATACAAAAATCAGAGCATAGAATAGAAAGCGACTGTAATACATATAAACGATGTGGAGGTTGTAACCTAAGACATATTAAATATGCAGAAACATTAAACATGAAAAGAAATGCAGTTCAAAGTTTAGTCAATAAAACTTTAGATACAAAAATTGAAGTAGAAGAAACTTTAGGAATGGAGCATCCATATCATTATAGAAATAAGGCACAATATCCAGTAGGTATAGATAAAGAAGGAAAGCCAGTAATTGGTGTTTTTGCCAATAGAACACATGAAATTATCACTATAGAAAATTGTTTAATCCAAGATAAACAAACAGAAGAGATTGCAAAATATCTCATAAACTATATTGCCAAAAATCATATATCCATCTATAACGAAAATACAAGAAAAGGATTGATAAGACATATTGTTACGAAAATTGGAAAGAAAACAAATGAAATTATGGTAATTATTGTTATCAACGGAAATGAAATTCTAAATGAAAAAAAATTGGTTGAAACACTAGTAAATAAATTTCCAAGTATCAAAACAATTGTTAAAAATATAAATCAGAAAAATACAAATGTAATACTTGGAGAAAAAAATGTAACACTATATGGTGATGGATATATAAAAGATAGATTAGGAGAATTGACATTTAAAATTTCACCACTATCTTTTTATCAAGTAAATCCGATTCAAGCAGAAAAACTATATACAATAGGTGTTAAATCAGCAAATATCACGAAGGAAGATATTGTTTTTGATTCATATTGTGGTATTGGAACGATTTCTTTATTTATGGCAAAATATGCAAAAAAAGTATATGGAATTGAAATTGTAAAACAAGCCATAGAAGATGCAATAGGAAATGCAAAGATAAATAATATAAATAATACAGAATTTATTGCAGGAGATGTAGAAGAAGTTTTAGATGATTTGATTAATAACAAAAAGATAATTCCAGATATTGTGATGGTAGATCCTCCAAGAAGAGGGCTTGACAAAACAAGCATTCAAAATATATTAAAGATAAAGCCAAGAAAACTTATTTACATTAGCTGTAATCCAGCTACTTTAGTGAGAGATTTAAAAGAACTAGAAGAAAGCTATGATATAAATAGTATAAAGCCTGTGGATATGTTTCCGTTTACAAGTCATGTGGAAGTCTGTGCGTTGCTAGAGTTAAAGAATCACCAACCATCTTAGAGTTTGCTAGTTTTCAAGATACGATTATGTTTCATAAAAGAGGTAGATTTGGACTAGAAAAAGTACAAAACTCTGAAATTAATGTTAAGGTTGTTTTAGATATGGAGTGTGGAAACATATAAAATGAAATTTGAAAATTGATATAATAGTTGATGTGA
>CALXBY010000032.1 GCA_944386675.1 uncultured Clostridia bacterium | reverse complement strand
AATTTTAAATCACCACAGATTCCTATTGTTAAATTAGATAATCTGTGTTTTTCACATTGAATTGTTAATAAATCTGTCAATGTTTGCGTTGGATGACAATGACCTCCATCACCTGCATTGATAATTGGTACTTCTGCCTTCATAGCTGCAACTAGAGGCGCTCCTTCTTTTGGGTGTCTCATAGCAATGATATCTGCATATCCTCCCATTACTCTTACTGTATCTGCTACACTTTCTCCTTTAGAAACAGAACTAGAACTTGCTGAAGAAAATCCTAATACATTTCCTCCTAATTCCATCATAGCAGCTTCAAAGCTTAATCTTGTTCTCGTACTTGGTTCATAAAATAAAGTAGCTAATTTTTTACCTTCACATTTCTTTGCATATTTTTCTTTGTTTGCCATAATATCTTCTGCCACTTTTATAAGTTCGTCAATTTCTTCTGTTGATAAATCTTTGATATCAATTAAATGTTTCATGTTTTCCTCCTTTAATTTAATCTCTTAATACTATACCCTAAAAGCCACCCAAAAGTCAAGAGAATTGCCAAAGGTTGGCAACCTTTAGCAATTCTCTTGACTTATTCTCTTTTTTATATTATCATGTTTCTAGTAATTTTAAGGAGGAATTTTTATGTCTGATATTATGTCATATTTATTTGAAACAAAAGCTGTAAGATTTTGTGAAGAAAACAAACCTTTTTGGTATACATCTGGTAAAATAGGTCCATATTTTATTAATACTCATTTTGTTTATGGAAGCGAAAAAGAAGCAAGTGACCTATTAGTTTTTATTGATGAATGTTTAGCTGATAAAGCAAGCTTACCAGAAAAAGTATTTCAAAAAGTATTAAAACAATATAATGAAAATGAAATTTACCATAATGTTATAGATTCTATGAAAAATTATATCGAAAAAAATATAGATGTTTCAGAAATTGATTATGTTTCTGGTGGTGAAAGAAGAGATTGGTTTTTCTCAAATCTGATTGCTTATCTTTTAGATAAACCACATATTTCTATTTATAAAGATTTATCAAGTGTTATAAGTGATAGTAAATTCGAAAAAACAGAGAATGTAACAAATCTTGAAAATAAAAAAGTATTACATATTGCTGATTTAGTAACTGTTGCATCTAGCTATATTAGAGCTTGGATACCTGCTATTAAAAACATAGGTGGACAAATGTGTTGGTCTTGTGTTGTTGTTGATCGTATGCAAGGTGGAAAAGAAAAAATTGAAGCTGAAGGTGTAAAAGCTTATTCTTTAGTTAATGTAGATAACACTTTATTTGAAACAGCTTATAAAAACAAGATTATTAATGAAAACCAATTAGAAATGCTAGAAAAATTCTTTGAAAATCCTGATGAAACTATGAAACAATTTTTAATTAATCATCCTGATTTCTTAGAAGATGCATTACATGCTGATGAAAAAACAGCTAAAAGAGCCAAACTTTTAGTAGATGGTAATTTATATGGGCTTAATTCATAAAGCCCTTTTTTGTTATTTATACGAAAAAATTCATTAAATGAAAGAAGGATTTTTGCTATGCCTAATGAATTCCAAATAAAGCGTCCTAGTTTTATAATATTTACAGATAAAGATGGAACTTTAAATTTAGAAGATAAAAAATTAGATAATATTTTAAAATTAATTATTTCTATGAATGGACTTGTTATTCCTGTAACTGGAAGAACTGTTGGCGATATTTTAGAAAGTTTAAAGAAAAATCATCTTAAAATTCCAGAAATATTAGTTGGTGATAATGGAGCTAATATTTATTCTACTTCTAGGCAACAATTTTTAATAAAAAAGACACTAGATAATCAGAAAGTAAAAACATTAATAGATGACTTTATGGCTACTGGTGGAAAACAAGAAAATATTCGATTAACAGATGGAAGTTTAATATATGCAATAGATACGCCTGATGTAAGAAAATATTATGAAAAAAGTAAAAGTGTAAAATACTTAAAAGATATTCAAGAAGCTTTAGAAAATATGCCAGAAATAACAAAAATCACATTGGCTGGAACTCAAGAGCAAATGCAACAAATGTCCACATATAGTCAAAAAATGGATTTTTGGAGTGATATTGGTGCAACTAAATTTCCAAATGCTGATTATAAGCATTATCGATTAGATATTGCTGATAAAAATATCAATAAAGGTGAAGCTGTAAAATTAATAAGCACAATTTTAAAGCCACCACATGGGTACATTTGTATTGGAAATGGTGAAAATGATATTTCTATGTTTAAACAATCTATTGATAATGGAATGATGATAGGTATTATGGAAGATTCTCCAGAGGCTATTAAAACTGAAATGAAAGCTTATGCTGATTCTAAACATAAACGGCAAAGTTATTATTATCCCTAAGGATAAAGATAAAGCAAATAAATATATGTATCATTTTGCTAAACTTTTCGAACAAAATATGCAAAATAATTCTTCTTATATTCCTAAAAAGAACAATGCATTTGTTCAGTCTTTAAAGTTTAATCCACCACCAATAAATAGAAAACCTAAGAAAAATCCAGCTACTCCTCGTAAAAAAAATCCATATTGCAAATAAAACCATCTATAAAAAAATAATTGCAACCTAAATTGCAATTATTCTTCAACTTTTTCGAACATATCTTTACCTACTCCACATAAAGGACAAACCCAATCCTCTGGTAAATCTTCAAATTTTACTCCTTCTGCTTCATCATCATAAATATATCCACATGCCATACATCTATATTTCATTATTATCACCTCCAAGTTTACAGCTATTATACCAGCTAAATAGCTTTTCGTAAATACTTTTTTTATAAATTATTTGTTTTTCTTTTGTGCGTCCAAATTTTAAATTTTGCTAACGCACACTTTTTTTATTTTTGTCTGTTCTTTCTTTTTTTATTCTATATGTTGTAATGATTACCACAATAACTACTAAAATTACCCAAGTAATTAACCATTCTTTATTTTCTTCAAAGCTTTTTATAATTGTATGATTCTCTTGATTTTCTAATTGTTTTTCTTCTTCTTGTTCATTTTCTAATATAGCATTTAACTTTTGGATATTTATTTTTCTTTCTTCATCTACTTGCTTTTGTTCTTCCTCATTTCTTTTATAGACATTTACAATATATTGTTTTTTAGTATAACCATTTTCAGCAACAACTTGAATATAAATTTGATTATTTCCAAATTCCAGATTTTCTCCTCCTGTTATTTCTACATGTGCATTTATCTTTTCTGGTATTGCTAAAATATTTAATTTTTGAGTTGTATTGGATACAGTAGCATTATACTCATATATATTATTTGTAAATTCAGGCTCTAAAGTAACATCTTCTATTGCCAAAGTTTCTAAATTTGCATTTGCTTTTTCTAAATCAGTTGTTTTGGTTATCAATATCTTGTATTGTGTACTGGTTGTTTTATCTGGTGAAATAACTTCAATTGAAATTGTATTTAGACCTTCTTTAAAATTTGTATTTCCAGTTATATTTACTTCTGAAGCAGGATTTTGTGGTATTGCTGTTACTTCTAATTTATTTAACGTTTCTGTTAAAAAATAATATTGTGTTATATCTGGAGAAAATACAGGTGTCATCCCTTCATGATTTAATCTTAAAATTTCTAATTTAGAATTATTATCTGGTACTTTGCTTTCCTCAGATAACTCTATATTCTCTATTTCTTTATCTTCTGATTGTACAATTTCGATTCCATCTGTAAACGCTTGTAATAACTCGCCTTCTGCATTATAAAATTCTCCTTGGATAGATATTAATTTGCTTCCTATTTCTTTTGCCTTTAGAGTATATTTTACCAATTCACAATTTTGCTTTGGATTTTTGCCTCCTGTTTCATCATACCATGATGTTATGACTTTCCCATCTATCACATTTGTATTTTCAGGTCCTGAAATATATTCAAATAATTGGTTATCAAAATATATATTTATATCAAATGCAGATACATTCATATTTGCTAGGTTTATGGTAAAACTAAATTCTTCACCATTTCTAAGTTCTGATTTTGATATTGACAAATATATATTATCTTGATTTTCTTTGTCTTGTGCTAAACTAACTGTATGAATCATTATTGTAAAACATAATAGCACCAGAAAACTTGCTATCTTTTTCAATTTTTTCTTCCTTTCTTACATTACTGTACAATCTCTTTTAACCCCAATATATGTCTTTGAATTAATAATAAATCTACAGATGTTGGTTTCTTACCATTTTTATTGATATTTCCTGCTTTTTGTGATAAAAAGTCTAATTCTTCTATTTCTAGTATATGCCTTTGTAACTTTAATAAGTCTACACTATTAATTTTTCCATTCCCATCAACATCTCCATAAATTATAATCGCATATTGGGCAACCATTTTCTGTTCATCTGTATTCGTATAAATTTGGACTTTTGAGCCTGTTCCTACTACTTCTTGTCCCTCTAGAATCTCACCATTTTTATCTATTACTTTTATCAAATATTTTTCACTAACCAAAATATTTTCTAATAGTTTTTCAGTTGTTCTATTTTCTAAGTCAATTCCACTAATTTCATTTCCATTTACTTGTATATTTTCACTAAATTTTAAATCCTCTTCTGCAATTTTTTCTATAACAGATATATCAATTGTTTTACTTATCTTATCATTTTCTTCTGCATAAACTTTTATACTTGTACTTCCACTTTTATTAGCAGTTATCATACCACTTGTATTAACACTTGCAATATCATTATTATTAGAACTATAATTTACCTTTTTATTATTTGCATCTTCTGGCTGGATATTGCTAAGTATTTGATATTCTTCTCCTTCTTGAAGCGTAATCTTTTCCACGTTTACTTCTATTCCTGTTACTTTACTATATACCTCTATATCTATGCTTGCCTCTATTCCATTTGAAATTGCTCTTACTGTAATGGTTGCTTTTCCAGAAGATATACCACATAAATTCCCATTACTATCAACTTTCACAACTTTTTCATTACTAGAAATATATTCAACCGCTTGTTCTACTGCATCTTTTGGATAAATTTCTACATTTAATTTACCAATTTCATTTTTCTGAAGTACTGGATTATCGATTGATACTTTTATTTCTTCTACTTCTATTTCTGGAACTTCCTCTACATAATTTTGAAATACATATCCTACAATTCCATTTTCTAGAATAACTCTGTCCCATAATTCTCCAGTTTGTTTTCCCTTTGCAATTCTTGTCATGATTTCATTTTTAGAAACTTTAGTTATCTTTTCATAGCTTGTACTAGGTCCACTTCTCACATTTAAAGTTGTTTCTACATTTGCATATACTTTTGTATTATCTTCTACATAATCAGAAGGATTAATTGCTGGACTTTCTGCTTGTATTTGAGGCATATTATTATATACAGGTATAATAAAATTCATACTAGTATCTAATAATCCACTATTTGCATACCCTTTATAAATAATATTAGACTCACTATATGGTGCTAAAACATTTGTCATATATTGATGCCAAAATAATTCTCCATTATTGGTATCGTACACATGAAATTTTTGTAAATATATATTATTTTGCCCAATATTAATATAACTTGAACCAATAAAAATCCCTCCGCCAGTAATAGCTCTCTCTTTTGTATTCCAAGGAATTAAATATTTTGTTTTTGTTTCTTCACTTGCACCTTTACCATCTCTTGCATATTTTAAGCCATTAATAATTGCACCCATAGGCTCGGAAGAACTTGTCGCACCTATGTTATAAAAATTATATAATCCTTCATATCCCGCTACTTTTCCACTAATCGAACTATGAGATAAAAATGGTCCTACTTCTTGCTTGATTCTGGAAGCTAAATGATAGGAACTTACTTTTGACTGAACACCTGCACTATAAATTAAATCAGAATATTTTTTATTCATAGTTACTGTACTTCCACTTGCCGTTAGGTAACTTACTATTTTGTTATAAAATTCTGTACCATATAATATTTTTTCAATACCATCTGTAGAATTTGTTTGACCATTAAAAGACAATTCTTCAAATTGAAAAATTCTAACCTCATTTAAAAAATTCCTTGGATCCATTGTATAAACTACTGCCTGTTTCGAAGAATCCACCCATCCAGCGTCTACTTCTACATTATATTCTCCTGGATTTGTATTTTTCCATCTATCATTATATGATTTGGGTACTAAATTCTTTCCAAATTTGTTTTCATTTTGAATTACATAGTCCCAATCTAAATTTGTATATAAAGCTGTAAAAGTCCAATTAGGATGATTCTTTTTTAGCTCTTCTAAATATGGTCTATAACTTTCTGGAAAATTCTCAATTCCATCTACTTTGTTAGAAGCCTTTACATTTTTTTCACTAAAAAAATATATAAGTAAACCAATTATTAAGATAATACATACTATGCGTCCAATTTGTCCAATTGGGAACGATTCTTTTTGGGACATTTTTATGTTCACCTTCCGTTTTATATACTCTTTTATGTATTCACTATAAAAGCTATGTATACTATAAGAAAGTAAATATATATACTTAAAACTACGAATTTATATATTTACTTTCTTAATTTTGTATTTTTCTCACTAGGTCTTTATAGCCTTTACGATAATCCTTTTAGAAGAATCTGTAGTACATGTAATTAAGGTTAATTCTATTTTTCCATTTGTTTTTTGTGACAAACATTGTGTTTCATTTGGAGCTACTGTTTCTATTGCATATACCCTATATTGTACTTTTTCTCCTTCTAAATCGGTTAATAAAATGGTATCTTCATTTTCTAATTTTTTTAAATCATGAAACATATTTTTTGTAATGTAATTATGCCCTGCAATACAAAAATTCCCTACCTCATTTGGATTTCCTCCATAAAATTTTGTAACAGATACACCTAATGCTTGGTTACTATATTCAGAAATGACATATGTTTCTAGATTTATTTTGGGTATTTCTAATTTTGCAATCACTGGATAACCTTTATATGTTGTTTCTATCTTATTTTGATTATTACTAGACACATCACCCTTTATTATATTTTCTTCTAATTGATTTTGTATATCTTTATTTTCTGTTTCCTCTTCTGGTATTAAATTTTCCGCATTTGCAAAACTTGTTTTGATTTCTTCATCTATATTAGAACTTAAGTAATGTTTCTTTTTTAAAATACCTATATTTATAAATATCAAAATTGTAATAATTATTATCATAACAAATATGATTACATATATATTTTTCTTTCTATCTTTTGTTTTCAAATCTTATTCCTTTTATTATTTTCTTTTTTTCATAATCATATATAAAGAAGTGCTAATAATAGCAATTAAAACAACAACTATTGGAATATATATATTCATACCTGTCTTTGGTAATTGTGCTGGTAAATTTTCTTCTCCATTATTTACTTGTGTATTATTCTTTTCTCCTGTTGTTCCTTCTGCTCCATTTTCTGGTGTTTGTGTTTCTTCTTCTGGTGGTGTTGTCTCTATATCTGTTACAGTAATTTTAAAACTATTTTCTGCAACAACTGCATCAGAGCTATCTCTATCAATTAGTTTAAAAGTAATTGTATATTCTCCTGCTTTATCAAATATACCTTTAAGATTTAATACTTTATTTACATTTTGTCCACCAATTTTATATCCAGAAGGGTCTCCCCATCCATTATCAATTAAGTCATATTCTGTTTGTGTTTCATCAGTTCCTTTTAATTGTACATTTCCCCCATCAGGTGTTACAGCTTCTGCAATAATTCTGGCATGGTCATAATTTTTTCCCATAGAAGATGTTAAAGAAAGTACCATTTCTTTTTCACTATTTACAATTGGTCCACCTGTATAAGTTAAATCAAATTTATAATCTTCATATCTTGGTTCTACCACAATATTTTTTTCTAATGCTATTGTTATATCATCATAACTTTCACTAGCATCTGGATTAGATAATCCTTCAGCTGTTACTGCTAAATCTGTTGGATTAGATGTTATAATCCCCTCTTTTGCCTTAAATGTAATACTCATACTATTTTTAGGATTTGTTCCACCTGTTGAATCATAAAAAACAACTCTTACTCTCGTTCCATTATCATTTGGTGTTCCACCATCTGTTTCAACATATTCTAATAAATTATTATCATAAGCTATATCAAATGTATACGCACCTAATGGTTTTCCAAAAGTAATTGTAAGTGTTATGGTATCTCCAGGATTTACGGTATCTTTATTAGTCGAAATTTCTATATCATCTAGCGCTGCTGCTTGTACTGGATTTGTATTTATAAATAGTATAAAAGCAAATAAAATTGTTAAAATAAGTAATGTATTGATTATTTTTTTCATTTTTTTAAATATCCTCCTTTTTTATTTTGTAATATTAGTATGTCTCATTTTTCTAAATTTATTAAAATAGAGGAAAGAAGAAATTTCCAAGATTTATAAAAATTTGTAAAACAGTTGAATTTCTAGTAATTTTAAGATATAATTGCATATGTTAAATATTGTTATATAAAACTAAAAAATATAAAAGTAAATACATATTTATTTACTTTCAAATGGAGGTTTCAATCTATGAAAAAATTAGTAATTAAAGATTTGTACAAAAATACAAATGAATATGCAAATAAAGAAGTTACATTAGAAGGTTGGGTAAGAACCATTCGTGATTCTAAAACTTTTGGATTTATCGAATTAAATGATGGTTCATTTTTTAAAAACGTACAAATTGTATTTAGTGACAAATTAGAAAACTTTGCTGAAATTGCAAAACTATCTATTAGTTCTTCTATCAAAGTTACAGGTACATTTGTTATTACTGAAAATGCAAAACAACCTTTTGAAATCCAAGCAACTAATATCGAAATCTTAAATTTATGTGATTTAGAATATCCTCTTCAAAAGAAAAGACATTCTTTTGAATATTTGAGAACAATTTCTCATCTTCGTCCTAGAACAAACACATTTAATGCTGTATTTAGAGTAAGAAGTGTTTTTGCATATGCTATCCACAAATTTTTCCAAGAAAGAGGATTTGTTTATGTGCATACACCAATTCTAACATCTAGTGATGCAGAAGGTGCAGGAGAAATGTTTAATGTTAATTCTTTTGACCTTACAAATGTCCCAAAAGCAGAAGATGGAAAAGTTGATTTCACAAAAGATTTCTTTGGAAAACCTGCACATCTTACAGTAAGTGGTCAATTAAATGTAGAAACTTATGCAACTGCTTTTAGAAATGTATATACTTTTGGACCAACATTTAGAGCAGAAAACTCTAACACTGTAAAACATGCTGCAGAATTCTGGATGATTGAGCCTGAAATTTGTTTTGCTGATTTAAATGATGATATGGATTTAGCAGAAGATATGCTTAAATATACTTTCTCTTATGTATTAGAAAATTGTAAAGAAGAAATGGAATTTTTCAATAACTTTGTAGATAAAGGATTATTAGAAAGATTAAATAATGTAATTCATTCTGACTTTGCTAGAATAACTTACACAGATGCTATTAAAGAATTAGAAAAAGCAAATGATAAATTCGAATTTAAAGTATCTTGGGGTGTTGACTTACAAACAGAACATGAAAGATACCTTTGTGAACAAGTATTTAAAAAGCCTGTATTTGTAACAGACTATCCAATGGAAATTAAAGCTTTTTATATGAAACAAAATCCAGATGGAAAAACTGTTGCAGCAGCTGACCTTCTAGCTCCTGGTATTGGTGAAATTATTGGTGGTAGCCAAAGAGAAGAAGATTATGATAAGTTATTAGCTAGAATGAAAGAATTAAACATGGATATTGATAGCTATAACTGGTATCTAGATTTAAGAAAATATGGTAGTTGTGACCATGCAGGTTTCGGTCTAGGTTTTGAAAGAGCAATTATGTATTTAACAGGTATGCAAAATATTCGTGATGTAATTCCTTTCCCTAGAACACCTAAAAATTGTGAGTTCTAATAAAGTTTTAAAAATCTCTAATAATTCTTATTAGAGATTTTTTATTTATTTTAATTAAATTTCTTATTCTTTTTCTATTCTTTCTATTTTTTCCTTAGATAATTTCGTTATTTTCATAATTATTTCTGTTGGTAATTTTTATTTTAACATGGATTTTACTATTTCTTTTTGCTCTTTTTCTATACCTTTTTTAACCCCATCTTTAAATCCAATATCCTTTCCTGCGTCAAATATGGAAGTTTCATCCCTTATTGCCTTTTCTCTCAAAAATGCTATTCTTCTTTCTGCTTCCTCTCCTGTTAAGTATTCATATTCTTCTTGTGCTTTCTTTATTTCCTTATTTTTACTCATAGCATTTTTTACCTCCTTCTCATCTATTTGACTAATAAAGTCCATCCACATATCTAATTTCGTTTTCATGTCTTTTCTTTGTTTCTTAAATTTCGGTATTTGTATAAAATGAATTTCTATTTTATCTGTTAATATTTTATACAAATATTCTCTTCTTAGTTTGGCAATTTCATGATATGGTCCTTCTTCAAATTCATTATAATCTAATATATTAATTGCTATTACTTTCTTTATTTCTTTATAGTCTTCTCCTTTTTGTAAAATATTATAATATAGTCCTGACCAATAAAATAATGTTCTTTCTATCATATTATATCGATTAACAACTTGAATTTCAATGTTTACAATTGTTTCATTATCTATTTTGGCTTTTACATCTAAAATTCCTAACTTATTACTCTCTAACTCTCTTTCTAGACTTGTATCTGCCATTACTTCTATACTTTTTATTGGTATTTGTAATATGGAATTTAGTAAATCTTTTAATATACTTTCATTTCCTTTTTTAGCAAATATCTTTTTAAATATATAGTCATTTGTTACTTTTAGTTCTACTTCTTTACTCAATAAGTTTCCTTCTTTATTTTACTAAATTTTTTGAGATTTGTAAATCGATTTTAGCATTTTTATTGCTATTAAAATTTTTGAATTTTTCTTGAAATTTTCACGTTAAATACATCGAATAAAATATATAGAACTTAAATTTGATTTTAAATTTTTTAATTCTTGAAAACAGATTAAATTGAGTTTATAATAAATAATATATGAATTTTGAAATAATACCTTACATTATGTAATCATATTTGTTTGATTTTTTCAATACTTCTATATAATTTTTCATCGCAAAATTTGACAAAAAAACAACATAGACTGTTCTCTAGCCTACATTGTTTTTATTTACTATATATTTAAAGCTTCCATAATCTGATTTGTTAATTCCTCATCTGATATGTTTACAATTAATACATTTCCATTTAATATTCCTTGAGTTGTTTCATCAATCGTTACTTTCCCGTTCTCGCTATTTGTTCCTAATATTTGTGCTTTTTCTTTAGCATTTATTGGATACATTTCAAAAGTTTTTTCTGTTTCTTTTCCGTCTTCTATTATTACATATCTATTTCCTTCTAATCTATCAAATCTTGCTATTCCATTTTGTCTTATTTCTATTCCCGCACTTGAAAACTTTTCTTCTATATTTTCTATCAAATTATCATTATATTCTTCTTCTGTTATTGTATTTCCTTGTTGTGATGATGTTTCTGTATTATTTTCTTTGGGTCTGAATATAATAACTGCTGCAATTATTATAATAATGATAATTATCGCTATTATGATAACTTTTTTGTTCATAATTTATTCCTCCTTTAGTGTTACCTTATTTGTTCCACATGATTGAAACATATCTTTTACTGGTTCAGCTTTAGCTGTTGTCCAATTAGGCCCAACATATATTGTTTGTAAATTATAACATTCTTTAAACATTCTATCCATACTCTCAACATTAGTAGTATTAAAACTACTTAAATCTAAAATTGCTAGTTGATTACATCCTGAAAACATATTCAACATATCTGTTACATTCTCAGTATTAATACTTAAAATATTTAACTCTTTTAATGAACTGCAATCTTGAAACATATTCCACATACTTGTTACATTTCCTGTATCAAAATTACTAATATCTAATGACTCCAAATTTGAACATCTCGCAAACATTCCATCCATACGTTCTACTTTACTTGTATTAAATTTACTCAAATCTAAAGTATTTAACTCACACCCTTCAAACATACCCTGCATATTTGTTACATTTCTTGTATTAAAATCACTTATATCTAATCCTGTTGATGAATAAAAAAAGCTAAACATACTACTCATATCTGTTACTTTACTCGTATCAAAACTTTGTAAATCCAACTCATCTAAACTAAGACCAGTAAACATACCACTCATATCTGTTACTTTACTTGTATCAAAATTACTTACACCTAAGCTTTTTATAGATTTACAATTCATAAACATACTACTCATATTTGTTACATTTCTTGTATCAAAATTACTTACATCTAAGTTTTTTAATTTTCCAGCTTGGCAAAACATACGACTCATATATATTACATTACTTGTATTAAAATTGCTAATATTTAAATCTTCTAATGATGATTCATCATGGTTAAAGAAAAACATAAAACTCATATCTGTTACTTTACTTGTATCAAAATTACTTACATCTAAGCTTCTTATAGATGCACAACACCTAAACATACCAGACATATCAGTTACGTTATTTGTTTTGAAATTACTTACATCAATCGTTTCTAATAATTCACAAAAATCAAACATTCCACTCATATCTGTAACTTTACTTGTATCAAAATTACTTACATCTAAGTTTTTTATAGCTTTGCAACCGCTAAACATTCCAGACATATTCGTTACATTACTTGTTTTAAAATTACTTACATCAATCGTTTCTAATAATTCACAAGAATTAAACATTCCACTCATATCTGTAACTTTATTTGTATCAAAACTCCTTAAATCTAATGTTTTCAAATTTTCGCAACCAGAGAACAAGTCATTCATCTTTAATGTATTTGCGGTATTTATATTATTAATATTTTCAATGTCTTCTAACGATTCTAAATTATAAAACCAATTACTCATATATACTGGTTCTATTGTATCTACAATTTTCACTTTAATAATATCTTCATTAGGACGATAATATATTGATGTTTCTTTATAATCATCACCTTCATATTCTTCTGTTTCTTTTTCTAGCCATGGAGCAAGTCCAGTTTCTTCATAATAAGATTCATAAAATGGTTGTCCATTCTTTTCACTCTCTGTATAATTACTAATTTCTTCTAAAGAATACTGTTCTGCCCCTATATCTCCATAATCTGCCTTAAGTGTTACTGTTCCAGAAGTATCTTCAAAATCAGGATTACTAGAAAATTCTAGTATATCTCCACTTCCATCATTATATGAATATAACTTCGCATAAATACTACTTGTTTCTACTGGTGGCTCTGGTTCTTTTTCCTGTATTGTTCCATCTTGCCCTACTGTATACGTTCTATTATCTCTACTATCATCAAATTTTACAGTTATTTCTTTTGTTGTTTCATTCATTGTTATTTCCTCTGGTTTAGGAGTAGATTTATCCATTTCATTTTTTAACTGTGTATTATTTATAATTCCATCTGGATAGTTATCTGGATTATCCATTTTGTCAATTAATAAAGCTTGCATTGCCAAATTAATTGCCTCTTTTTCTTCTCCAATTTGTGTTTGCAAATTTGCCTCAGTTGCCTTTGTTAAAATCCCATTCTCACCTGTCAATGTCGCAATTGTTACACCTGCTAAAATTAACAACACAATAATTGTGATAACTAAAGCAATTAAGGTTATACCTTTTGCTTGTCTCTTTAAATTTTTCTTCTTTTTTGTCTTTTCATTTTGCTTTAAAATTTCTTTCATCTTTTGCTTCTCCTCTCTTTTTCTTAAATTATTTCCTTTCTTTGGTAGAAATATACATTTTTTCACTATGATTTATAGTGTGTTTATTTTCTTTTGCTATCATTATACATTTAGTGCAACTATTTTGCAAGTATTTTTAGGTGCATATTTCATTGTTTTTTAATCGTCAATTAAAAAAGTAAATGCAATTATGAAGAAAGATAGTTGAAATAAGTCTTTCAATATATGTTTAATGTTAGAT
>CALXBY010000031.1 GCA_944386675.1 uncultured Clostridia bacterium | reverse complement strand
ATATTGCTTAAAAATTGCATTTTATAGGTAAATTGCATTTACTTTTTCGAAATTGCATTTAACTTTTCAATTGACCATTGTTTTTTAATTGTAAAATATTTGTAATAAATATATTATGTTTGATTGGTGGTGATGATTTTGCGAAAATTAAAAATTCCTAGAAATCATAGTGGTGTTAGTAAAACTCTTAGATTACCAGAAAATCTTGTAGACGACATTCAAATTTTATCTGATTTAAAAAATATTTCTTTTAATAAAACAGTCATTGAACTTCTTGATTTTTCTTTAAAAAATTTAGATGACGATGATGAGAAACTAATTGAAAAAAAACGTAAAGAACTTACAAAAAGTATATAATTTATAAACTTTATTGAAATATATTTCTTATAAAGAGGAAAAGCAATACACACGCTTTTCCTCTTTATGTTTACTTTATGGTTTTTCTATGGTATAATTAATATTGCAATTTAAAAACAATGTTTTAAGCAGAAAGGAGAAAATTGTATGAAAGAAATTTTCATCTACAATTTCAACTTTGCAATCGCAAAGGAAAACAAGCAACAAATTGGAACCGTGACTATAAACAAGGATGGAGAGTTGAAAATTTCTCCAAGTATCCTTAAGGCTTTTACGGATGAAGAAGTCGCTGAACTCGCTAAACGGGCGTTAAACGCCTATTCAATCTTGTTAACAGGAAAGGCCGACGCAGATCTCTTTTCCTTTACCCTTCGGAAGAGCTTTGATAGACATTCCATAATTTATAAAGTTAAAGGTAAAAAGAAATTTATCGGATTCTTATTAGACAAGAACCAGCATCTTGTTTTTGAACAAGACGTACCTTCCTACATCCGGACACTTTGTGCACAGAGTCTGAAGGAACAGAACGTCCGGTTCTATTACAACGGTAAGTTTTATAATTAATAATTAAGTTGCAAAAAAAATGGTGACCTCGGAAAGTTTAGCAAATGCGCTCTACCTTCCAGGTCACCGCTTTTATTTTATTTCTCACTTTATTTTAATTTTGAAATCAGAAACAAAAATTTATCTAAAACTATTTTAGTATTGTCTTCCCCAAACTACCATTTTTGTAGCTGGTTTACCACAACATACACAAGTATCTCCTAAATGTTCTTGTTCAAAAGGCATACATCTTGATGGAGCACCTGTTACTTCTTTTACTTTATCTTCACATTCTTGGTTTCCACACCACATAGTTTTTACAAATCCTTGATTTTCATCTAGATTTTTCTTTAATTCTTCCATATTGTGTGCAATAGTTGTTTTTTCTTCCATTCTTTTTTTACATACATCATACATAGAGCTTTGAATATCTTTTAATAATTGGTCTAATTTTTCTTCTATTTCATCTAATTTTACAGATATTTTTTCAGAGGTATCTCTTCTAACTAGAACTGCTTCTCCATTTTCAATATCTCTAGGTCCCATTTCAATTCTAACTGGTACACCTCTCATTTCCCAATCATTAAATTTATATCCTACAGAATAATTATCTCTGTCATCTAATTTCATTCTGAATTTTTTGCTTAATTTTTCATTTAATTTATTAGCTTCTTCTAATACACCTTCTTTTTGTTGTGCAATTGGTACAATGACTGCTTGAATTGGTGCAACAAGTGGTGGTAATTTTAATCCTCTATTATCTCCATGTGCCATGATAACTGCTCCAATTAATCTTGTGCTAATTCCCCATGAAGTCTGATAAGCATATTCTTGGTCTCCATTTTTATTTTGGAATTTTACTTCAAATGGTTTTGTGAAGTTTTGACCAAAATAGTGTGAAGTTCCACCTTGCAAAGCTCTTCCATCATGCATTAAAGTTTCGATTGTATAAGTTGCATCAGCACCTGCAAATTGTTCTTTTTTTGTTTTTTGTCCTTTTAATACTGGTATTGCCAATAAATTTTCTACAACATCTGCATATACTTCTAACATATCTAATGTAAATTGTTTTGCTTCTTCTGCTGTTTCATGTATTGTATGTCCTTCTTGCCATAAAAATTCTCTTGAACGTAAAAATGGTCTTGTTTCTTTTTCCCATCTTAATACACTACACCATTGGTTATATAAGAATGGTAAATCTCTCCATGAGCTAAGCCATTTTGAATACATTGTAGAAAAAATTGTTTCAGAAGTAGGTCTTACGCATAATCTTTCTTCTAATTTTTCTCCTCCACCTATTGTTACCCAAGCAACCTCTGGTGCAAATCCTTCAACATGGTCTTTTTCTTTATTTAATAAGCTTTCTGGTATTAATACTGGCATTGAAATATTTTTTACACCATGAGCTTTAAATTTCTCATCTGCATATTTTTGTATATTTTCCCAAATAGCATATCCATATGGTCTAATTGCTATAAATCCTTTTACATCTGTATAATCAGCAAGTTCTGCTTTTAACACAATGTCTGTATACCATTGTGGAAAATTCTCATCTATATTGGTAATGTCTTTTACAAATTCTTTTTCATTTTTCATAATTTAATCTCTCCTCATATTAAAATTTTATTTTTCTAAATTATTCTTCCCCTTCCCTTTCGGGCATTGGAGCCTCTATTTTACTATGAGGTTTGGTTTCTTCACTTTCACTGATTTTATCAATATCTTCTACATGATTACTTTCTATATTTTCACCTTTGATTTCTTCATTTTCAATCATTTCGTTTTCAACTAATTCATCAATGACAATTTGTTGATTACTATCTAATTTATATCTTGGTAATTCTGGTAAATCTTTTAATGAGCTATATCCAAACATTTTTAAAAATTCATCTGTTGTTTTATATGACATTGGCTTTCCTGGTAAATCTGTTTTACCTGCCTCTTCTACTAGTCCATATTCTAGCAATTTATATACACAAGCGTCAGCTGATACACCTCTTATTGCTTCTATTTCAGCTCTTGTAATTCTTGGGTTATAGGCAATAATAGATAAGGTTTCCAATGCTGCTGTAGATAAATTTGGTTTAGTTCTTTTATCTAGTATTGGATAAATATATTCATATAATTCTTTTTTCGTTGCCAATTGATAACCATCTTCTACTTTTATAATTTCTATTCCTCTATTTTGGGCTTTATATTCTTCTTGCATACTTTTTACAATAGCATGGATTTCTTCTTCATTTTTTTCTAACACTAATATTAATTCATTCATTTTCACAACTCTTCCAGCTGCAAATAAGATGGCTTCTATAATTGACTTTATTTTTTGAATCTCCATTCTCTCTCCTATTTTTTTCTTAAATTTACTATATATTATGTCAAAAATACCTTGATATGTCAAGGTTTTCATAGAATTTTATGTAACTTTTAAATTTTTCTTGCACTTTTAGATTTTATATGCTAATATAATAAAAAAGCTAAGGAGGAATTTATATGAGTGATGATAAAAAAATAGAAATCGTATCAGGTGATGATCATGATTTAGATATCTCTCCTGTTTATGAGCATATTCGTCCTTTAAAACCTCGTGATACAGATGATAAAAAGCCAAAAAATATTGTTATCCCTAAAGAAAAAAAAGAAGAAAAAAAGCAATAATTTTTTGTCGTTACTAATTTTTCTAAATATATAAAAGAGAAAAACAACTTTATTGATGAATTTGTTTTTCTCTTTTTTTACTTACTCTTCTTTTTAATTATTCTTATATTTTATAATTTCTTTTAATGTTTTAAATTTATCAATTACATATGTTGGATTTAAACTTTTTAAAATTTCAGGCTTATCATAACCATATGTTACTGCAATTGTATCAATTCCTGCATTTTTTCCTGCCATAATATCTGTTTTGCTATCTCCTACAATTACTGTATCTTCTTTTAAAACTTTTAGTTCTTCCATAATGTAATATATAATTTCTGGATCTGGTTTATGTTTAAAATTGCTTTCTTCTGTTCCTAAAACTAAATCAAATTGTTCTATTTTAAAATGTTCAACCATCTTATCTAAGATTCTTTTTGGTTTACTAGATGCAACAGCCATATAAAATCCCTGTGCTTTGAAATACATTAATGTTTCTTTAACATCATCAAAAAGTGTTGTTGCATCTGCATAGTGGCCTTCATCTATATAATATTTTCTATATTTCTTTTCATACTCACTAGCTAATTCTTTCTTACTCTCCGGTAATGCTCTTCTAAACATTTCTCCTAAATGTAATCCTGCTAATTTTTGAAATTCTTCTTTATCAATTTCCATATGTGCATTTTCTTTTAATGTATGATTAAATGATAAAAATACATCTTTCTCACTATCCCATATAGTTCCATCTACATCAAATATAATTAATTTTTTCTTTTCCATATTTTTACTTTTTCCTCACTTTATACTAATACTTGATATTTAAAATTGCTTCTTCTCACAAATTTATATATCTATTTTATTATATAGTGTTTTTTTAGTTCTTTCAATATTGCAAACTTAAAATATAATATATATCCCTTCAGAAAATGAACAATGAATAGCAACTCCCCTTATTATTTAAGTAATAACTTAATCATTGACTATCTTTCTTAATCTTTGTATAATAATATAGATTATGTCTATTGACATTTCATTAAAAACGAGAGGATTTAAAAAAATGAATACAAAATATTTATCAAAATTAGAATTTAATAAAGTATTAGAAAATTTAAGCAATTTTTGTTCTACTTATCTTGGAAAACAAATTGCTCAAAATTTAGAGATATATAATGATGCAAACATTGTAAAACAAAAACTATCTGAAACGGAAGAAGCTGTTAATTTAATTTACAAAAATGGAACACCTCTACTTTATGATATTGCAGATATTCATACCTATCTAATGAGTTTAAAGAGTTCTAAAAGTCTAACACCTAAAGGATTGCTAGACTTAAATACGATTTTTTTATGTAGCAAAGATTTAAAATCATATTTTTCTAAAGATTATATAGATAAAAATGATTTTCCTATTTTAGAAAATCTATTTTTGAATCTTTATACAAATGAAGGTATTATCGAAAAAATTTCTAACTCTATTGTTGATGAAAATACTATTGATGATAGAGCTTCTTCAGAATTACAAAAAATCAGAAGGAAAATCAAAAATTTAGAACAAGATATTCGTTCTAAACTAAATTCTATGATTCATTCTTCTAACTTTTCTAAATATATACAAGAAAATGTTGTAACAATTCGAAATGATAGGTTTGTCATTCCAATAAAAGAAGAATATAGAAGTCAAGTAAAGGGATTTGTCCATGATGTTTCTAATGCTGGTTCTACTTTATTTATTGAGCCTATCTCTATATTTGAGTTAAATAATGAAATCAATCAACTTAAGTTAGAAGAAGAAGTTGAAATTGAAAAAATATTACAAACACTGACTTCTTTGTTTTATCCTTATATAGAAGAACTAGAAAACGACTCAGAAATTATTGGTACCTTAGACTTTATCTTTGCAAAAGCAAAATATTCAAAATCTATATCAGGAATTACACCTAAAATAAATACAAAAAAAGAAATTCAATTACGTAATGCGAGACATCCTTTGATTGACCCATCTAAAGTTGTTCCGATTTCCATTGAACTTGGAAAAAATTTTTCTACTTTATTAATTACAGGTCCTAACACTGGTGGAAAAACCGTTACACTAAAAACAGTTGGATTACTTACTTGTATGGCTTGTAGCGGATTAAATATTCCTGCTAGCGAAAATTCTAGCATATATGTATTTGAACATATCTTTGCTGATATTGGTGATGACCAAAGTATTGCTGATTCTTTAAGTACTTTCTCATCTCATATGACAAACATTGTGGAAATCACCCAAAATGCAAATGAAAACTCTTTAATTTTAGTAGATGAGTTAGGTTCAGGTACAGACCCTTTAGAAGGTGCTAATCTTGCCATATCTATATTAGATTATTTTAAAAACATAAATGCACTTACAATTGCAACTACACACTATCAAGAATTAAAAAAATATGCATTAGTAACACCTGGTTTCGAAAATGCTTCTGTAGAATTTGATGTAGAAACATTATCTCCTACCTATAAATTACTAATTGGTATTCCTGGAAAAAGTAATGCCTTTGAAATTAGTAAAAAATTAGGATTAGATAACCAAATTATAGAAAAAGCAAAAGCGTTAATGTCTTCAAATGATATTGAATTTGAAGAACTTTTGAAAAATATCTATTATGATAAGTTAACAATTGAAAAAGAAAAAGAAAAGATTTTATCAGATTCTAAAGAAATCTCTGTCTTAAAGGAAAAACTAAAAAAAGAGAATTATGAAAAAGAAAAACAAGAAAAGGAAATTATCAATAATGCAAAAATAAAGGCTAGAAACATCCTATTAGAAGCCAAAGAAGATGCAAATGATATTATAAAAAAATTATCTAATATCAACGACTCTAAGGAAGTTAATCATTTAAGAAATACTTTAAATGATAAAATTGGAAATATCAAACTTGATGCCAGTCCATCTTCATTAATAGATGAAAATAATAATATCGACAAAAATAAAATTACTCCTGGAAAAGAAGTATTTGTCACCTCTTTAAATCAAAACGGAACTGTACTATCCAATGTTTCTAAAAATGATGAAGTTCAAGTACAAATTGGAAGCATGAAAATGAATGTAAAAATTAATTTATTACAAGAAATTAAAAATGTAAATCATTCTAAAAAAACATCTCATTCTTCTAGCTCTTATAACCAAAATTCAAGTATTTCTAAAACAAGGACTGTAAAACCTGAAATTAATGTAATTGGCATGAATATTGAAGAAGCTAATTTTGTTATTGATAAATTTTTAGACGATTGTTCTTTGGCAAAATTAGAAACAGTAAGAATTATTCATGGAAAAGGTACAGGAAAATTAAAAAATGGCATCCATCAATTTCTAAAAAACAATTCTCATGTAAAATCTTTTAGATTAGGTACTTTTGGAGAAGGCGAAATGGGTGTTACAGTTGTTACCTTAAAATAAGTTAAAAACCACAATGATAACATTGTGGTTTTATATATTATTTTTTACTTTTAGCCTCTTCTAAATTTTTCTTTTTTAAATTATTTTCAAATCTAGTTGTAATTCCAAATAATGTTACTAAATATACTAATATTACCATTGGAATCGTTAATCTTCCTATTGGAATTCTTGTAATTGCAATTACACTAAATAATAAGATTTGTGCTAATACCAAAATACCTATTGTTTTTAATATAACTTTTGCTGTTTGTAATTTATAATACCTGATTCCCATATAAATTAATGTAGCAATAATTGCTATTGCAAAAGGAACAATATATGGTTTTATAATATCTCTTCCTCTTGTATGTGCTATATTTTGTACTGTAATATCTTCCGTCTTTAATTCTGTTCCATATTTTTCATTAATTTTTGTTACTAAATTATTTTTTTGTTCATCTGATATTGATGTTGTTGTGATAGAAACAGAATCTTCAAATACCTCTACTGCTTGTATCATAACTTTTTGATTTCCAAATACTTCATTTGTTATTTGCTTAATATCTGCTGTATTAAACTTTGTTTCTATATATAATTCTACTCTTTGTGTATCTTGATATTTTAAATCAAAGTTAAATCCTTTTACAGCAATCATGATAATTCCTGCAATTATAACTAATGCGATTAATATGATTCTTAGTTGTTTACTTTTTATGAATTGTTTCATCTGTAAATACCTCCTACTTTTCTGCTTTTACTTTTAACATTGTTGCTGTAATCAAATAATTATATAATGCAATTAAGAAAGCTCCCCAGAACATAACCATTCCGAAACTACTAATTGTTGTCCAATCTGCAAAACAAAATGCGATAATAGATATACATATTGGTACAATTCTGATAAAGAACTCTTTATACCCTTCTTTTATGCTTTCTCTTACATTTTCTAAATTCTTACTATCTTCACTCTTCTTAATTTTTGATAATATTTTGTTGATAAAGATATAATTTAAAACAATTGTTACCACAATTCCTACAATACCTTGGATAGATATACTTACATTTGTATATCTAATCACTAATAGATATACACTAATTAATCCAACAAAGGCAATTGCTGATAAAAATCCATTTAATTTATATCTGATAACAAATACAACCAATCCTATTAGAAGAACAATACCTACTGCTAATGCCACATATTGAATTTGTGTACTTGTAATATCTGATAAAATATATTCATTGTTTTCTGTATTAATATCATATTGTATTGGTAAATCTCCTGAATTTAATACACTTGCCATTGTAGTTGCTTGTGTAATATAATCTTGCAAAGTATCTTGATCCGTTGTTGCACTTCCTATTTGTAATGGTAGTGTTCCATCTTCTATTGGTTCGTCAAAACTTGTTGTCATGATTTCTTGGTCATCAATTTTCATTGTAACTTCTTTTGTTGTAGTTTCTGTTGTTTCATTTGCCACAGTTTCGTTACTTGTATTTTCTGCTGTTTCATTTGCTACAGTTTCATTTTCTGCTGATGTATTATCTGTTGCTGTATTTGTTGTATTTTCTGATGTCGTATTTGTGGTGTTTTCTGCCTCAACATATGTACTAGAAATATTTTTAAATTTTTCTCTTCCTTCTTTATTAAATTCGATATTTAAATATACAGCTGTTCCGCTTGTTGTTGAAGAACTTGAACCATACATAACATTTACTTTCTTTATATCTCCATTATCCATCAAGACTTCTTGTGTATCAGAATCTATAATTTGAAATTTTCCTACTGTATTCATGTTGCTAACAAAATTATCTGTATAATCATTTTCTGGTATTTGAACTAAAATATCTCCTGTTTCATTATCTACAGATATTTCATATTCCCCTACCCCTTGTGAATCTAATCTTTCTTCAATTATTTTCTTTGATTTTTCATAATTTTCTGCTGTTAAACTACCCTCAGCATTATTAGGAACACTTTCCTTTGTGTAACCATTTTCTGCTAATTGTTCATCTGTCATCTCTTCTTCTGTTTGCACTTCATTTCCCTCTGCATCTTTTATAACATCTGTGCTTCCTGTATTAACAGTTAGTCTTACATATCTAGCACCTTTTAAATCCATATCTAATTCATAATCTCTAACTTTGTCTTCCATTCTATTTTGTACATGTACATATACTCCAAAAAAAGAAACCATTGTAATTAATATGATCAATACGATAATTGTGATTATTTTTATTTTTTTCATTGTTCTCTTCCTCTCTTTATTGTTTTTTATTGTATAGAAAATCCTACTTTAATTTTGACCTTATATAGATTTTCTCATATACAACAAGGTTAAGTTTCTTATATTTTTATAATAATTTTGTATTATTAATAACTAATTCAAACCAGATTTTTAAATATTTTGCTGCATATTTGCTCATCATTGTTCTATCCATAAATATTTCAAAATAATCTAATACTGGACATAATTTTGTATCTATTGTTAAATTTAATTTTACTTTTCTTTCTTCACTATCTAATTCCAAATTGGCATTGGTTACTGCATAGTTTACTCTATCATGAATATCAAATGTTGATAAATTTTGATTTGTTACTCTATCTCTATGCACATCTGATTTATCAGCTAATATTAATGCTGCCGATATATCACTAACTGCTGTTCCTGTTTTTTCATCATGATTTCCAATTGCCATCATAATTTCAGTTCTTTCTTCAACTGGCATTCCCATATCTTTTAAAATGTTAAATGCCATGATAGCTCCACTATGTGCATGGTCTACTCGATTGACACAGTTTCCAATATCATGCAAATATCCTGCAATTTTTGCAAGTTCAACTGTTCTTTCTGGATAACCTAATTTTTCTAAAATATCCCCTGCTCTTTTTGATACAATTGAAATATGTCTGTGACTATGCTCTGTGTATCCTAAACCATCTAATTGTTTTTGGGCACCTAATATTAAGGCTTCTACCTCTTCATTTTTTCTAACATCTTCTAAAGTAACCATTCATTTCCTCCTTATCGTTAGTCTTTATAGATTTTATATTAATTTTAAAAAAATATCAACTGTTTTTGGGAATTATTGCAATTTAATTTGTTTTTATTATCATTCATATTCATTTTTTTATTACTAAATATAAAAATAAAACCTCAAATACTTGAGATTTTATTTTCTAAATCCATTCTTAATCAATTAATTTTTTATATTGGCGGAGAATTTTTTACTGTTATTGTAAATGCGCTTCCATCATCAGTAATATAACTGAATGTATAGTTATAATTACTTCTAAAATAACATATTTTATTAATTTTGTAATTGTATAAGTCACTACCTTCTTCATCTGTTATACATTTTGGTACTAATCTATCTCCTGAAAAATCGTCTCCTAACTGTCCTTGTTTATTATTTCCCCATGTATATATCTTCTTTTCCTCATCTATAGCTATTGCCAACCAATTGTAACTACTGTCTACTACTCCTACTATATCTACAATTCTTTTACCTATCAATTCACTACCTGAAATATTTTCACTTATGCAAATTGGCTCTTCACTATATTCTGTAGTTCCATTACCTAACTGCCCACTATCATTTCTTCCCCATGAATATACCTTTTTTTCGCTGTCTATTGCATATACCGTTTCTCCTATTGTTGATATTTGATATATTTTTTTATTATGCAACAAATTTTCTGATAAATCACTTATACACACAGGTGTATTCCTACATCTCTCTCCGTTTACTATTATTGCTTCTCCTCCACCTAATGTTCCTGCTTCTCCCCATGTATACACTTTTCCATTATTATCTAGTGCTATTGTAGTATATGATGAAAAATACACTTCTTTTATGTTTTTACCTTTTAATTCACTATTTTCCATATCGCTTATGCATATTGGCATATTCCTGTCTTCATTAGTTTCATCTCCTAATTGTCCATATTCATTATATCCCCATGCATATAATTTTCCATCACTATCTATAGCAATTATAGAAGAAGCATTCGCACATATTTTTACTATTTTCTTATCTTTTAATCCACTTTCTTCTATATTACTTATACATGCTGGAATATTTCTATTTTCAGTACTTCCATCTCCTAATTCTCCATTAGAATTATACCCCCATGTGTACACTTTTCCATTGTTATCTAGTGCTATTACAGTATACGATAAAAAATACACTTCTTTTATACTTTTACCTTTTAATTCACTATTTTCCATATCACTTAAACATATTGGAATATTTCTATCTTCAGTACTTCCATCTCCTAATTCTCCATTAGAATTATACCCCCATGCATATAGTTTTCCCTCTTCATCTATGGCCATTCTGCTATCACCATATATTGATGAATATATCTTTACTATGTTTTTATCTTTTAATGCACTTCCTTCTATATCATTTATACATATTGGAGCACTATATTCTCCCCCATTTTCTCTATTAAATTCTCCATTTCCCAGTTGTCCATGATAATTATCTCCCCATGTATATATTTTTCCATCATTATCTATAAAGCATTCATATGCTGCACTCTTTATACCTTTATCCGATATTTTTATGGCATCATCTAAATTTAATTTTTTGATACCTTCTGTGTATGATATTTCTGTATCTAAGTATTTTACCTCTCCTCCTGCTGTTACTACAACATTATCTGCTATCATATCTACAACTTTACTTGCTTCCTCTTCTGTCATCTCTTCCATTTGCTCAATTTGTCCATTTTGATTTACTGTATATCTATGGTTCGTATTTTTAAACCATACAACTAAATCATTTCCATTCGCACTTACTTGTACATTATCCTGGATTTTTTCTAGTTCTTCTTGTAATTGTGCATCTGTCACATTGCTTGAAAAATCATTTGATTTGCATGCTGTGTATGCCAAACTTATTGCCTCTTTCTCTTGTGCTACAATTGTATCTTCTTTGCTTTCACTTGCCTTTGTCAAAATTCCATTTTCACCTGTTAGTGTTGCTATGGTTACACCTGCTAAAATTAGTAATACAATAATTGTTATAACTAATGCAATTAATGTGATACCCCTTATGTCTTTACCTTTACTTTGTTTTAATGCGTTTTTACTTGTGTATCGATTTTCTTTTATTTCTTCATTTACTTTTTGTTTTTTCATTTGTTCCTCCTTTTTTTCTTTTTCATATATTTTGTATCGCACTTATTGTATAACAGATTGTTTTAAAAAGCAATATAACATTCTGTTTTATTTTATAATTTTTTTAATTCATAAATAGTATTTACATTTTTATCATTTTTTATTTAGAAAGGAACTAAAAAAATGAAAACACGTATTAAAAATTTAAGAGAAGATAATGACCTTACTCAAAGAGAATTAAGCAAGATTTTAAATGTTTCTCAAGTAGCTTATTCTTATTACGAACTTAATAAACGAAACATTCCTTTAGAACTACTTTGCAAATTAGCAGATTTTTATAATACAAATGTTGATTATTTATTGTATCGAACAGATACAATTGTTCCTTATTCAAAAAGTACTATTCAAAAAAATATTTCTAAAAAAGCAATCAAATTGTAAATATATAGAGCAGAAATCATTTTGTTAAACATCTGTTAAAAAACTTCTATTTTCAAGAAGTTTTTTATTTTACCTATTTTTTGCAAATTTTTCTAAATTATAGTATGATATATACAGTTATTTAAATCATATAGAAAGGAGATATGAAATATTTTCATTATGCAATATTTCATAAAAATAATATGATAAAACAAATTCCAGATTTTTTATACAATTTATTATTAAAGCAATATGGAGAAGAATTGACAGATAAAATTATTGATGGGTATTCTTTAAAACGACCGATTACTTTAAGAGCAAACACATTAAAAACGAATATTCAAAATATAAAAGATATTTTTGACTCTTTAGGTTTTACATATAAAGAAGTATCTTGGTATAAAGATGCTTTGGTTATGGAAAATGTGTCTGAAGAACAAATTAAAGACTTAGAAATTTATAAAAACGGAGAAATTTATTTACAAAGTTTATCTTCTATGATACCACCTATTATTTTATCTCCAAAAGAAGATGAAAACATATTAGATATGGCTGCTGCCCCTGGTGGTAAAACAACACAAATGTTAGCTCTTTCTCAAAATAAAGCATTTATCACTGCTTGTGAAAAAAATAAAATTCGAGCAGAGAGATTACAATATAATTTAAATAAGCAAGGTTCTAATCGCGTAAATGTAATGATAAAAGATGCAAGACAATTAGACAATTTCTTCTCATTTGATAAAATTTTATTAGATGCCCCTTGTAGTGGAAGTGGAACGGTTTCTATTTTTGATAAAAAGTTAGAAACTACTTTCACAGAGGATTTAGTTAATCGTTCTACAAAAGTTCAATCTGAATTATTAAAAAAAGCAATTACATTATTAAAATCTGGTCATGAAATGATATATTCTACTTGTTCTATTTTATCGAAAGAAAATGAAGAAATTCTGCAAAAATTTATAGATATGAAAAAAATTGAAATATTTCCTATTGATACAAGTATATTTTCAGATGCAATTTTACTACCTGTTTCTATTGAAGGTACTTTATGTATTTGTCCAACAAAGTTATATGAAGGCTTTTTTGTTGCAAGAATAAAAAAAATATAAAGGAAAAACTTACGAATTTTGATGATTCGTAAGTTTTTTACTAAATATACAATTATTATTTTTATAAACTAACTATTTTTTCTATAATTTGTTTATCTTCTATTTTGTTAATTCCAAAACATTTTTTGCCCACATCCTTTATAGAAGCTCCTAAATGATACATTTCTTTGTTATCTATCACAATAAATCTATCATGAAATTTGTTAGTTTTAGCAACTTTTAAAGTAGGATATTCTTTATTGAATTTTTTAATATCTAAAGTTTCTATATTACTTTTATCAGATGTTAAAATAACAACCTCTACATTCTTTTTCTTTTTAGCTAACATTTTCAAAACAGTATCATCAATATAATTGTCTATAATTAGAATTTTTTTATTTGATTTTTTTATAATATCTACAATTAATTTATATGCATCATATATTTGACCGTCAAAAAATATTCTCTGTTTAATATTTTCTTCCAGTTGAAACTGATTAAAGACTTCATCAAATTTTTTATCATGTTCTAATAGTTTATGTTCTACACTTGTTAGTCTTTCAAATACTTGTCCATTAAGCATTAAAAATTTTCTCATTTCAATAAAAGCTTTCATAATATTTACACTAACACTTACTGCTACATCACTTTTTAATAAAGCTGATAACATTGCTATACCTTGTTCTGTAAATACATAAGGCAAGTATTTTCTATGTTGTCCTCTTCCATTTTTGTTTAAGGTGACAAATTGGCACCTTAAAACTTCAAACTCATTTTCATTCAATTGGAAACAAAATTCTTCTGGAAATCGTTCTAGATTTCTTTTTACTACACGGTTTACATATTTAGTTTCACAATGATATATATTAGCAAC
>CALXBY010000030.1 GCA_944386675.1 uncultured Clostridia bacterium | reverse complement strand
AATAACAGTCATTGAAAAAGGTACTTCAAACAATATAAATTTCAATTAAGTGTGACATATGTTTGACAAACCTACAAAGTATAAAGTGCAAATTATATAAAAAGCCTTGCAAATCAAGGCTTTTTATGTTACAATATAAAGTGTAGATTTATTTTTTAAAAAAGAGGTGAAAAAACTTAGAAAATCTAAGTGAATAATATGAAAAGTGTAAGTGCGGAAAAAACAAATATAAATGAATATATAAAATCTAAATTAAAAGCGTTTGCAGATACCTTTGCAACTTTAGGAGAAATAATTGGTGGGACTTCAAATGCTTCCAAAATGACGGATGCAGAGATAGAAGCAGCTGAAATTTGGAAAGCAAATCCAAAAAGCTTGAAAGCTGTAGAAAGTCTAGAAGCTAGAGAAACAATTCCTGAAAAGGCAAGTAAAAATGAAATGAAAAAGGAAAGTAGAACAAAGAATAAGTATGAGATAAGCCCGCAACAAATTCAAAGTAAACAACTAACTAGAGAAAATTCTAAAAATAGAACAAATACAGGACGTACAAAGACAATAGATGATGATTATGTAAAATAAAATACAAGAATTTTAAAATTCTTGTATTTTTTACTTGACAAAAGGAAAAACTACCAGTATAATAGTACTTGCTAGAAAAAATGGCGAAGTAGCTCAGTTGGCTAGAGCATTCGGTTCATACCCGAAGGGTCATGTGTTCGAATCACATCTTCGCTACCAAAAAAACTCGTAAATGTTGTAAAGCATTTACGAGTTTTTTGTATTAAAAACAAATTAAAGTATAAACATTATTTATCTTCAAATAAAATATTTAAAATATTAGGATATATTGTATTTGCATGATTTTTCCAATTTTCCACAATCTTTTTAGCTCTTTCTCTTGAGCCAGCATAGGTTTTTACTTCAAAAATAGTTTCATTATTTTCAACAATTTTTAAAGTTACAGTATAGTTATTTTCATCTTTTGGTGTAAATTCAGCAATAATAGAAGAAGCTTCTTCTAAATTTGAAAATTCTTCTTTGAAAACACTATCTGCTTTTAATTTTAATAATCCTGGCATGACATCTTTTGTTAATATATAAGCATTTTTTCCTTCACTAGTGATTCTTAATACTTGTTCATCTTCTTTTGTATATACACCTACTAGCTTTGAATCAATTAAATCTGTCAAGATTTGTTTAAAATAAAAATAATTAAGATTATTAATAGAAGAAATAATTTTAAACAACCCATCTTGTATGATATCACCGTCAATTAGATTTAAAATATAAAGAATTAATACTTTATTTTCAGCCAAAGTAGTAGTATTATCTGAATTTGAACTCATAAATAGCACTCCTTACTTTGATTATTTGCTAAATTATATCACAAGTATAAAAAAAAGTAAAATAAATTATTTAAAAAATCTTTAAATTTCAACAAAAAAGTAGTATAATATTGTAGGAAATTTAGGAGAAGGGAAATGATAATATGAAAAAAGGAAAAGTAGTTTTAGTAGGTACAGGATTTGTAGGAATGAGTATGGCATACTCAATGCTAAACAGAGGAGGAATACAAGAACTTATCTTAATTGATATAGACAAAGATAAAACAATTGGAGAAGAAATGGATTTATCACATGGTTTACCATATGCACCTCAAAAAATGATTATAAGAGCAGGAGATTATGATGAATGTAAAGATGCTCAGGTTGTTGTAATCACAGCAGGTATTGCACAAAAACCAGGACAAACTAGATTAGAACTTGCACAAACAAATGCAAAAATTATGAAAAGTATTACACAAAGTATTATGGCAAGTGGATTTAATGGAATTATTGTAGTAGCAAGTAATCCAGTAGATTTAATGACATATGTAGTATCAAAAGTATCAGGATTACCTAAAAATCAAGTAATCGGTTCAGGTACAGTTTTAGATACAGCAAGATTAAGATATTTAGTAGGTCAATATTTAAAAGTTTCAAGTAAAAATGTACATGCCTATATTATGGGAGAACATGGTGATTCTTCATTTGTACCATGGAACCATTGTTATGTAGGATGTAAAAGAATCATTGATGTTATGAAAGATAATCATCATCCAATGGAAAAATTAAATAAAATTCATGAAGATGTAGTAAATGCAGCCTATGAAATCATAGAAAAGAAAAGAGCAACTTATTATGGAATAGGTATGGCATTAAATAGATTAGTAAGAGCAATCTTAGATGATGAAAATTCAATTTTAACTGTATCAACTTATTTAGATAACCAATATGGACAAAATGATATATATATTGGTGTTCCAGCAATTATTAATAAAAATGGTGTTAGAGAATTACTAGAATTAGAATTAAATGAAGAAGAACAAGCTAAATTAGACAATAGTTGTGAAGTTATAAAAGATATGAGAAAACAAGCTATTGATAAAATTATTGAAGAAAAATAAAGAATATTTCTTATTTATATGAAAAATATTTGCAATTTAGAAAAATATATGTTAAAATAGCAACGTATTATTTGAAGGATAGAAACCGTTAGGAGGAATTAATAAATGGAAATAGCAAAATGGATATTGGTTGTAATATATTTTATAGTTGCATTAGCAGTTATCATATTAGCATTACTACAATCAAAAGAAGATTCAGGATTGTCATCAACAATTACAGGGTCATCAACTAATAACTTCTTTGAAAAAAATAAAGGTAGAACAAAAGAAGGAAAACAAAAAAGATGGACAATTATATTATCAATTGTATTTGCAGTTTTGACAATTGTGTTAGGAATATTATATATGGCATAAAAAGGGATTTTGGGGACAGACTCATTGTTCCCTTTTTTTAAATTTGCAAACAGATGGACTAAAAAAGAAAATGCAAATTTCTATAACAGAAAAGAAAGGAATTTTAATGGAAGAACAAGAACAGAAGGTTTTAAATCTAATAAAAGATAAAGACTATGCACCTATGAAGGCAAAAGAAATTGCCATGATTATGCATGTTCCTAAAAGTGAATATAATGAACTTTTAAGAATATTAGGAAAATTAGAAATGGAATTAAAAATCCAAAAAAACAGAAAAAATCAATATAGACCGGTAGAAGAAATATATTATGATGGAATTTATCGAAAAAATCAAAAGGGATTTGGATTTGTAAAAATAGAAGACCAAGAAGATGAAATTTATATAGCAAAAGAACATTCTAAAAATGCCTTAAATGGTGATAGAGTATTAATTGAAATTATTGAAGAAAAGAATAAATTAAAAAAGGCAGAAGGAAAAGTCGTAAAAATCTTGAAACATGAAAAGGATACGATTGTAGGAAGATTTGAAAATAACAAAAATTTTGGATTTGTTGTACCAGATGATAAAAACTTTGGAACAGATATTTTTATATCAAAAAAGAATTTTGGAAAAGCTAGAAACAATCATAAAGTATTGGTGAAAATTATAAAATATCCGGAAAAAGGGAAAAAAGCAGAAGGAAAAATATTAGAAGTATTGGGAAATGTAAATGAAGCAGGTGTGGATATGTTATCTTTAATAAAAGAATATCATTTACCATCAACATTTCCAGAGCCAGTTGTAGAAGAGGCCAAAAAATGTGGAAACAAAATTAATGAAAAAGATATTATTGGTAGAAGAGATTTAAGAGGAGATACAATATTTACAATTGATGGAGAAGATGCAAAAGATTTAGATGATGCTGTAAAAGTGACGAAATTAGAAAATGGAAATTATAAACTAGATGTGCATATAGCAGATGTAAGCTACTATGTAAAACCAAATAGTTTATTAGATCAAGAGGCACTACTTCGAGGAACTAGTATTTATATGTTAGGAAGAGTAATTCCAATGCTTCCAAGAGAACTATCAAATGGAATATGTAGTTTAAATGCAGGAGAAGATAGATTCACTTTATCTTGTAGTATGGAGATTAATAAAAAAGGAGAATTGATTTCTTCAGATGTTTACAAGGCAGTTATTAATGTAACAGAAAGAATGACATATACAAATGTACAAAAAATATTAGATAATACAGATGAAGAAGTACTAAAACGATACCAGCCATATATTTCTGATTTTAAGTTAATGGAAGAATTAGCTAAAGTCTTAAAGAACAAACGATTAGAGCAAGGATATTTAAATTTGGACATTCCGGAAAGCAAAATAGAATTAGATATAGATGGAAGAGTAACCAATATCAAAAAATATGAAACAACTTTTGCAAATGAAATTATAGAACAGTTCATGCTAACTGCAAATGAAACAATAGCAGAGAGATTTTTCTGGCTAGATGCACCATTTATTTATAGAGTACATGAAAAGCCAGATTATGAAAAGATTCAAGAATTAAATAAATTTTTATTTAATTTTGGATTAAGAATAAAAGCAAATAAGGATAATATATATCCAAAGGAATTTGCAAAAATATTAGAAGAAGTAAAAGGAAAAGACGAGGAAAAGATTGTTTCAAACCTAGTATTAAGAACATTGAAAGTAGCTAGATATGAAGCAAATAACCAAGGTCATTTTGGAATTGCAAGCAAATATTATTGCCATTTTACATCGCCAATTAGAAGATATCCAGATTTATTTATCCATAGGATTATTTCAAAATATATAGAAGAAAACTATGATGTAGAAGAATCTTTTGTTGATGAGTACAAAAAACAAGCAGAGAAAAACGCAAAACAATCATCAGAAAGAGAAAATATAGCAACAAAAGTAGAAAGAGAAAGTGAAGATATTAAAAAAGCCGAATATATGGAAAATAGAATTGGAGAAGAATATGAAGGTATTATATCTTCTGTAACTTCTTTTGGAATATTTGTAGAATTGGAAAATACAGTAGAAGGTTTAATTCGATTTGATGATTTAGGTGATGAGTATTTCATCTATGATGAAGAAAGAAAAATGTTAATTGGTGAACAAACAAAAACCACATATAAAATAGGAGATAAAATACAAATTAGAGTAAAAGATGCTAGTAAATTATTAAGAACAGTAGACTTTGAAAAAGTTTAAAGTTGTCCATTGGGACGTTTCTGTTTGGATATTTTTATTGATTTGAGTTAAAAGAAATATCCAAACAGAAACGTCTCAATGGTTTAAGCAAGACATAAAGAAACAATACTTAAAACAATGGAAAATAAAGAGAAAACAATAACGGATATGCCACCAGATTTGTTCTGATTTTTATATTCATATATTCCATAGCCAATGGATTTTTTCAAAACATATAAACAAAATAAAATGAAAATAGTAAATTCTAAATAACTAACCATAAAACCTCCCAAATATTATAATTTAACTTTCTGTTAATAATGAAGAAGAGCGTATAGAAGAATCTACATCTACTTTAAAAAAGCTATCTTTATATTTTTCACGCCAATTATAATCATAAAATTGTTCTAGTGTTAAAAAGTTTTTTCTAGCGCTTTTTCCAAAACCATTTATATCTGAATTTAAAGCTTTTGAAGTTTTATATAAATATTTAGTAAGAATTGATTCTAAGTAACTATTACAAGAATTTGAAATTTGTGTTAACATATTAGCATCTAGATAATCTGCTCCACTTTCAATAGAATAAATCCTTCCTGTAAATGTACAGTCTAATTGAATATAAGGTGTACCATTTATAATATTAACTTTTACTTTAGGGGAGATTAAAGGTGTTACATGTAAATCTATATAGGAATTTGCTTTATTTGGATTAGGAACAGAAACTAAGAATCCATCGACATTATTTCGAATAATAGAAAAACATAATGTTTCTATTGAATTTAATTCTCCAATTAAAGCATCATCTTTAAAAACAGCAAGACCTGTATTTTCAGCTGTTGATTGACCAGATAGAGAAGAAGCATTTGATTTGGTACTAGAGTCATTTTCTGAATTTGTAGTACCGGTATATTCTGTTGAATTGTTTGTTACACCACCCAATATAGCATATGGCTCACAAGAATGACAAATTAAACTATCAAAAAAATCTCCAATAGTTGCATTAGAGGTAAAACCTGTATATGAACTAGAAGCAGAAAACACCTCATAATATTTTGTAATTAAATTTTCAAACAAAGGCTTTGATTGCTCTAAATAATATCTAGCAGAAGTTTTGGAAATAACAATATTTGTAGAAGGACGTATTTGGGTATCATTGATTAATGTATAGATTTCGTCAGAAATTCCCTGGATTGCAAATTCTTCTGAAAAGGTAATTACCTTACAATGTGAAAGATTAATAGACTTTCCAATATACGTATTGATTAAATTAATACCAGAACTAATAGAAGAAGCATCTACTGTATAAATAATAGAAGGTGATTGCTCAGAAGTTCCTGATTCTGAAACAGAAGAAGGATTTGTAAATTGAAAACTAATTGCTAAATTATTCTTATCAGAAACGTCTATTCCCATAGCAACGACAACACTTAAATTATCAATATTTAAAGTAGAGTAAGATTTAGAAAAAGCGAGAAGGAGCATGACAATTAATAATGCGATAAAAATTTTTTTAAATAGATTGTTCATGATTTGTATTCAACTCCTTTTTCTTTCTTTTTTTAAGATAGGCAAGTATTAGAAGAAAAACGCCTAAAAATATGGAAACAATGATTACCATATAATGATAAATATAATCTTCAATAAACTTTGAAATTGCATAGTTCTTAGGAAGTAAACTTATAGCAAATATTAATAAAGCAAATACAAATATCATTGGTTTTTCGTCACGGATATTTGTAATTTTTTTGAAAGTAGACATAGATATTTTGGAAATAATACATAAATAACAAACCATCTGTAAAATCCAAATAAGTAGAAATATAGATTCAAGTCTTTGAAAAAAGTTTCCAAATTCTATGTGACGTGCAGCAGAGTATAGAGGCATGATTTGATTTGTATACATTAAAGAAACAAACATAAACAATATAATGGAAACACATAAGATGATATATATCGTTCCTAAAATGACAGAGGTCAGATAAACTTTTTTCATTTTTTGAGGTTCCTTTAAATATGGCGGAAGAAAATACAGTAATGTTATACCACCAAAAGCACCTAGGTTGCCTAAACCAGTTATAAAAGTATTAAATAAACCATCTCCAAAAATAGGAAATATGTTATCAAACGAAAAATTTTCTATATTTGCTATAAACAGAAAAATAATACTAATAACAACCAAAGGAATAATTAATAAATTTACTTTAGCAATAGAAGAAAAGCGATGATGTAGAGTTACACATATGGCGATAAGAAATGCAAGTATAATAAATATTAAACTTGTCATTGGATAATATACAATTTTTAAACACTCACAAAAATTTCTAAGAAGAATACTACTACTAAATAAAAAGTAAAAAATAAAAATAATACCTATAAAAACTTTTAAAGGTTTTCCTCCTAAATATTCAGCAATATCAACAATATCATCTCCAGGAAATTTTATTAACAATTTATAAATTAGAAAAGTTATGAACAAAGCAATGATTCCTACATATATAATATTGATTAGTGTAGCTGTTTTAGTAGATTCTAACATGCTTTTTGGGAGTGCAACTAATGTATAAGTTACAAATATTCCAAATACAATACTAATTGCTTCAGCAGCACTTATTTTAGAGTTTTCCATATAGACTCCTTTCATTTTATATTTAACGATTTTTCCATTTCATAGATATATGTCCCTGTTTTGTTTCTTTTCTAGAATTTAGAAATCCAGGGCGATATTCTCTTTTCCATATAGGTGGTAGATAATAAGAAGTACCTTTTACATGTTCGAGAGGTGAAATTCCAATTGTATAAGGAACGCCAAAAGATTTTGAATCACACATAGCAATCATATATACAAAAAATCCTAGAGCAATACCTAAAAAACCACATAAATATCCTAAGAAGATGAAGACAAATCGATAAACTCTTAGGTGAAATCCAAATGCGTAATCAGGAATTGCAAAAGAAGCCGTTGCTGTGATGGCGACGATAATAATTAGTATAGGACTTACAATACCAGCACTAACAGCGGCTTGTCCCATTACGAGAGCACCAACGATACCAATTGTAGGTCCAATTGGAGAGGGAACTCTTAAACCTGCTTCACGAATTAGTTCAAAAGATATTTCCAAAACAAGTAATTCAAAAATAATTGGAAAAGGAACATTAGCACGTGAAGCTAAGATAGAAAATAGTAATTCAGTCGGCAAAATTTCATGGTGAAAACTAGTAATAGCTACATATAGTCCAGGAAGTAACAAAGTGATAAAGGCGGCAATTAGTCGGATAATCTTTGTAAAATCAGAAAATAGTGTTTTTTGATTCTTATCATCAGGAGAACTTAAAAAATCAGATAAAATGCCAGGTGTTATAAGGGCGTAAGGAGAACCATTTACTAGGATAATTACTCGACCATCTAATAAGTAACTTGCAGCCTTATCAGGTCTTTCAGAAGAAATTAATTGAGGTATATTTAAATTACTAGAATCAGATATTAATTGTTCAAGTTGCCCAGCAGAAAGTAAAGAATCAACATCTAGGTTATTCATTCTAAACTTTACTTCAGCTATTAAATCTTCATTTGCTAGACCAGAAATATAGCAAACACCACATTTTGTTTTGGTTATATTTCCAACACTTAAATTTTCAATAACCAAATTTTCATTATTTACAAACCTTCTTATAAGAGAGGTATTTGTTCTAATATTTTCAACAAAAGCTTCATGAGGACCTTTTATAACGATTTCATTACTTGGTTTTTCAATTCCTCTTTGCTGAAATCCTTTTACTTCTATATCAAAAGCTAAATTTAAAGTATCAACAAATAATGCACAATTTCCAGAATTAATCCCTGATATACTATCTTCAAAAGTAGAAACTTGTTTAATTGCATTTTGTGGTATTAAACAACTAGATATGAAGTTTGGTAAATTAAATTTCTTTACCTTTCTAACAGTGATATTATTGGCGACTGCTTCAGAGATTACTCGGTTTTGAGAGCCTTCATATAAATTGTTTTTGTTCCTCATCATCAAAGGCTCTAAGATAAATTCATTCATGATTTCTGTATTAATCATTCCATCAATAAAAATTAAAAGTGCATTATATTGTTTACCCCTGGCATTTAAAACAAATTCACGAAAGATAATATCTGAATTGATTAGAAGGTTATATTTACTTTTTAAATAATCTAAATTAACTGTAAGACTTGGGAAAATTTTTGTTTTATCATTTCCTTCTTTGCCTAAATTACTGTCAGTATAGGCTTTGGTATTAGGGTCTTCAATTAAATTGAAATTATAGGTTTGCTTATCATCAGGTGTATAAGTAAAAAGTGAAGAGAACAAATCTTTTATATGCATAAAGCCATCTCCTATTTGAAACTTTTTTGATTTTGGGAGAAACTAAAAAATCCTAAAATTCCCAAAATCAGTAATCATTTATTATTCAATAGTATTTGTAAATTTTTTAAAATTATACTAGTTTTTACAGGATAAAAATGATATAATAAAAGCATAATGTAAAAAATAAAATAAATATATAATAGATTAATGAATGAAAGGAAAACAATAATATGAAGGAAGAATTAGCAGAGAAAATAACTTCAGTAATATTATTTTTAATTATAATTGGGATTTTTTCGGTTCTAATTGTTTTTTCGATTATTGCTGTCCAAGAGTTTTTTGGAGAAGATGAAGAATTAGCATTTGCAGAAAACACAGGGAACATAACCCAAAATTCAAGTGAAGAAAAAACAGTAGAAGATGACATAGAAGCACCTGAAATTGTTGAAAATCCAATTAGCAGTTTAGAAAGTCCAAGTACAATTTCTAATAATGATTATTCTAGTGTTAAAGTAGATAAATATTTTTATAATCAATTAGACGAAAAATCAAGAATTATCTATAGAGCTTTTGAAAGTAATAAAGAGCAAATGAAAACAGGAACATATCAAATAGAATTAGGAACTAGTTTTTCAGATATATTGTCACAAACAAATGGGCAAGATAAATTAGGGGAATATTATCAGTCAGCAATAGAAGCTTATACTTATGATAATGCAGAAGTTTTTTATTTAAGTCCTAAAAAAATGTATTTAAATATAGAAACAACAACAAGAGGTGGAAATTCAACATATAATGTGTATATCAATTCAGGAGATGAGGCAAATTATTTGACTGAGGAATTTAATTCTAAAGAAGAGGTAGACCAAGCAATAGCACAAATTGAACAGGTAAAAAACCAAATATTACAAAATAAAACAGGAAATACTTATGAAGATATAAAAATGGTACATGATTATTTAGTAGATACAATTAGCTATGATAGTAGTTTGTCAAAACAAAATATATACAATGTATATGGAGCATTAGTAAATAGAGAATGTGTATGTGAAGGATATGCAAGAGCATTTAAATATTTACTAAATGAATTAGGAATACCTTGTGTGCTAGTTATAGGAACAGCAACCAATTCACAAGGAGAAACAGAAAATCATGCATGGAATTATGTACAATTACAAGAAAATTGGTATGCAGTAGATTCTACATGGGATGACCCAGTAATTATTGGTGGAGGAACAGCAACAGATGACTCAAAATATAAATATTTTTTAGTTGGAGAAGAAGTTATAAACCAAGACCATAGCCCAAGTGGACAATTTACAGAAGGTGGAAAAACATTTAGTTATCCAAATTTAAGTAGAGAAAGTTATTCAAATTAAAAAAATCATAGCTGGAAGTATGAAACCAAAAAGAAAAATTATAAATAAAAGTAATAGATTAAATAAGGATAAAAAGAGAGGAGTAAGTTGTTAGTTATTACCATAACAACGAATAGACATGATATTAGATGAAATATTTGGAAATAAAATAAAAGTATATGCATTTGTAGGACCTTCGGGTACAGGGAAAAGTTATCGAGCGCAAATGGTAGCAAGTGAGAAGAATATAAGTTATATTATAGATGATGGATTATTAATAAAGGAAAATGAAGTAATAGCCGGGGAATCGGCAAAAAAAGCGCCAACAAAAGTAGGAACAGTAAAACATGCTTTATTTTATGAAAAAGAAGAAAGAGATAAAATTATAAAAGCATTAAGGAAAGAAAGACCACAAAGTATATTAATATTGGGAACATCTGATGGGATGGTTCAAAAAATTGCAGCTAACTTAGGTTTGCCAGAAATTAGTGAGTACATATATATTACAGATGTAGCAACAAAACAAGAAATGGAAACAGCAAGAAGAATCAGAGTAACAGAAGGAAAACATGTTATACCAGTACCAACTTTTCAAATAAAAAAAGACTTTTCAGGGTATTTGTTAGATCCATTACAAATTTTTAAATCAAAAGGGAAAGGACAGAAACCATACATATCTGAAAAGTCAATTATAAGACCAACATTTAGCTATCTTGGAAAATTTACAATATCAGATTTAGTATTTAGACAAATATTAGAATATATTGCGGTGCAAACACCAGCTATTTATAAAATACTAAGAACAAGGGTAGAAAACTATGGAGAAGGTGCTAAAATTTATATAGAAGTTACAGTTATGTATGGATATAATGTGATAAATGGTATAAAAGACTTTAAGGAGAGAGCTAAAAAAGAAATTGAAAAATTAACAGCTATGAATGTTGTAGAATTAGACATTGTAGCCAAAAACATCTATGTACCAGAAAAGCAAGACTAACAAATCGGGATTTTGGGGACGGACTCAAAAATCCCTAAATTATTTTAATAAGCCGAATATAATGATAGGGAGCATCAATTTATAAAGAAAAGAGGAAAGATAAATGGCATTTGTAGTTGCAATCGATGGACCTGCAGGAGCAGGAAAAGGAACTATAACAAAATTAGTAGGAGAAAAATTAGGATTAGTCAATATAGATACAGGTGCAACATTTAGATGTGTTGCCTTAAATATGATTCAAGAGAATATACAAATACAAGAAGAAGAAAAAATACAAAAAATGTTAGATAAAATACAAATAGAGATGTATCCTGATGGTAAAATATTTCTAAATGGGAAAGAGGTAACACACAGAATTAGAGAAAATGATGTAAATAGATTGGTTTCACCAGTATCTGTGTTGCCAGTTGTAAGAAATAAATTGCTGGAAGTACAAAGAAGCATTGCAGAAGGAAAAAATGTCATCATGGAAGGAAGAGATATAGGAACCGTTGTATTTCCAAATGCAAATGTGAAAATCTATTTAGATGCAACGGCTGAGGAAAGGGCTAGAAGAAGAGTATTGCAAAATCAGGAAAAAGGAATCGAATGTTCTTATGACGAAGTATTGCAAGGAATAAAAGACAGAGATAAAAGAGATTCTACAAGAGAAATTGCACCATTAAAAAGAGCAGATGATGCAATATATATAGATTCCACAAATTTAAATATTAACGAAGTAGTAGATAAAATTGTAGAGATAATAAAAAATGTATAACAAATAAGCAGAAATATATTAGATATAAAAAAGTAAAAATTGAGGGGCTGTCCCTTTGAGTTTCATTTTGAGACGATTTGGCATGTCCCTAATAAAAAGGAGAAAAAAATGAAAAAAGTATTAAAAGAAATTATAAAATGGATAGTAAGAGGTGCTTTATATATATGGTTTAAGATTTTTTATCAAGCTGAGATTAAGGGATTAGAAAATGTACCTAAAGATGGTGCTTTAATATTTTGTGGAAATCATAGAAGCTATATGGATCCACCACTTATGGTTGCAACAGCCAAAAGAGATATGAAATTTTTGGCAAAAGAAGAGTTATATAAAAATAAATTTTTAGCATTTTTGGGTTGGGCTTTTGAGGCTATACCAGTAAAAAGAGATGAAAAAGATGTATCAGCAATAAAAAAGTCTTTAAAAGATTTAAAAGAAGGAAAATGTATAGCTTTATTCCCTGAAGGAACCAGAAATGGATTAGAAAAAGGAGAAAAAGTAAAAGATGGAGTTGCCTTTTTTGCAATAAGAAGTGGAGCAAAAGTTGTACCTTGTGGTATAAAAGGTGGAACAAAAGACCATCATAAAATTACGATTACATATGGAAAACCATTAGATTATAGCGAATATAAGGGAAGCAAAGATAAAGAGATTTTAGATAAAGTAACTAAAGAAATTATGGATAATATCATTGAGTTGACAAAATAACATATTTGATATATAATTTTGTAAGCTTATTTTTAGAGATGTAGGCGTTTTTCAAGAAAAACTTTGAAAAACGTCTTAAGTTATGAAAAAGAAGTTGCCCAAATGGCCCGTCCCCTTTGGCAACAAAATTAGAGAGAGGGAGTAATAAAATGAACAACAAAAACATTAGAAATATTGCAATTATCGCACACGTAGACCATGGAAAGACTACATTGGTTGATGCCATGTTAAAACAAAGTCATGTATTTAGAGAGAATGAACAAGTAGCAGAAAGAATAATGGATTCTAATGATTTAGAGAAGGAAAGAGGAATCACAATACTTTCTAAAAATACATCTGTTATGTATAATGACATTAAAATTAATATTGTTGATACACCAGGACATGCTGATTTTGGTGGAGAAGTGGAAAGAGTACTAAAAACAGTTGATGGAGTACTTTTATTAGTTGATGCTTTTGAAGGTGCAATGCCACAAACAAGAGAAGTATTAAAAAAATCATTAGCTTTAGGATTAAAACCAATTGTGGTTATTAATAAAATTGATAGACCAGGTGCAACTCCAGAAAAAGTTGTGGACCAAGTTATAGAACTATTCATTGAATTAGATGCAAGTGATGAGCAATTAGATTTTCCAGTTGTTTATGCATCTGCAAAAAATGGAATTGCAAAAATGGATTTAAATGAAGAAACAACAGACTTACATTGTTTGTTTGAAACAATTGTAAATACCATAAAAGCACCAAACTGTGATGAAGAAGGCCCAGCACAAATGTTAGTATCAAATATTGATTATGATGATTATGTTGGAAGAATTGCAGTAGGAAGAGTAGAAAGAGGAAGTATAAAAGTTGGAATGCCAGTGGCTATTTGTGGTAAAGAAGATAAAATTTCGCAAGGAAGAATTGCAAAAGTATATACACACGTTGGATTAAATAAAGTGGAAGTAGAAGAAGGAAAAGCAGGAGATATTATAGAGCTTGCAGGATTGCCAGATATTAATATAGGAGATACGATTTGTGATTTTAACCATCCAGAAAAAATTCCATTTGTTGATATTGATGAACCAACAGTATCTATGACATTTAGTGTAAATAATGGACCATTTGCAGGAAAAGAAGGACAATTTATTACATCTCGTCATATTAGAGATAGATTATTTAAAGAACTAGAAAGAAATGTATCTTTAAGAGTAAAAGAAACAGACTCACCAGATTCTTTTGAAGTATCAGGAAGAGGAGAATTACATTTATCAGTATTAATTGAAACCATGAGAAGAGAAGGTTTTGAATTATTAGTATCTCGTCCAAAAGTTATCTTTAAAGAAATTGATGGTGTAAAATGTGAACCAATTGAGGATTTAGTAGTAAATGTTCCAGATGATTGTGTAGGAAATGTTATTGAAAAATTAGGTAGAAGAAAAGCAGAAATGGTAAATATGGAACCTGCTGAAGATGGACATACAAAAATTGAATTTAAAATTCCAGCCAGAGGATTAATCGGATACAGAACGGAATTCTTAACAGACACTAAAGGAGAAGGAACTATGAATCACATATTTGATTCATACCAAGAATATAAAGGAGATATTCAAGCACGTGTTAGAGGAACAATTGTTGCATTTGAAAATGGAAAATCTGTAACATATGGATTATACAATGCACAAGATAAAGGAGATTTATTTATAGGACCTGGTGTAGAAGTATATGAAGGTATGATTGTTGGATTAAATTCAAGAGGAGAAGATTTAGC
>CALXBY010000029.1 GCA_944386675.1 uncultured Clostridia bacterium | reverse complement strand
GAAATTGAGGAAGGACAAATTTGGGAAGCAGCAATGTCTGCTAAAAAATATAAATTAGATAATCTTTGTGTAATTGTAGATAATAACAATTTACAAATAGATGGAACAGTTGAAGAAGTAATGAGTCCATATCCAATTGATGAAAAATTTAAGAGTTTTGGATTTGAAATTATAAAAATTGATGGCCATAATATGCAAGAAATTATGGATGCTTTTGATGTAGCAAAACATATAAAAGATAAACCAGTATGTATTATTGCAAAAACGATAAAAGGAAAAGGTGTATCTTATATGGAAAATCAAGTAGGATGGCATGGAAAAGCACCTAATGAGGAACAGTATAAGATGGCAATGGAAGAGTTAGCTTAGAAACACTTAATGTCATAAATGTATCGCAAAAAAGAATAGGAGATATAAATGGAATTAATAGGTGAAGTACAAGACATCATATATTACAATGAAACAAATAGTTATATGATCGCAGAATTTGATACTAAAGAGGAACAAACAACAATTGTTGGTTATTTACCATTTATAGGAAGTGGAGATAATTTAAAAGTTATAGGAAACTTTGTAGAGCACAAAAAATATGGAAGACAATTTAAAGTAGAAACTTTTGAAAAATTAATGCCTCAAACAGTAGGTGCACTAGAAAAATATTTAGCAAATGGAAATATAAAAGGAGTAGGAGAAGCCTTAGCGAAAAGAATTGTAAATCATTTTGGAGAAGATACAATTCAAATTTTTAAAACACAACCTGAAAGATTAGCAGAAATAAAAGGAATATCAAAATCAAAAGCAATTGATATTGCGGAAAGCTTTCTAGAAAATTGGGAAGTATGGCAAATTGTTGGTTTCTTAGAAAGATTTGGAATTGGAGCAGAATTTGCAAAAAAAGTGTATGAGTTATTAGGAATTAATGCTATTGAACAAATAGAAGCTGATCCCTATATTTTAATTGATATTGCAAGAGGTGTTGATTTTAAACAAATTGATAAAATGGCATTGGATTTAGGAATTCAATATGATAATGAAAAAAGAATTAGAAGTGGAATAAAATATGCGTTAATTCGTGCAACATATAATGGACATTCTTGTGTTATAAAAGAAAATTTAATTCAATTTGTTATTTCTTTATTAGATGTAACAACTGAAAATATTGAAGATGGATTAATTGAATTAAGAGCAAATGATGAAATTGTTATAGAAGAAAGAAATGATGGAAGCAGAATTTGGATCTATTTATCAAATTTTTATTATACAGAACAAGAAATAGCAATTAGGATAAAAAAATTACAAGAAGCATCTAACGTGAAAAAAATTAAAAATATAGGAACATATTTAAAAAAGCTAGAAGCAATTTCAAATATAGAATTATCAGAAAAACAAAAAGAAGCAATTGAACTTGTAAACGAAAATAATGTAACGATTATTACTGGTGGACCAGGTACTGGAAAAACCACTATCATAAAAAGTATCATTGATATTTATGAACAAAAAGGGAATAAAGTTGTTCTATGTGCCCCCACAGGTAGAGCAGCTAAAAAAATGACAGAAACAACAGGAAAAGAAGCATCTACATTACATAGATTATTAGAAATTGGAAAAATAGATGAAAATAATTTTTATCAAACCAGTACAGAATATGAAGGGGCACCAATTGATGCAGATTTAATTATTGTAGATGAGTTATCTATGGTAGATATGTTTGTTATGAGTTATTTACTAAAATGTATTTATAAAGGAACAAAATTAATTCTAGTAGGAGATTGTGACCAGTTATCATCAGTAGGACCTGGAAGTGTATTAAAAGATTTGATGACATCTGAAAGAATTGCGACCATTCAATTAGATAAGATTTTTAGACAAGCTGCAAAATCAAAAATAATTTTAAATGCACATAGAGTCAATAATGGAGAACCATTTATTTCAAAAGGAGATGAAGATTATACAGAAGAAACAATGGAAGATTTCTTCTATATTAATGAGCCATCACAAGAAAAAATATTAGAACAAGTTTTATCATTATGTACAGGAAGACTCAAAAATTATGGGGACTATGACTTTTTTCAAAGTATACAAGTATTAACACCAACTAAAAAAGGAATGCTAGGAACGAGAGAATTAAATAGAGCTTTGCAAGAAAGACTAAATCCAAATCTATATGATTTACCAGAAAAAGCAAGCATGGGAGCTGTATATAGAGTAGGAGATAGAATTATGCAGGTAAAAAACAATTATGATATTGATTGGGAAAAAGAATCAATAAGCGGAAATGTAGAAGTTGGAAAAGGTGTATTTAATGGAGAAATTGGAACCATAACAGAAGTAAGTGAAAAAAATAAAATTATAGAAATCAAATTTGATGATGAGAAAACAGCATATTATGATTATACAGAACTAGAACAAATAGAACATAGTTATGCAATTACTATACATAAAGCACAGCGGAAGCGAATTTGATGTTGTTATTATGGTCATACCACCATCAGCACCTGTGTTACTTACTAGAAATCTTTTATACACAGGAATTACAAGAGCAAAAAAATTACTAATTATACTTGGTAGTGAAAATATTATAAAATTTATGATTCAAAATGTGGATAGCAAAAAAAGAAATACAGGACTAGAATATAAATTGAAGAATCTAGAATAAAAGAAAGAGGCGATTAAGAAAAATTTTAGTATAATAGATTTCATCTTTCCACAAGTATGTGGCATTTGTGAAAAGATAAATAAAGATGGACTTTGTATAAAATGTAAAAATGGATTAGAAAAATTGGCAAAAATAGAAATAATAGATATGAATAAAAAAAGTGATACATATTATTTTAATCAATTGATATATATTTTTAATTATGAAGGAATCATTAGAAAATTAATTTTAGATTACAAATTTAATGAGAAATCTTATATATATGTAAGTTTTGTGAATTTTATTTTAAAAAATGAAAAAATATTTGAAAAATTAAAAAGTTATGATACAATAATCCCAGTTCCAATTAGCAGAAAGAGAATGAAAGAAAGAGGCTATAACCAAAGTCTTTTAATAGCAAAAAAATTAAGTAAAGACTTAAGAATAGAATTACAAGCCAATTGCTTATTCAAAACTAGAAATATAATCGAACAAAGTAAATTAAATAAGGAACAAAGAATGCAAAATATACAAAATGTATATGAATTGAAAAATGAACAAATACTAACTAATAAACAAATTTTATTAATTGATGATATATATACAACAGGAAGTACAGTAAATGAATGCTCAAAAGTATTAAGTAGAGCAAATCCAAAAAAAATAGATGTATTGGTATTAGCAAAAGATTAAAAAGATGATTGATTTGAAAGAAGGGGAATGGGTGAAAAAAAGAAAAATTGTTTCTATAGATTTTATTTTTATAATATATATGATAATTGCAACTATTATTACAATTGCACAAGAAACAAATCTTACAGAAATAATAGAAGGACTAAAGGAAACTGGAAATGTATCACCGGGCTTAGTTTTACAATTGTATGTAGCATTAATATTTTTTGGTATATTTCTTACAATTGTCAAGAATATATATGTTATTCTTATATATATAGGAATAAAAATAGGAAGAAGAATGTATAAAAAACAAAAATTGAGTCAAAATGATTTTCAGCAAACAAAAGAATATTATAGAGAAATCTTACAAGGATATTCACCTGCTGTTTTATCTTTTATAGATGATTTTGAAATAGAATATCCAAGTACAATTATTGCATCATTATTACAGCTAAGTAAAAATCATTTTATAACAATGGAACAGGGAAGTATAAAGAAAAATACAAATGAAAAACTAAATGATACGAACTTGGAAAGTAATGAAACATATATTCTTAATCATATGAAAGATGATAAGGTAATTTTAAATGATATAGAATTCAAAAAGAATTTAACAGAAGATGCATTGAAAAAAGGATTAATAAAAAATATTCAAGAAGAAAAAGCAAAAAAGAAAAAGAATATCATTAAAGCAATTATAATTATGTTTGTAATATTTTTTGTAACCTTTATAGCCATAAGTGTAATAGAAAAATTAAATATAACTGAAGGAATTTTAGTAGCTATATTATTTTTTATAATCGCAATATTATTGATGGGAACAGTTTTTTATCCATTTGTATTAATGATTTCTTATGCAGTATATTTAAACAAAAATCAAAAATGTCCATATGTTAGAACTGAAAAAGGTGAAGAAATCAATAAAAAATTAGAGGGATTAAAAATCTATTTAAAAGATTATAGCTATTTAGAAGAAAAAAAGGAAAGTGAAGTGGCTATTTGGGAGGAATATTTGGTATATTCCGTTTTGTTTAATCAAAATACTAAGATAATAGAAACATATAGAAAATACATAGAAATAGAATAAAACAAAGGAGGAGAAAAATGGAAGATTTAGTTGAAAGCATCTTAGATTATATCAGGTCAGATTATACAGATTATGCCATAATGATAAATGGTGAATGGGGATCACGGAAAAACACATTTCTGGAATCATAAAATAAGAAAAAAAATAGAATCTATGCAGTTAAATGGAAGAAGATATACAACTATTTATATGTCTTTATATGGAATTTCAAATCTAGAGGATATTAGTAAAAAAATCTTTATCGAAACAACACAGTTGATGGATAAAAACTTAAGAAGATATATGGACGCAAATGAACAAACAACTATACCAGAATATGCAAAAACTGGTATTGATATGGCAAACTTTTTTGGCGTTACGCAAAGTGGAGATAAAGTAGACTATGCTGAGTTTTTCTCAACAGATGATAAAGTTCTTTGTTTTGACGACTTAGAAAGAGCAAATGTGGATGTTATTGATATATTAGGATATATTAATAACTTTGTTGAACATGACCATATAAAAACAATTATTATCTGTAATGAAAAAGAATTATCAACAAAATTGAAAAGCTCTAACTTAGAAATGAAAACATTTATTGCAACATATTTATTAGACAAGCAAGATGAGCTAAATAATACAGATAAACCAATTGTAGAAAAAATACAACAAAAAATAGAAAATGTATTTGATAAAGCAAATGATTATGAAAGAATTAAAGAAAAATTAATAGGTGAAACATTTGAGTATGCTCCAAAATTTGATTACATCATAAATGGAATCTTAATGAGATATGAAAATAATCCAGACTTAATTCGTTTCTTAAGAGAAAATACAAGATTAATTATTTCAACTTTTGAAAGAAGTGGAACTAGAAACTTAAGAATATTAAAACATGCTTTAAATGATTTTAAAAAGATTTATGAGATGGTAAATAAATCTTATCCGAATACAAGTCATAGAGTTATGCAAACAATGCTTATATTTACAATCGCTATTTCTTTTGAAATTAAAGCAGGAAAAATAACAAAAGATAAATTTATTAATATTAAAGATAATGAAGAATATAAATCAATATTAGTATCTTCAAGAATATTAATGGATAATAGACAATTCTATATAAAAGAATTTGATAGTAACTATTATTATAACTTTAAATCTGAGTATAGATTCTTCAAATTTATAGAATATTATGTAAGAACAAGAATTTTTGATATGAAAATATTTAAGGAAAATATGGAAACTATCAGAAATACAATCGATACAGAAAACTTACCAGCATACAAAAGACTTCTTACAGAAGAATATTGGAAAATATCAGATGATGAGTTTAGTAAAGTTATATCAGATATTATAGAAGATGTAAAACAAGGAAATTTAAGATTAATTGATACTGTAAAAATATATGCATATTTTAGTTATTTCTCTAAGAAAAATCTTATTGATTATGATTTAAAAACAATAAAAAGTGTATTTTTCAATGGTATGAATTTAGCTTCATTAAAATCTGAATATTGTGCAAACGTGGATGAAGAGCTAGGAAAAATAGCTATTGATGAAGTCGCTGAAGATATGGATGATATTTTAAAACATTTCAATTTATTAAATGGTCAATTGCATGATAAAATGTACAAAGAAAAAGCAGAAGAAATCTTTAAATGTATACCTATGAAAATGGAATTATTCTATGAAAAATTTGATAGAGAATGCATGAAAATACCAATATTTAAATATTATGATCCATATCAAATGTTTCAAAGAATTTCTTGTGCAAGCAATGAAGATATTGTCCTAATTAAAGAAAAACTAGTAAATAGAGCAGATAAATATGCAAAACAAATAGAACCAGAAATCAAGAACATTAAACAATTAAAACAAATTATTGATGACTATTTAAGTGGAAAAGACCCATCAATAAAGATTGTTATGTTAAAAGAATTTTCAAAAGACTTAGGATATATTATAGATAAATATAAACCAACATTATTTCCTAAAAAAGAAGAGAAAGTAGAAGAGTAGAGGTTTCTTTTATATAAAAAACAAAAATACTTTATACAAATATATTATAAATTTTTCGGTTCAATACGAAATATAGAAATTTCTAAAATAATTTTATGGCACCCTTTCAAAGTTTTCTTCGAAAACTCCGAACATTTTCCATAAAATTATTAAAGAAATTCTAATATTTCTCCAATCACATTCAAAATTTATTTAATATTTGTATAAAGTATTTTTAATAAGCTTATAACTAAATATAAAAGAGTAAATTTGAAAAGATTAGTTTCTTCAAAAAACTAATCTTTTTTTTGACAAAATATGAATAAAAAAGAAACAATAAGAAATAATAAAAGTATAACAAAATTATAAAACAAAAGGGAGGAAAATTATGAAAGCAACAGGTGTTGTAAGAAGAATAGATGATTTAGGTAGAATTGTTATACCAAAAGAAATTAGGAAAGTTTTAAGAATAAAAGAAGGTGATCCTTTAGAGGTATTTACAGATAGAGAAGGACAAGTGATATTAAAAAAGTATTCTCCGATTGGAGAATTATCAGAATTTGCAGCAGGTTATGCAGAAACGCTATCAAAAACAACAGGACATATTGCTTGTATTACAGATAAAGATACAGTAATTGCAGTATCAGGAGGCTCTAAAAAAGAATTTTTAGAGCAAGATATAAGTCCTGAATTAGAACAATTGATGGAAGATAAAGAAATATATACAAGTAAGGAAAATAGTGATGTTGCAATGCCAATTACGAAAAATGATAATCAAGAAAGAAAATATAATGCACAAGTAGTATACCCAATTATTTCTAATGGTGATACAATCGGAACTGTCATACTAATGTCAAAAGAAGCAAATCAGAAAATGGATGATGTAGAGAAAAAAGTAGCACAATCAGCAGCCACATTCTTGGGAACCCAAATGGAAATTTAGTATTTGACAGTAAATATTAAAAAGAGAAAAATAAGAAAACAAGTTAAAATTAAGATTCTTTTTAACTTGTTTTCTTTTCTTTTAAATCAGATAGACCAACTATATAATCAATGGAGGTATTGTAATAATTTGCAAGAGTGATTAAATGTTGAATGGGAATTGTCCTTTTTCCACTTTCATATTCAGAATAATATTGTTGAGATATACCAAGTAAGTTTGCAATATCTTTTTGGAGTTTATCATTATCTTCTCTTAAATCTTTGATTCTTTTAAATTTCACAATAGCCTCCTTATATGCTAAATATAAGTATATCTTAACAAAAAAATAAAAATAGAAAGCAATATACATTAAAAGTTATGTATGGAAGAAATATGTAGAACAAAAAATATTAAAATTGAGTATTACATTTATATTACAAAAAAAGTAGAAATATTGAAAACAAATAGTTAGTATGGTATATTAATAATTAGATACATAAAATATTATGTATAGTATTTAAAAAGGATATAATAAAAAACAAAAGAAAGGGGATTATTATGAATACAAATGTAAAAAATAAAAGTAAAGGAATTACATTAATTGCATTAGTTATTACAATTATTGTTTTGTTAATTTTAGCAGGAGTAACGATTGCAACATTAACAGGAGAGAATGGAATTTTGACAAAAGCAACACAAAGTAAAGAAGAAACAAGATATGGGACAGTAAAAGAAGCAAGAGATTTATGGTTTACAGAGAAAGAAATGGCAAATCAAGTTAATGGAAATCCAAAGACGTTAGATGAAATCTTGTATGAACTTGGTCCAGATGGGAGAAAAGAATTAACAGAAGAAGAAATAGAACAAATAAAAAGTACAGGAAAAGTCATAATAGCCAATAAAGAAATAGATTTTACAGATGAAAATGATATAGAACTAGTGGCAAAAATTGTACATACTTATTCTCGGAGAGTATAAAATTGGAATAACCTTACAAGGAATAGAATATAAAACTTTGGAAGATGAATATCAGGAAAGAATTGAGAAGCTATCACCACAAGAGAAAGAAAATATTATGATTAATTCATTAAATTATATATTTGAAGAAATGAAATTTACTAATATGCAGATGATATATACATATTTTTATGATACAAAGCAAACAACTAAATTGTGTACGACACTGGAAGAATTAGCTAATGAACTAGGTAATGAAACAGAAAATGATTTAATATATGCAGTGTATGTAGGTAGTGGAAATGATGAACTAGATTTTAGTATTTCAGGAACAATTACAAATCCATTAGGAGAAAGTGAAAAAATAACATTAGGATATAATATGGAAAGAAATGAAGAAAAATCAACTGCTCAATATTATGAATATCCGATAAATGAAAATGGAACATATAATTTTACTTTTAAAAGCGATGATGGAAATACAAAAAGCATAAATGTAGAAGTGAGTACAGACAATCCAGTAATTATTAGTGAACGAGCTTTTACAAGTGGAGAATATAGAATAATGAGTGGGATAGACAATTTTTTAGATTTTAGTTATGGAGAGTTTTCGCCATATGGTAGAACAGAGATAATAGATATAACAAAAAATATTAGTAAGCAAGATGGAATAACACAAATTAATTTATGGAAAAATTTAGAAGAGTATGAGGATGATAAAGGAATTGTTAAAGGAACATTAATATTAGATTTTTCAGGAGAAAAGTTAAAATTAAATACTATAAAAATACCAGCAGAGTAATATTTATAAAATAATATAATAATTATGCCATATTGAATTACATAATTTGATAGAATGTTATGCAAAAGCGAAAGATAAACAAAGGAAGGAGAATTTTATGAAAATGAAGCTTAATGGTAAAAGTAAAGGAATTACATTAATTGCATTAGTTATTACAATTATTGTTTTACTAATTTTAGCAGGAGTAACGATTGCGACATTAACAGGAGAAAATGGAATTTTGACAAAAGCAACAACAGCTAAAGAACAAACTGTAATAGGACAAGAAAAAGAAGCAATAGGCTTAGCGTATACTGCATGTAAAGCAGAAGATATGGAAGATGTTGTTACAAATACAGAATTACAAACAGAATTAGAAAAAGGGCAAAAGAATGTGCAAGTGACTATGTCGGGAGATGATTTAATTGTTTGGTTTAAAGATACAGGACATAGATATACAGTTAAGCAAGATGGAAAAATAGAACAAATAGGAGATATGACACCAGAAGAAGCTGATAAAATTGTTGATGTAATGACAGAAAAAGTAATTGTTACGGCAGAAGGAAAAGTTATTTATTTAGATACAAAATTAGTACAAAAAGAATTTACAGAATTAACTATAGAAAATCCGATAACAATTACTGAAGATGGAATTCGAAAAAGAGCAGAAAATTGTTTTGTTGATAATAAAGGAAAAGTGTATACATGGGGAGAGAATTTTTATGGACAATTAGGAGATGGAAGCGAAGATGATTATAGAGAAAGGCCAATATGTATTAGTGATATTTCTGGAAGTGTATTAAATGAAAAAAATATAATAAATATATTTTCTGATGGAGATACGGTAATGGCAATAGATGATAAAGGAAAAGTATACACATGGGGAGATAATGATGATGGTCTGTTAGGAGATGGAAGTGAAGATGAATATAAAAATATGCCAATATGTATAAGCGATATTAGTGGAAGTGCATTAAATGGAAAAAACATGGTAGAAATTTCTGCTAGGAACTGCGCGATAGCAATAGATGATGAAGGAAAAGTATACACATGGGGAAGTAATATTGGTGGTCAATTAGGAGATGGAAGTAAAGATGAATATAGAAATATGCCAAGATGCATAAGTGATATTAGTGGAAGTGCATTAAATGGAAAAAATATTGTAGAAATTGTCTCAGAAAGCTGTATGATAGCAATAGATAATGAAAGAAAAGTATACACATGGGGAGCTAATTTAGATGGAGAGTTAGGAGATGGGACAGATGAGAGTAGAAATATCCCAAGATGTATAAGTGATATTGGTGGAAATGCATTAAATGGAAAAAATATAATAAATATAGTTTATGAGATGGATACAGTAATAGCATTAGATAATGAGGGAAAAGTATATGCATGGGGAAGAAATATGGAAGGTCAATTAGGAGATGGAACAACAGAAAGTAGAAATGAGCCAATATGTATAAGTGATATTAGTGGAAATGAATTAAATGGAAAAAATATGACAAATATATTTTTCGATGGGTATACAGCAATGGGAATAGATAACGAAGGAAAAGTGTATTCATGGGGAGAGAATTCTTATGGAAAATTAGGAGTTGGAAGCGAAGATGAATATAGAAATATGCCAATATGCATAAGTAATATAGAAGGCAGCGCTTTGAAAAATAAGAATATAGTAAATTTATATTTTAATAATGATACAATAATGGCAAGGGATAATGAAGGAAGCATATATGCATGGGGAGAGAATTATGATGGGCAATTAGGAGATGGAACAACAGAAAATAGAAATGAACCTGTATGTATAACAGATAATGAAAATAGCAAGTTGAATAAAAAAATAATAAATAAAGTAGTGTATTATGAACTATTAAGAGGCAAACAATATTATGCTTATATAACGAGTGATGGAAAAGTAGTGTATTATACGTATCAGGGACCCATATAGATGAAAAAAGTCAAATTTTTAAAATTTGACTTTTTTTCTATTTTATAGTAAAATATAACAAGTTGTTAGCTTAAAAGAAGCTAAAGTATGAGATTTTATTAAATAAATACTTTGTTAAAAGTGAACTAGGAAATGAGATATTTAAAAAGTAAAATTATTAAAATGAGATTTTAAAAACAAGTTTATCAGAATAAGAAAATATATATTTAAGAGAAAAATATATATTTTTAGTGTTGTGTAAGAGAAAATGGTAAATAGTATAAAAATAAGAGATATTTAAAGATTCATATATTTCTATATAGGAATAATATTAATGGCGTTTTTTAGTTAATATTGTTTTAAATTTATATCTATAAATTTGTTCGAAAAAATCCATAATAATGAAAGAAAATATAAAAAGACAAAATGTATAAGTTTAGTAAAATTGAGAAAATATAAATAAAAAAAATGAGAAAGGAGTTTTTATGGCAGAAGAAAATTTAATAAACAATGAAATTGTAGAAAGAAAAAACACGAAGAATATAAAAAAGGAAGGAGGAAATAAGAAAAGACCATATACAAGAAAAAGGGTTCAAAAAAATACTGAGAACAATATGAAAGAAAATAATACTAAAATAGAAAATAATAATGTAAAAGAAAATCATAAAGAAGAAATAAAAAAGGTTAGAACTAATAGAAGAAAGAAAAAAGAAAATGAAACAATATTTAAAAAATCAAACTTAAAAATTATTCCATTAGGTGGATTACATGAGATAGGAAAAAATATTACGGTTTTTGAATACGAAAATGAGATTATTGTTGTAGACTGTGGATTATCATTTCCAGAAGATGATATGTTGGGAATTGATTTAGTAATACCAGATATATCATATTTAGAGAAAAATGTAGATAAAATAAAGGGATTAGTAATTACACACGGTCATGAGGATCATATAGGTGCTGTACCATATTTATTAAAGAAAATTAATATTCCTATATATGCAACAAAATTGACGGCTGGATTAATTAGAAATAAATTAGAAGAACATAAATTGCTTAGAAGTACTGAATTGCACGAGGTTGTACAGGGACAAACAATTTCTTTGGGAAAAAACTTTAAGGTTGAATTTATCAGAAGTTCTCATAGTATACCAGATTCTGTAATGCTTGCAATAACAACACCAGCTGGAACAGTATTGCACACAGGTGACTTTAAAGTAGATTATACACCAATTGATGGAAAAATTATGGACTTTGGAAGAATTGCTGAATTAGGAAATCAAGGTATTTTAGCTTTAATGTCTGATAGTACAAATGCAGAAAGAAAAGGATTTACTATGTCAGAAAGTTCTGTTGGAGAAGTTTTTGATAAATTATTCTTACATTGTACTAAAAGAATTGTTGTTGCAACATTTGCGTCAAATGTGCACAGAGTACAACAAATTGTAAATGCAGCTGTGAAATATAATAGAAAGATTGCTGTGTGCGGTAGAAGTATGATTAATATGATTGAAACTGCAAGAGAATTAGGATATATTGAATGTCCGGAAAATATATTTATTGATATAGATATGATAAATAATTATGCAGATGAAAATTTAGTAATTATTACAACTGGAAGTCAAGGAGAACCAATGTCAGCCTTAACTAGAATGGCTGCAGGTGACCACAGAAAAGTAAAAATTACACCAAATGATTTAGTTATTATATCTGCAACACCAATTCCAGGAAATGAAAAATTTGTATCTAAAGTTATAGATGACTTAATGCAAATAGGAGCAGAAGTTGTATATAGTTCATTAGAAGCAGTGCATGTTTCAGGACACGCATGCCAAGAAGAACAAAAATTAATTATAGCTTTAGCAAAACCAAAATATTTTATTCCAGTACATGGAGAGTATAGACAATTAATTGCACATAGCGAAACGGCACAAAGTATGGGTATTGACAAAAATCATATTATAATGATGTCAAATGGAAGAGTTTTAGAGGTAAATGATCATCAAGCAGAATTTACAACAACTGTACCATGTGGAAGAGTACTTGTAGATGGACTTGGCGTGGGAGACGTAGGAAGTATTGTTTTAAGAGATAGACAACATTTATCACAAGATGGTTTGATTATTATTGTTTTAACAATGGATTCTACAACAGGAGAAGTAGTTGCAGGACCAGATGTTATTTCAAGAGGATTTGTATATGTTAGAGAATCTGAAAACTTAATGGATGATGTAAAATCAGTTGTAAGACATGAAATTAAAAAATGTGAAGAAAGAGGTATTAGAGATTGGGGAACAATTAAATCAGCTACAAGAGAAAACTTAAGAGATTATATATTTATGAAAACAAAAAGAAACCCAATGATTATACCAATTATTATGGAAATATAGTAGAGATACTAAAAATAAATAAAAACCAAAGTTTTACTTAGTTTAACTTTGGCTTTTTTATTTAATAAATTATCTATCTAGTTCATTAGTTTCAGAAGAATGTTGTGCTACATCATACTGTTTTGTTTGATTTTTCTGTTCCTCATGAGTCTTTTCTAGGTCAATATCAATAAGTTCATCAATAATTTGCTGTGTTGATACTTCATTTTTTTCGTTAGCCTCTTTTAAACTTGCAAGCATAGAAGAATTAGAGTCATTACGATAGTATTTTATGCAAACATCTTCATAATCGTCAACTAACTCTGTTCCAGAAGAATCAAGATTAGATTCTAGTGTAGTAGCTGACCCGTCTTCAGAAATATGCGTCCAAGAAATATTATAATTTTGTTCAGCTTCATTAATCAAATTAATAGATAAACGAGTATCAACTGTATCTATATGTTTATTGTCTGTGTTGTTATTATACGCAGACACATAAGAAGATTTTATTAAATTTAACATATCATCATTAGATAATTCGCTTATAAGTTCTGGATTCATTTGGATTAAATCAGCTTTTACTGTGTAAACATAAGATAAAGCATCTTTGTTATCAGTATAATCTGGAACAGAGTTATAAAGTTCCATAGATTCTTGGTCTAAATATAAATCATAATTGTATTTTTCTAAAGCTTTAAAATATTTTACTCTATCTTCGTCAGAAAGTTTAAACGTACCATCAAGTTTTCCACCAACCGTATTAGGTATAATAGAACTTGCTGGGATTTCTCCATTATAATTTTGAGAAGTTTTAGCAAATGTATAGCTTAGTAAAAAGTTTGTTAAATCCAAAGAATTTTCATCAGACAATTCTTCATAAGGAGATAGAGTTTCTAATCTTGCGGCTAGTTCATCTGCCTCAGAAGATATGTAATCAAATTTTTCTTCAAGTTTTTCTGCATTATTTTGTTCTTGCTCTATTGGGACTGGATTATCAGAAGAAGATTTTGAACATCCTACAAATGAAGAGGCTGCTAATAAAGATAGTCCACCAACTAATAATCCTTTTTTAGCCTTATGTGCTACAGAATTTACATTATATTTTAGTTCATCTAAAAATTTATTCATAATATAACACCTTCCTAAATCAATATTATATAAATATAGTATAGCAAGAGATTTCTAATAATGCAAGAAATCTAGAGAAAAATAAGAAAAATATCAAAAATATGTTGACATCTATTGGCAATCATTGTATAATATATGAGCATGAATTGAGCGATGAAGCTGAATGTGGCTACATCCTTAGAAAAAACAAGGATGGAGGGAACTTCGGTGGAGTATGTCATGGCAAAGACCAGGCGGTAAGTTTTTAAAAATTAAGCACTTATCCCAGAATTATCATGCGTATTTTGGGTTTTTTTATAGGTAATATTCAAAACACCTGAGTGCGTTTTAACTTGCCACGGTAATTTCGATAGTAAAACATTGCTATCACAAACAAAAAATTATTTTAAAGAAGGAGGGAAAATTACAATGGCAAACACAGTAGCAACAAGTGAAAAAATAAGAATAAGACTAAAAGCTTATGACCATGTAGTTTTAGATCAGTCTGCTGAAAAGATAGTAGAAACAGCTAAAAAAACAGGAGCAAAGGTATCAGGTCCTATTCCATTACCAACACAAAAAGAAATCGTAACAATTTTACGTTCTCCACACAAATATAAAGATTCAAGAGAACAATTTGAAATGAGAACACATAAAAGAGTTAT
>CALXBY010000028.1 GCA_944386675.1 uncultured Clostridia bacterium | reverse complement strand
AACTATATCATTTTTCGGTACTTCCTTCAATATTTTATTTTTTATCTCGGTGTGACATATCTATTGTAAACCTATATATACAAAAAAAATTTAAGAAACAATTAAATATATTGTTTCTTAAATTTATCAATAATGGTAGCAGATATAATAAAACTAATTGCAAAATTTAGTCCTAATAAAAACAATAGAAAACCGGTATAATATAAAATAGGGTATGTAAAAAATAGCACATATGTAAGAAGAATTAGTGATGAAATGATACAAATAAGAAAAGATATACCAAGCCCAATTTTTAAAATATGTAATATTTTTTTATCAAAATGTTTATAATTATTAATGAAAAATTTAATCATAACCATCCTCCTAAAAAATAAATTACTATATAAATAGTAACATGCAAGAAGAATAAAAACAATGGAAATTTTCGCCACTATTTTTCTAATTTAGCTATATATATTTAAGTTCTTAAAGAGGGGAAAGATATGACCGATTTAGAAAAATTGCAAAATAATTTTTTCTATATAACAAAAAACAACTTTTTATAAGTTAAAAAGTTGTTTTAAATAAAAACTATGCATAATCTTTATTTAGCCTTAAGCCATAGCTGCATTTAATTTTTTTGATAAATTAGATTTTTTTCTAGCTGCTGTGTTTTTTACAATAACACCTTTTGTACAAGCTTGATCTATTTTTTTAGTTGCTTCAGAAAATAGAACTTTAGCTTCATCTATATTTCCAGCTTCAATAGCTTCTTCAAACTTTCTAACAGCTGATTTATATCCAGATTTTATCATATTATTTCTTAAAGTTTTTTTCTCAATTACTTTAACTCTTTTTTTAGCTGATTTAATATTTGGCATCTATAAGCACCTCCTCTTAGTCAATTATTCATTATAACATCTGATATTCTAACATATTTTTTTAGGAAATGCAAGTGAATTTTCTAATTTATTATTGTATTTGCGAAAAACTTATGGTATATTTTTGTATAGGAAAACAAAAATATATAATAAGGACTGTCCCTTTCGTTTGATTTTGAACGATTTGGCATGTCCCTATCGTTCGAAAAAGGAGGAATAAAGATGATAGCAATTGGCTCTGATCACGGAGGATATAAATTAAAAGAAGAAATAAAAAGATACTTAGATGAAAAAGAAATAAAATATATAGATTGTGGTTGTATGAATGAAGAAAGAGTAGACTATCCTAATATAGCAAAAGAGGTAGCAACAGCTGTGCAAAGTGGAAAGGCAGAAAAAGGAATCTTAATTTGCCGTTCAGGATTAGGAATGAGCATTGTAGCAAATAAATTTAAAGGAATCAGAAGTACACCATGTTATAATGAGGAAACAGCAAAGTTTTCAAGATTGCATAATGACAGTAATGTTTTAACATTAGGAGCAGATTATGTAAGTGTAAATGAGGCAATTTGCATATTAAGAATGTGGCTTGCAACAGAATTCGAAGGAGGAAGACATTTAGAAAGAGTAAAAATAATTGAAGAAATAGAAAATGAAAATATGAAATAAATTATGGAGGAATGATTATGTGGGGAGATATTGCAATTGCATTTTTGCTTGCATTTATCGTAACATTTATGGCAACACCATATACTATAAAAATTGCACATAAAGTAGGGGCTGTGGATGTTCCGAAAGATCAAAGAAGAATGCACAAAAAAGCAATGCCCAAGTTTGGTGGTCCAGCAGTTATACTAGGTTTTTTAGTTTCAGTCATCTATTTATTAATTGTAATGAGCCTAGAAAATTCCATTAATTTATTTCGGAATAGAACAATATGGAATGAAATTACTAGGAATGTTTTTAGGAATTGTTATAATTTCTATTACATGTATTATTGATGATATAAAAACAATAAAACCAATACAAAAGCTTGCAGGACAATTATTAGCAGCGATTGTGGCAGTTGGATTTGGTGTGAGAATAGAAGACATTACATTACCATTTCTAAATACCATTGAAATGCAAGAAATGTTTTCAAGTATTATAACAGTAATTTGGATAGTAGGTGTAACAAATGCAATCAATTTAATAGATGGATTAGATGGATTATCTTCTGGTATCTCTGTTATATCAGCAATTTCACTATTAATTATATTTGTATTAAATGATTCACCAATGGTAGCGATATTACTAATAACAGCTCTTGCAGGAGCATTGGTTGGATTTTTACCATTTAATTTTGCACCAGCAAAAACATTTATAGGTGATACTGGTTCAAACTTTTTAGGCTTTTCATTATCTATTATATCTATATTAGGTGTTGCAAAAACATATACAGCAGCAGTTATTGTATTACCATTAATTGTTTTAGGACTACCATTATTTGATACATTTTGGGCAATTATTAGAAGATTAATAAAAGGGAAATCTATAAAAGCGATTTTTAAAGCTGACAAAGGACATTTACATCATAGAATTGTGGCAAAAGGATTTAGCCAAAAACAAGCTGTTTTGATATTATATGGGATAAGTGCAACATTTGGTATATTTGCAGTAATTATGTTAGAAAGTGGTATATGGAAGGCTTTATCATTTTTATTAATGGTCATAGTAGCCATTAGTTTAGGATATAGAAATTTTAAAACAGAAAAGATAGATAATCAAAGATATGAATGTATAGAATGCAAATATATATATAATCCAAAATTCGGAAATGAAAAAGCAGGAATCCCACCAGGAACACCTTTTGAAGATTTACCAGATGATTGGGTATGTCCAGTTTGTGGAGAAGGAAAAGATATGTTTGAAATACATCAATAAAAAATATGCAAATTTAATAAAATATCAATATATGTAAGTCATAATTATTTCTAATTATGGCTTTTAATTTTTATAATATAGAAAAGAGGGAAGGGGTTATTAAAGAAAAAAAGCAAAAAGTTATGTAAAACAAGAAAAAACATAGATTTCAATATAAAAAAGAATATTTTAGATAAAAAAAGAGGAAAATATAGCTATTTTAAGATATAAAAGGAAAATAAGTAGTAATTGACTTTATGAGGAGAGAATGATATAATTTTGGGTGATATGATTATAAAAAACACGGAACAAACAATTAATTATGTATACTTTGTGTAGTAGGAGGAAATATGAAAAACGCTAAGAAAATAGAACTAGGAATAGGATTTGTAACAGGTAGACCAAATGCCTGTAATATTATAAATAAATATTATAAAACAATCATAGAACAAGCGAAAAGATATAATGAAAACGTAAATATAACAATATTTATTTTGTATGATGTAGGATATCAACAATCAACAAAGGAAGATTTTTATAAAATAAATCCGAATGTATATAAAGATATACATATTAAATATATAACACCAGAAAACATTGAAGAAGATAAAAAAATCTTAAAAGGAAGATATGGATTTACAAATAAAGAGGCAGAATTTATATTAGGACATGGACATGCTAAAGGAAGAAATACTTTAATGTATTATGCATTAAAAAGAAAGATAGATTATTTACTATTTTGGGATGATGATGAATATCCAGTAGCCTGTGTAAAAAAAGATGATGGAGAAATAGAATGGATTCCACAAGATAATATTATAAAGCATTTAGAAAATATAAAAAATGCAGATGTATCAGTAGGATATCATTGTGGATATATTTCTCCAATACCATATATGGAACTAGATGAGGAAATTGAAGAAAAGATATTTAAAAGTTATATAGAAGCAATAAGTAATGAATTAGTTGAATGGGATAATATTAAAAGAATTATGCAAAAAGATAATGGAGTTACTTATGCAAATCCTGAAATAGCTAGAGGTAATGGAAAATATGAAATCGGGTTAGAAAAAGGAAGTAAATGGGTAGCAGGTTCTACTTTATGTGTTAATTTAAAGAGAATAGAAAATATACCTGCATTCTATAATCCACCTGAAGCTAGAGGAGAAGATACATTCTTTTCAATGATGCTAGATAATTCTAAAGTAATAAAAACACCAGTTTATCATTTCCATGATGGCTTTTTGAAATTTACAAGTATTATGTCAGGAAAATATCCTAAAAAATTGAGAAAAATTGAGCCTAAAGATGAAAATGTAGCATCAAGATTTTATAAAGCCTCTGTTGGTTGGCTAAAATATAAACCATTATTACTTTATATAAGAAACAGAAAAGAATATAATAATGAAATTAGTAAAATTAGAGAAAATTTAGAAGTTAGTATACCTGTTATGAATGAAATTTTTAAAGATCAATCATTTGACAGTTTATTAGAAATTTTAAATACATATGATGAAAATGTACAAAAACATTACAAAGAATTCCAAGAAACAAATAGAATTTGGAATAAAATAAAATCAAATATAGTTAATCTATAGAAGGGGATGAATCGTGAAGAAAATATTTGTTATGGCATATTTAAGAAACAACTTAGGGGATGATATGTTTGTAATGGAATTGTTAAACAGATATCCTGATGTCGAATTTTATGTGGAAGTTGTGGACTTAAAGTATACAAAGGCTTTTGAAAAGAAAAATAATGTAAGAGTAATTGTAAATAAAGAAGAAACTTTTGATAAAATAGATGTAAATCAATATGACGGATATGTATATATTGGTGGTTCAATATTTATGGAAGGTGGGAAAGTATATAATTTAGATGAAGGATGCTTAGATTTTGTAAAGAAATGTAAAATATTAAATAAGCCATTTTATTACATAAGCTCAAACTATGGACCATATCAAACAGAAAACTATTTTAACTTGTCAAAAGAAACTTTTAAAGAATGTACAGATTTATGTTTTAGAGATCAATATTCTTATAATTTATTTAAGGATATTTCTACAGTAAGATATGCACCAGACGTATTATTTGCCTATGACATCGGGGAATGCAAAAAAGAAAAAGATACGGTTGGAATTTCAATTATTGACTTAGAAATAAGAGATAATTTAAGACATAAGGAAGATGAATATATTCAATTTTTGTTAAATAACATCAATTTGTATTTAAAAGAAGGAAAAAATATTTATTTATTTTCATTTTGTAATGATGAAGGCGATGAAAAGGCAATTCAAAAAATCTTAAATAGTATTCAGGATAGTGATTATCAAAAATGTATAACTGTGGTAAGATATAATGAAAATATAGAAGCATTTTTAGATATTTATAGAAAAATGGAATATATGATTTGTCAAAGATTTCACTCTTTAGTATTATCTTATATATGTGGACAAAAATTTTATGCAATATCTTATAGTAAAAAAATATGTAATATAATAAAAGAACTAAATTTATGTAATGAATATATAAAACTAGAAGATATTACAGCACAAAAAACGATTAAACTAGAGGATTTTTTCAATGTAGAAGAAAATAAATTAAAAGATATAAAGAAACATGCCTTAGAACAATTTAAGGAATTAGATAAATTTTTAAAATAAATAAAAAAGGTAGGAAATAGGATGACAGATAAAATAATTAAATTTTTAGCACATGATGGAAGAATTTCAGTTATATGTGCAGATACAAGCAAAATGGTAGAAGAAGCAAGAAAAATACATGACATGAGTCCAGTTGTAACTGCGGCATTTGGAAGATTATTAACAATAACAGCTATCATGGCAACAGAAATGAAGGGAAGCAAAGACAAATTAACCGTTCAATTAAAAGGAAATGGACCAATAGGTACCATGGTAGTAACAGCAAATAATAAACCAAGCCTAAAAGGATATGCTATAAATCCAGTAGTAGAGTTACCATTAAATGAAGATGGAAAACTAGATGTTGGAGGAGCTGTTGGGCATGTTGGTTATATTAATGTTGTAAAAGATATTGGATTAAAAGACCCATATATTGGTATATCACCATTAGTATCTGGAGAAATAGCAGAAGACTTTGCAAATTATTTTGTGAATTCAGAACAAAGAGATTCAGCAGTGGCATTAGGTGTTTTAGTCGATAAAAATGGTGTAAGAGCGAGTGGAGGATATTTAATTAATCCAATGCCAGATGCAACAGAAGAAGATATAGGGGCAGTTGAGCAATCTATCTTTAAAGCAGGGGCAATGTCAAAAATGCTAGACCAAAATTTGACCTTAGAAGAAATTGCAAAAAGAATAACAGGAGATGAAAATGTTCAAATTATAGAAGATAGTATAGTACCTGAGTTTAGATGTGATTGTTCAAAAGAACATATGCAAGATGCTTTAATGACAATAGGAAAAGAAGAATTACAAGATATTATAGAAAAAGAAGGAAAAGCAGAATTGGTTTGTCATTTTTGCAATAAAAAATATCAATTTAGTAAAGAAGAATTAGAAAATATATTAAAAAATATAAAATAAAATGAGTCGAGGAGTTTAAAGCTTTAAGCCCATCGACTCATTTTTGTTATAGATACTTAATTTTTAGCAATCCAGAATTTTCATTTATAGGCAATTGACAAATTTCGCAAATGAAAATATAATAGGTAGGAATATAAGGAAAAAGAGAAAGGAAGAAATGAAAATGGAGAAAGAAGAAATATTTATATTTGGTCATAAAAACCCAGACACAGATTCAATATGTGCAAGTTTAGTAAGTGAAAGATTAGATAAGAAAAACGGATGGAACTGCACAGTTGCAAAAAGATTAGGAAAAATTAATAAAGAAACACAATATGTATTAGATTATTTAAAAATAGAAGCACCTGAAATGATAGATAAAGTAGAAGAAGGTCAAGGTGTTGCTTTAGTAGACCATAATGAATTTAATCAAAGTGTAGAAGGAATCGAAAAAGCTAAAATTTGGTCAGTAACAGATCACCATAGAATAGCAAATTTTGAAACATCAGAACCTTTATACTATACAGCAAAACCATATGGATGTACATGTACAATTTTATTTGAAGAATATAAAAGACTAGGACATGAAATTAGTAAAGAAGAAGCTATCTTAATGGCAAGTGCTATCATATCAGATACTTTATTATTAAAATCACCAACAACAACAGAATATGATAAAAAAGCACTAGCAGAATTAGAAAAAGTAGCAGGAATCAATATGGAAGAATATGGATTAGATATGTTAAAAGCAGGAACAGACTTAGGAGATTTTTCAGAAGCAGAATTAGTAAATTTAGATGCCAAAAATCTTGATAAAGATGGAAATAAATTTGTGATTGCACAAGTAAACACTGTTGATATTGAAGAAGTATTAAAAAGACAAAAAGAGTTAGAAAGTGCAATAAATAGTGAAATAGAGAAAAAAGGTTTAAAACTTTTTGTACTAGCAATAACAGATATATTAAATAGTAACTCAGAAATTATTGCTTTAGGAGATAGAACAGATGCAGTAGAAAAAGCATTTGATGTAAGATTAGAAAATAATAGAGCATTTTTACCAGGTGTTGTTTCAAGAAAGAAACAATTATTACCAAATATCGATAAAAATATGTAATAAAAATTAGTATCAAAGAAACGAAGATTTTGAAAATTTATCAAACTCTTCGTTTTTATCTTCTCTATTTTGAGTAATCCATTTTTTAAAATATGAAAAATAACATTACTGTGAAAAATTAATTTCTGCTTGTGTTTTCGTAAAAAATAGTATATAGTAATAAAAGCAAAAGTGTTTGAAAAATAAAAATATAAAATATACATATAAACATAAGTAAAATCAATACAATAAAAGAGGAGATATACATGTATTTAAAAAGATTAGAATTACAAGGATTTAAATCATTTGCAGATAAAACTGTATTAGAATTTATGCCAGGAATTACAAGTGTTATAGGGCCAAATGGTTCTGGAAAAAGTAATATATCAGATGCTATTAGATGGGTACTAGGTGAGCAAAGTATGAAATCTCTAAGAGGTTCTAAATCACTAGATATTATATTTGCAGGTACGCAAAACAGAAAATCATTAGGATTTGCAGAAGCATCATTGGTATTTGATAATACAGACGGAAGTTTACCGATTGAATATACAGAAGTAACCGTTACAAGAAAAATATACAGAAGCGGAGAAACGGGATATTATATAAATAAAGTACCATGTAGGTTAAAAGATGTACTAGAACTATTTATGGATACAGGGATTGGAAAAGATGGTTATTCCATTATCGGACAAGGTAAAATTGATGAAATTTTAAGTAATAAATCAGAAGATAGAAGACATATTTTTGAAGAAGCAGCAGGAATTGTAAAATATAGAGTGAGAAAAGCAGAAAGTGAAAAGAAGTTAGAACATACAAAATTAAATCTTCTAAGAATTAATGATATATTAACGGAAATTGAAACCAATATAGAACCATTAAAAGAACAATCAGAAAAAGCAAAAAAATATTTGAATTTAAGAGAAGAATTAAAAAATATTGAAATTGGATTATTTCTATACAATATAGAAAAATATAAAAAAGAACTAGAAGATATTGTAAAAGATGAAGAAATTTATAAAAACCAATGTAATGATGAAGAAGGTAGATTAGAAAGAATAAAAGCTTTAAAGGAAGAATTAAAATCAGAAATTGATAATATTACAGAAGCTATTGAAGAAATGTCTAACCTAGGATTTGAAAGCAAAAAAGAAATTGAAATGCTAAATTCTGATATTAATGTTTCTAATACAAGAATTGAAAATAATAAACAAAATAAAGAACGTTTTGAAAAAGAAATTGAAGAGCTATTAGCAAGAATAAAAGATTTAGAAGAAGAGAAGAAACAAAGAGAAGAAAAGAAAGAAAATTTAAAACAAAATAGAGAAAAATTTGCAAAAGAATTAGAAGAAAAAGAAAAAGAATTAGCAGAGATTACGAAAAAATTATCTAGTAAAGAATTAGAAATAGAAGCACATAAGAAAACGGTAGAAGATAATACAGATAAAAAATATGAACTACAAGCAAATATCAGTGAACAAGAAATCAATTATCAAAACTACGAAAAAAGACAAACACAAATTAAAAACGAAATAACAGGTAATATTTCTGAATTAGATAATACTAGAATGAAAAAAGAAGAAATTGCAAAAGAATTCTATGAAATCGAAAGTAAACGAAATAAAATCTTAACAGATTTAGCAGAAATTAACAAAGAAAAAGAAGAAGCTGATAGAAAAATTAAGGATTTTGATAGTAAAATCAATATGTTATCAGGAGAAAAAAGAATTAAAGAGTCAAAATTAAAATTCTTAATTGAAACAGAAAAAGAAAAGGAAGGCTATATTAAAAGTGTTAAAACATTGTTAAAAGATTGTGAAACAACCAAAGAATTAGGCAAAGGTATGCATGGTGTTTTAGCAAATATTATAGAAGTACCTGAAAGTTATCAAACAGCAATTGAAATGTGTTTAGGTAGTAGCTTGCAAAATATTGTAACAGAAAATGAAGAAGATGCCAAAAGATTAATTGAGCATTTAAGAAAGAATAATTTAGGAAGAGCATCGTTTTTGCCAATAACATCTGTAAAAGGAAAAAAATTAGACAGAATAAAAGGAAAAAATACAGGAGTTATAGGAATTGCATCAGACTTGATTCAATATAGCAAAAAATATGAAAATATCATCTTAAATCTATTAGGAAGAACTGTGATTGTACAAGATATGGATACAGCAATTAGAGTAGCAAAAGACAATGGTTATAGCTTTAGAATTATCACAGTAGATGGAGATGTAATTAATCCATCAGGTGCAATGGCGGGAGGTTCTGTTACAAAGAAAACAGTTAACATTTTAGGTAGAGGAAAAGAGATTGAAAAATTACAAAAAGAAATAAAAAAATTAGATGCGCAGATACAAAACTTAGAAGCAGAAAAGGAAAACTATCAAGAGTCTATCCAAAATGTTTTAGAAACAGCATCAGCATTTGAAAAAGAATTGCAAGAAATAGAAATCACTTATGCAACAGGAAAAGAAAAAATAAATGCAATTGAAGATAATATTACTAGAATAGAAAGTAGACTAAACAAGTTAAAAGAAGAAAGCAAAAAATTAGAAGAACAAAAAGAAGAAAGCATGAATAATAAGTCAGATTTTCAAGAAAAAATAGTAGCAATTAATGAAGAAAATGAAAAACTAAAGGAAATCATTACAGAATTTGCAGAGCTAAATAAAGATAATCAAAAATATGTAGACGATTTAAATTTTGATATTACTAATTTAAAAATTTCTGTATCTTCATTTGATGAAAGTGAAAGTTCAATACTGGAAATTCAAGAAAGAATTGATTCTGAAATTCAAAGTACGAATAAAAGTATTGAAAATAAAAAAGTACAAATCGAACAAATTACACAAGACAACTTTAATTTAGAAAAATCAATTGAAGAAATCAAAGAAAAAATTGATAAAATAAAAGAAGAAGTAAAAACGAGCGGTTCTAAAATTGAAGAATTAAAAGAACAAAGAACAAAGAAAAATGAAAAATTAGTTGAACAAGAAGAGGAAATCACAAATAAGTTTAAAATTATTGAGGATTTAAAATCTCAAATTGTAAAAATTGATGTTAAGAAAACAAAACTAGAAGAAGATATTAATGGAATCATTAATAAAATGTGGGAAGAATATGAACTTACACCAAATAATGTTGTAGATTATAAAAAACCAGAAAATGTGCAATTGACTCGAGAAAAAGTAAAAGATTTAAGAACTGAAATTAAAAATTTAGGAAGTGTAAATGTCGATTCTATAGAAGAATATAAGACCTTAAAAGAGAGATATGACTTTATGTGTGAACAAAGAGTGGATTTAGAAAGTACAATGGCAAAATTAAGAAAAATTATAACAGACATGACAAGCATTATGAAAGAGCAATTCAAAGAAAAATTTGAATTAATCAACAAAAATTTTGCTAAAGTATTTAAAGAGTTATTTGGTGGCGGAAATGCAAGTTTAACATTAGAAGATAAAGATAATATCTTAGAATGTGGAATAGAAATAACCGTTCAACCACCAGGAAAGAAATTACAAAATATGATGCTATTATCAGGTGGAGAAAAAGCATTTACAGCAATTGCATTACTATTTGCTATTTTAAAAATCAATCCAGCACCATTTTGTGTGTTAGATGAGATTGAAGCAGCACTAGATGATGTAAATGTATATAGATATGCAGAATACTTAAAGAAATTTTCTAAAAATACACAATTTTTAGTCATTACTCACAGAAAAGGAACCATGGAAGTGGCAGATACAGTTTATGGAATTACCATGGAGGAAAATGGTATATCAAAATTGTTATCTATGAAATTAAAAAATAATTAAAATGAATAATAACTAAAATAAAGTAGAGATTACTATGCAAGGTATATTTCTACTTTATTTTTATAGAAAAATATGGTAAAATAAATATGTAAATCTTATAAAGGAGGATATATATGAAAAATGTATATGGACCAAATGTTGGAGAAACAGCTAAAATAGTTACCTCTATGGTAAAAAGAAATTTAAAAGATGAAAGAAGTAAGAAAAGTGAAAAACATAGTACAAAGAAGAAAATAAAAAAGAAAATGCCTAAAAAAGAAGAAAGACCTATAAGAATCGAAAAAATGAGAAAGGGTAAATTTAGTAAATCAGATTTAAAATATTTAATTACAGGTTGTGATTTTTTGCGAATTGTTGGAAATACAGGAATTGATGCAATAATGACATATTTTACTACAAATAATGAAAAGATGAATACAAAAACAGCAAAAGCTATGATAGCGCTAAAAGCATGTAGAGGACCTATCTATAATTTTTTGGAAATGTATACAAGAAATTTACATGCAGAATATGCTCTACAAAGAGAAATTGCAAACATAGAGAATATGTATGAAATTATAGATAAGTCAAGAGATGGGATTATAACCAGAAAACAAGAAATAGAAGATAGCAATGGACAAAAAACTGAAATTGAGATAGCAATGTCAGAAGCTGAAATTGCAGATATTGTAAGAGATTATACGAATCAATTATATCGAATTCAAGACAAGACAGTTACAAGCTATTTAGGATTAGGAATGAGTGTTATTAGTATGTTGGGCGCTATGATAGGTGAAAGCAAGGATTCAAAAGAGATTGTTAAAAAAATAGGAATTAGTGGACTAGTTAGCGTAGGAACTTTAATAGGAAGAAGATATGTTACAAAAGATTATGGTGAAAAGGTAGGAGAAGAGAAAAGAAAAGTATATAAGAAGGAAAGTGACTTAATAAGAAATGAGCCTGCAAGTGTCCATGAAGAAGAAGAAAAGAAAGAAGAGATTAAGGAACAAATACGCAAGGTATATGCAGAAGATAGTAAAATTCAGAATAAAGTAGACATTATGAGTACAGTAGACATCATATCTTCAGCAATTTTAACAGGAATGATAGGAATGGAAAAACTTAAAGATTCACAAAAATTAGATGCAAAAACATTATCACAAATTATAGTAGAAACCAATAGAAAGAATTACTTAATAGGAAATGTCGTGCATAATATTGACAATGTATTTAGAATAATGAAAGAAAAAAATGATTTAGCAGAATCTGAAAGGCAATTAAAAAATATAATTAAACAAATAGAAGAAAAGCAAGATCCATTAGTAGAAGCGACAAACCCATTTGAAAGTATAGAAATTAAAGATTTTAAAGGAAAATTTTATCAAGAAAAAGACCCAAAAACAGGGAAAATGAAATATAGGCATAAAATAGAAGTACCAGAATTTTCAATGAAAAAAGGAGAAGTGGTATTACTTTCTGGAAAATCAGGAAGAGGAAAAAGTACTTTTTTGAGGCTATTAAAGAGAGGAGATATAAATAATAGACAAGCTATACAAATAGATGGAGACGAAAAAGTAGATAAATTGGGAAAACAATTTATTGCTATTAAAGCAGATAAAGATTTAGGAACGAATGGGAATGTATTAAAAGAATTAATTGGGAAAGAATCTCTTTCAGATATAAATGAAGAAGAGATGCAAAAGTTACAAACAGTATTAAAAGATGTTTGTTTAGATGAAGATGGAACATTACAAGAATTGGCAAGAAAAGATTATAGCCAATTCTCGACAGGACAAAGAAAAAGACTTGTATTAGCACAAATACTATATAGAGCATCAGAAAAACCATCTATGATTTTAGTAGATGAGCCGGTGGGAAATGTTGAGGATCAATTAATAGATAGCCAATTAAATGCAATAACACAGGTTATTAAAAATATAGGAGCTATGGGAATCATAGTAACACATAGAGTAGATTTAGCAAGTAGATATGTAGACAAACATTATCACATAGAAGATGATGGGATAATGCGAGAAATAAAAAAAGAAGAGAAAAATATAGAAAGAACGGAAGACTAAGCCACCGTTCTTTCTTAATAACTTTAAGAATAATCCCCTAGCTTATGCTATAGGACTATATGAGGACAAACAAGTTAAAATTTAATAAATCCTCATTTAAGGAATATATATGAAAAGTTTCAAAGTTTTTCCCAATTTCTTGTAAACACCATAATAAGAACAAAAACGCTGCTCGTTTATTAAAATTACCAATTTTTGTTCCTTATCTAAAATGGGATGAGCCTCAAGTATACCGTCTTTCAAAAGTCCAAAACTAGCCGTTCCTAACAATACGTTGCCATATTCTTTGGTGTAAAATGTGTAAGATGAATCATTATCTGGAGAAAGTTGTTTAAGAGTTAAGATTTTTTCCATTTTTTCGTGAGAATGAATAAGTTCTAATTGGTATGGAAGGTTTACATTTAACTTTGATACAACTTCATGAACTTCAGTGCTATTGAGTGCTCCTGAAGTTTTCTTTGTTATCTCTGTGATTAGTTTTTTCCGTTTCTCCTTATAGGAAAGCTTTGAGAGAGGTTGCATAATATACTCCTTTCTGCCTTTTAGGCAATTATTATGCTGATATTTGCATAATAGACTATATAGGTCACAATCCGTGACCATTACGCTAGTTACTTAGAGTTATTCTATCACGGTTTTTAGTATAACGCAATGAAAAAGATAAAAATAAAGCATTTTATATATTCAAATAAATACAATTTATCCGATTAATTTATAAATTCCAATAATAATTAGTAAAATTCCAGAGACAACAGACCAAACATTATCCGGAAATCTTTGAAAACGATATAATTGTTTTCCACAATAATTTCCCAAACTCAAAAAACATAATTGAAAACAACTGATAAGTAGTGGAAATAGGAAAGAAAAGGTATTTATCATACTAAAACCAATACCAATACAAAAACTATCTAAAGATAGTGCCAAGCCTAAAAATAGAGCTTCCTTAGAGTCAATTGTATTAGATTTATCAAAATCAGAAGAACTAGGATTTTTTATAATTTTTATTGTAATTCCCAAACATTTTATAAAAAATGAATATATTTTTTCACTATCATTTAAATTGGTATCTGCATGAATTTTAGATTCCTTTTTATTATTTTTTAAAGCTTGAAAACACATAAAAATTCCCATACATATTAAAATAAAACATCCTAAGTAATCTATAATAAAATCTGGAAAAAAATATTTTAAAACATTTCCAAAATAAATAGAAATTGTTGAAATAGTAAAAGCAACTAAGAATAGAATACACTTGGCAAGTGCTGTTATTCTCGTATTTTTAATTCCATAAGTAAGCCCAATTTCTAAAGAATCAATACTGCTGGAGATTGCTAAAAGTAGATGACTAATTAACATAAAAACACCTCTAGAAACATAATATTAATTATAAAAGAAATTTGTGAGTTAGAGAAAATTTAATAATCTTCTATTTATGATGATAATGTATAAAAAACATTTGCTTGATTTTTGGTTATTGTAGAACAAAAAGAAAAACATAAAAAGAGTCATAAAACTTTTTTACCAGAATACAATTACAATAAACAAAGGACAAAATAGATGTCCATAAAAAACACAAAGGAGAGGGAATATATGTGGGAAACACTTAGAAAAGAAGAAGTTAAGATAAGACTAGACACAGATTTTGAAAAGGGACTAAGTGAAAGTGAAGTCTTAAAAAGACAAAATCAATATGGGAAAAATGAATTAGAAAATCGTAAAAAAGAAGGAATCATTGTTAAGTTTTTTAAACAATTTAATGACTTTATGATTATTATTCTAATCATGGCATCTATTGTGTCAGCAGGAGTATCTTGGTATCAAGGAGAAAATGATTATATTGATTCTATCATTATCATAGCCATTGTTGTGTTAAATGCCATAATGGGTGTATTACAAGAGGCAAAAGCAGAAAAATCAATTGAAAGTTTAAAAAAGATGACACCACAGATGTCAAAAGTAATTAGAGATGGAAAAGAAATAGAAGTACCGTCTGAAAACTTAACTGTAGGAGATATTGTCATTTTAGAAGCAGGAAATCGTGTACCTGCTGATTGCAGAATTATAGAAAGCTTTAATTTAAAAGTAGAAGAATCTAGTCTAACAGGGGAAACAGAAGGCGTAGAAAAAAATGGGGATAGTATTTGTAAAAAGGGAATACCGTTAGGTGATACTGTAAATATGGTATTTATGGGAAGCACAGTTGTAAATGGACATGCAAAAGTTGTGGTTACAGAAATTGGAATGGATACTAAGGTTGGAAAAATTGCGAATATGATTATTGAAAATGAATCGCCAGAAACACCAATTCAAAAGAAACTAAATCAAGTAGGAAAAATATTGGGAGTCATTTGTTTAATGATTTGCCTAGTTATTTTTGTAATAGGAATTATCAAAAAAATACCACCAATGGAAATGTTTATGACCTCTGTAGGATTAGCTGTGGCAGCAATACCAGAAGGATTACCAGCAATTGTTACAATTATGTTATCGATTGGTGTAACAAAAATGGCAAAGCAAAATAGTATTATTCGAAAATTACCAGCAGTTGAAACTTTAGGAAGTAGTAATGTCATTTGTTCTGATAAAACAGGAA
>CALXBY010000027.1 GCA_944386675.1 uncultured Clostridia bacterium | reverse complement strand
GGTGTAAGATTATTATCAATTCATAACTTAAGGTTCTTGACTAATTTGATGGAAAAGGTTAGAATAGAAATAGAGAGAGATAATTTAGAGAATTTCAAGAATGACTTTTACAAAAAGTATGGCTATGCCGAGTAGGAGGGGTACGAATGAATTTATTAAATGAAGATTACACAGAGAAAAAAACTGATAAAACAAAAAAAATGGCTACAATTATATTGGTATGTATTGTGTTAATTGTATTAATTATCATAGGTATTGTTTCATATCTTATGTATATACAAAGTACACAATTAAAAGTAATAGTTGATGGACAAATAAATCCAAATGTAAAATCACTTATTAGATTTGAATCTGATGGAACAATATATGTTCCAATAAGAGCAATATCTTCATACCTAGGATATAATTGTTATAACGGAGAATATGGAGATAAATCAGAAGATACCAGCAGATGTTATGTTGAATGCACTGGAGAAGTAGCTAATCTTACATTAAATTCTAATAAAATATATAAATTAAATCTAGAAAATACTGATGATAATTATACATATATTTATATGGATAAACCAGTAAAAGCTGTTAATGGAGAATTATACATTACAACAGATGGAATGCAAAAAGCTTTTAATTCAAGTTTTGTATATGACCAAGCAAGTAATACAATAACAATAAATACAATGACATACTTAATAAATGCATATTCAAGTAGAGTTTTAGACTACGGATATACAAAAATAAGTGAAAGTTTTGAAAATCAAAAAACAATACTAAGTAATATGATTGTTGTAACAAATGACAAAACTTTTGGAGTAGTTAATGCAACAGATGGAACCGAAGTTTTAGAATGCAAATATGATGACATAGTATATCAAGAATCTACAGGAGACTTCATTGTATGTAGTGATAATAAATATGGAATAATTGGTTCTGATAGAAAAACGAAAGTCAATATCAATTATGATAGTATAGAATTAATGGATTATGATGCAGAATTATATTTAGTAGAAAGAAATGATAAATATGGTGTTATCGATTTAAATGGAAATACAGTTATTCATGCAGAAAATGATCAAATAGGTGTTGATATATCAAGATTTGAAGAAAATGATTTAAAGACAGGATACATTTTAGTAAATAATTTGATACCAGCACAAAGAAGTGATAAATGGGGATTATTTGATACAAAAGGAAATTTAGTTGTAAATTTTGAATATGATAGTTTGGGGTATATAGCTAATAATAGTAAAGAAGCAGTTAACTTATTAGTAATACCAGACTATAATGTAATTGTAGCATGTTTAGAGAATAGATATACATTATTAAATGCATCAGGTGAACAACCATTTAAAGCATTTGTAGATGATATATATATGACAATCAGCGGAGGAGAAAAACATTATTCAATGATTGCAAATGATAGAACATATGATGTAGAAGATTATTTAGATAGATTAGGTGTACAATCTTCAACAAATACATCAACAAACACATCTTCTAATACTTCAGCAAATACTAATACGTCAGCAAATACTTCAAATCAAAATAGTACAGTTGAGGAATCAAGTAATCAAGTGAGTGATGAAACATCAGAAGAAAATACAGGAGAATAGTGAAATACAGAAATAAATGAAAATTTTGTAATATAAAAGACAACTAATAGAGAATATTTACCGGATTTTAAGTAAATATTCTCTATTTTTGACCAGTCATACTAATAGAAAAAAATAGAAAAATAGTATATAAATATATAAGGAAAATTACATATGAATCGGAAAGAGGTAATAGGTGGAAAATATAAAAATAGTGGCAAACGGAATATATCTTCCAAGAAAAAAAATTAAAAGCGAGGAATTAGAGGAAAAATTACAGTTAGAAAAAGGATACATAGAAAAGAGAACAGGAATAAAAGAACGATATTATGCAAAAGAAGAAACAATAGAGAAAATGGCATTACAAGCAGCTAAACAAATCATAGATAATATGAAAGATAAAGAAAGTATAGAACTAATCATAACAGCAACAACAAGTACAAATTTATTAATGCCAGGTATTTCAAATTATGTTCAAAAAAATTTAAAATTGAAACCTTGTATATGTTTAGATATATTAGCAGGCTGTGGAGGATTTATCAATGCATTTGATATTGCTAAATTATATATAGATTCAAAGAATATACAAAAAGCATTGATAATTGGTGTTGATAAATTATCTCAAATTATAGATAAAGAGGATATAGGAACAGCAGTTGTTTTATCAGATGGAGCAGGAGCAACTTTAGTAGAAAAAGATAAAACAGCTAAAACTTTAAAAACATATGTTACAAATATAAAAGCAGAAGGCGAAAATAATGAAATTTTGACATATGAATATGGAAAAAATATATTTATGGATGGAAAAGAAGTTTATAAATATGCAATAACAAAAACAGTATTAAATATAAACGAACTATTAAACAAAGCAAATACGCCTATGGAAGAAATAAAATATATTATTCCACATCAATCAAATTTAAAAATAATGAAAGCAATTGCTACAAGGTTACATATAGGTATGGAAAAAATGTATACAAACATAGAAACAAAAGGTAATACATTTTGTGCAAGTATACCAATTGCTTTATATGATATGCAAAAAGAAGGATTATTACAACAAGGTGATAAAGTCATTTTATTAGGATATGGTGGAGGATTAAATATAGGAAGTATACTAATGGAAATATAGTATGTTAACTAATCTATATGATAATAATAAAAGGATTATAAAAAAATAAAAGAAAGGAAGAAGAAAGAATGAAAAGAGCATTTTTATTTCCAGGACAAGGAGCACAAGTAGTAGGAATGGGAAAGGACATTTATGAGAAGTATGATGAAGCTAAAAAAATATATGATGAAGCTTCTAGAATTTCAGGAATAGATGTAAAAAAACTTTGTTTTGAAGGACCAGAAGAGGAACTAAATAAAACAGAGAATACACAAATTGCAATTTTAACAACAAGTTTAGCTATATTAGAAGTATTAAAGAAAAATGGAATTACAGCTGATATTTCAACAGGTTTAAGCTTAGGAGAATATGGAGCATTAATCTATGCAGGAATTATTAGTTTTGAAGATGGAATAAAACTAATTCAAAAAAGAGGATATTATATGGGAAATTTATTACCAGATGAAAAATTCTCTATGGCTGCGATAATCGGATTAAATTCAGAAAAAATAGAGGAAATTTGCAAAGAAATTTCTGACCAAGGAAAATTTATAGTGGTCGCAAATTATAATTGTAGTGTACAAACAGTTATATCTGGAGAGGAAAATGCAATTGAAGAAGCTATGGAAAAATTAAAAGAAGCAGGGGCTAAAAGAGCACTTAAATTAAATACAAGTGGTCCTTTCCATACAATCAAATTACAAAAGGCAAAAGAAGCTTATGAGAAAGAATTAGAAAATATAAACTTTAATGCAAGTAAAGAAGTTAAAGCTATAAAAAATATAGATGGAACATATTATAACGAAAATGATAATGTAAAAGAAATTTTGGCAAACCACATTATTAGTCCAGTAAGATTTGATAAAGCAATTGAGTTAATGGAAAAAGAACAAGTTGAAGAATATGTAGAAATTGGTCCTGGAAGAACATTAACAGGATTTGTTAAGAAAGAAAACAGAGAAGCGAACACATTCAACATTAATAATGTAGAAAGCTTAGAAAAATACTTAGAAGAACATAAATAAGAAGATAATTAAGATAAAGTTAAATTTTCTATATAATAAAAAATAGAAAGAGAAAGGAAGAAAGAAGATGGAAGAAAATAAAACTGTATTTGTAACAGGTGGTTCAAGAGGAATTGGAAAAGAAGTAGCATTGAAATTTGCAGAAAATGGATATAATGTTGTGATTAATTATGTTTCAAGTAAAACAAATGTGGAAGAGTTAAAATCTGAATTCGAGAATAAAGGTGTAAAAGCATTAATTATGCAAGCTGATGTAACAGATAAAGAGAAAATAGAAGAAGTTGTAAAAAAAGCAATAGAAGAATTTGGAAGTATTGATGTTTTAGTAAATAATGCAGGAATTACGAAAGACAATTTGTTAATGAGAATGAGTGAAGAAGAATTTGATAAAGTTATTGAAATTAATCTAAAAGGAACATATATCGTAACAAAAGCGGTTACAAAATATATGATGAAAAAAAGAAAAGGAAGTATTATTAATTTATCATCAGTAGTAGGTGTTGCAGGAAATGCAGGACAATCTAACTATTCAGCATCAAAAGCAGGAATTATTGGATTTACAAAAAGTATAGCAAAAGAACTTGCTTCAAGAAATATTAGATCAAATGCAGTAGCACCAGGATTTATTGCAACAGATATGACAGCCGTTTTATCAGATGAAGTAAAAGAAAATATACATAATCAAATACCATTAAAAAGAATGGGAACAGCAAGAGAAGTTGCAAATTTAATATATTTCTTAGGTTCAGATGAGAGTAGCTATATTACAGGTCAAGTTATAAATGTAGATGGTGGAATGGTAATGTAGAAAAATGAATTGCATACTGTATGCGGGAAATCTTATATGTAGTCAAGAAAATGATTGAAACTTTCTGGATAAAAGAAACAGGAGTCCCAGCTTTCGCAAAGGACTCCTACCTGAAAAATTAATTTTTTATAGATATATGGAAACGTGTGTTTCCTTCATAGAAATGTCCGGCTGAAACAGAGAAATTGGAATAGCCTAAATCGCTCATAACATTTTCAATTTGTTCTTTTGCTCGAAATGCTGTCGAAAAGACAACATAGCCGGGAAAATCTAAATCAAAATTTTCAGGAAGTGTTTCATAGTGTTTGAAAGCTACAGAGATAATCTGAGCCAAGATGTCAACTTTTTTCTCATTGACTGTTTTGACTCCTCCCGTGTATTGTGTCCGAAGAGCAATTGCTCTTTCGTAAAAATTAGTATTCATAAAATATACCTCCTTTAGGTTTTATAATATAAATAGTATATCATAATTTACATAAAAAAGCAATTTTTAAGAAGATTTTGAAATATAAGAAAAGAAAGGAAGAAAAAAATGGAAAGAAGAGTTGTTATTACAGGGTTAGGAGCATTAACTCCAATAGGAAATAATGCAAAAGATTTTTGGGAAGGAATAAAAGAAGGAAAATGTGGAGTTGATCAAATTACAAAATTTGATACAACAAATTTTAAGGTAAAATTAGCAGCAGAATTAAAAGGATATAATCCAGAAGATTATTTTGATAGAAGAGAAGCGAAAAGATTAGATAAATTTTCTCAATATGCAATGATAGTAGCTAGAGAAGCTTGGAAAGATAGTGGATTAAATAAAGAAACAGAAAATATGGAAAGGGTAGGAATTATTATTGGTTCTGGAATTGGTGGAATAGAAACCATTGAAACAGAAAATGAAAAATGTATAAATAGAGGACCAGATAGAGTTTCTCCAATGTATATTCCAATGGGAATTTTAAATATGGCAACAGGAAATGTAGCAATTGATATTGGTGCTAAAGGAGAATCTATGGCTATGGTTACTGCTTGTGCTACAGGAACACATTGTATAGGTGAAAGTTTTAGAATGATTAAACATGGATATCAAGATGTAGTAATAGCTGGAGGAACAGAAGCAGGAATCACACCACTTGGTATAGCAGGATTTACAAATATTAAAGCTTTAACAAAAGCAGAAGATAAAAATAGAGCTAGTATTCCATTTGACAAAGAAAGAAGTGGATTTGTCATGGGAGAAGGTGCTGGTGTTGTTATCTTAGAAGAATTAGAACATGCTAAAAAAAGAGGTGCTAGGATTTATGCAGAAGTTGTTGGATATGGTGCAACATCTGACGCATATCATATTACATCACCTGCTCCAGGAGGAGAAGGTGGAGCAAGAGCAATGAAACTTGCTATAGAAGAAGGAAATGTGAAACCAGAAGAAATTACATATATCAATGCACATGGTACATCTACACATTTAAATGATGCTTGTGAAACACAAGCTATTAAGACAGCTTTAGGAGAAGAAGTAGCTAAAAAAGTTATGGTAAGTTCAACAAAGAGTCATACAGGACATTTATTAGGAGCAGCTGGAGGAGTTGAAGCTATTGTATGTGCAAAAGCGATAGAAGAAGGTTTTGTCCCAGCTACAATCAATTATCAAGTCCCAGATGAAGAATGTGATTTAGACGTTGTTCCAAATGAAGGAAGAAAAGTAGAGGTAAAATATGCAATTTCTAATTCATTAGGATTTGGGGGACACAATAGTAGTATTTTATTTAAAAAATACGAAGCTTAATAATTTAATACTTTTCAAATGAGAAAAAATAGTATAAAATAAAAACAAAAATGGAGGGAGAAAAATGGATTACAAGGAAATTAAAAAATTAATGGATGATATGGGAAATTCTAAATTAGAAGAATTAGAAATCGAATTTCCAGATGGTGTTAAAATTAGTATGAAAAAAAGTGAAAAAAGAGAAGTTATTGTAGAACCACACGTAATAGAAGCAAGTGCACCAATGACAGTTCCTGCTATTAAACCACAAGAAGAAAAAGGAATGGTTGCTGTAGAAAAAAAGGAAGAAGAAAATTATAAAGTAATAAAATCACCAATGGTTGGAACATTTTATGCAAGTTCAGCACCAGACAAAGACCCTTACGTAAAAGTAGGAGATAGAATTTCAAAAGGACAAGTGGTATGTATTGTAGAAGCTATGAAATTAATGAATGAAATCGAATCAGAATTTGATGGTGAAATAGTAGAAATATGTGTTAAAAATGAAGATGTTGTAGAATATGGTACACCTTTGTTTAAAATAAAATAGTGCATTTTATGATTGATGTATTTGGAAAATATAAAATTCTCGGTTTGTTACATAACCTACAAATTCTAAAATTTAAATAAATGAGCCTCTCGCTACATTTTTCGTGCTTCCTCATTTATTTAAATTTAATAATTTGTACAGTTATTTCACTGCACATTCGTATTTTATATTTTCTAAATACATCAATCATTGTAAAGAAATAATAACTATTATAAAAAATCTATAATAAGGAAGGAGAAGAATGATGCTAAATAAAGAACAAATTAAAGAAATTATTCCTCAAAGAGATCCATTTTTAATGATTGATGAAGTAGAAGAATATATTCCTGGAGAAAGTGCAGTAGCTTACAAAAATGTTAGTGAAGATGAATATTATTTTAAGGGACATTTTCCAGGAAATCCAATTATGCCAGGCGTATTAATTGTAGAATCATTAGCACAAACTGGTGCGGTTGCTATACTTTCAATGGAAGAAAATAAAGGAAGAAATGCTTTATTTGGTGGAATTGACAAATTACGTTTTAAAAGACAGGTCGTTCCAGGTGATAGATTGAAATTAGAAGTGAAAATTATTAAGAGAAAAGGTCCTATTGGAATTGGAGAAGCTATCGCAACAGTTGATGGGAAAGTGGCAGTAAAAGGAGAATTAACTTTTGCAGTTGTTTAAAATAAAGGATATAAATAATTAGATATGTATATATTATATGCAAAAAATTAAAATTTTAATTTGACTTTTAGTTATAGTAATAATGTGATAAATAAAAAATGATTATAGAATAAAATAAAATTATGCTATAATCATTTTTTATGCTTCATAATACTTATCTGTATCATTATATAAATCTTCCAAAGAAATACCTAAAACTTTACAAAAAGCCAAAGCCTCGAAGTCTTTTACAGTCTTTTTTCCATACTCAATTTCATAAATATCGCAAATATACATTGTAACCCCAAGTAAATCTAATTTTCTACAGATTTCTGGTTGTGATATTTTCTTCAATTTCCTATATTTTCTTAAATTTTTACCAATAATATTTAAATTTCCATTTAAGGTTTTCACCTTCATAAGTACCTCACCTGAATATAAAAAATATTTAATTAAATTATATTTTATAGCAAAATTTGTCATTATATTACAGGATGAAACTGTAAATATTACAAAAATATTTCTAAAAAGTTACAAATAAGATACATTTCTTTAAAAAGATTGAAAGCAATCTACAGGATGTGGTATATTAAAAATAAGAAAACTACAGGATGTAGCATAAGTTTTATGCTTTTTGAAAAATAATGTAAATGAGAAAAAGAAAAATAAAGAAATTTTCATGAAGCAGATAATGTTAAATCAAAAGAGGAGGAGTTTAGAAAATGAAAGATTTAAAAGAAGGGGGATTATCAACAAGAAATGCTACTAGAGGAATTACACTAATTGCTTTAGTAATTACAATTATCGTTTTACTAATTTTAGCAGGTGTAACAATTGCAACATTGACAGGAGAAAATGGTGTTTTGACAAAAGCAACAGAGGCACAAGAAGAAACGGAAATAAGTACAGAAAAAGAAGAAATAGCGGTAGCATATAATGGAGCAAGAGCTGAAAAAAGAAGGCGATACCAATATAACAGCAGATGATATGAACACACAATTTGGAAAAAATAATACAAATGCGGAGGCAAGTGGAAATATTAACGTGTATTTTCCAGAAAGTGAGAGATGGTACAAAATAGATGGTAAAGGAAATGTAACAGGACCATCTGATACTGAACCAGAAAAAGGATTAGATGAATTATATGATGGCATAAATAATCCGGAAGATGAAAATTATAATGAAAATAGTATGCATATAGGAGATTATGTAGATTATAGTGCGGGCACATGGGAAGAAACAAAAGAAAATATAGGAGAATATGAATTTGGAGGATATATTGCAGGACAAAGTAGAGATACGAATTCACAAGCAAATTATGAGAATGATGGAACACAATATGAAGGATGGAGAATATTTGATATATCAGATGATAAAAAAACAGTAACATTAATATCAGCTGGGTGTCCAGAAGTGTATTATAATCCAAATAAACAAAATGCAGCTTATAAAAGTTGGTATATTTTAACGGGTAAGACAAGTGAAAATGATACATCTAATATTACAGAAGGTGTAACTCAAAGAAATTGGAATATGTATGTTAATCAAGAAAAACATGCAATAGAAGCAAAAGCTTTAGAAAAAGAAGAGCTTGATGATTGGTATAATAAATATATAGATAATAGTATAACAGATACATGGGGAGCAAATTTATCTGAAAATTCAGGAAATAAATTAATATCAATATTAACTAATAATATGAGATATTTCTTGGCTACACCATATCTAGCTTCAGATTACTATGGCTCTCAGGCATATACTTTATGGTCATATGATGCAGATGAGGAATATCCATCAATAGAAGATGGATACCATAATGGATATGGAAGAGCAATAGGAATAAGAATATTAGTTAAACTAGATGCAAATACAGCATTTGAAGAAACAACTGAAAAAATAGAAAAGGATGGATTTTCATATAATGTATGGAAGATAAAAAATGCAAATTAAAAAGTAAAGAAAAATACTATATAATAATATTAATAGTCATTATTTTAGCACAAGTTTTATATAAGATATATGTTGGTTATCATAAAGAAGATTTTTTTGTAGATGAATTATCTTCATATGGATTGATGAACTATTCCCAAGCTTATATGTTTGAAAAAGCAGATTTTAGTAATAATTGGCATAATAAAGAATATTTTGATGATTATTTGGTTATATCAAAAGATGAAGCTTGGGATTGGAGTCCAATTTATAAAAATCAAATGGAAGATTTTCATCCGCCTTTATATTATCTTTTATTAAGGATAGCAGCAAGCTTTACGATAGGTGGATTTTCGAAATGGACAGGATTGTCTTTGAATATCATGATATTTATCTGTTGTGCGATAGCACTATATAAAATTGGAAATCTTTTATTCAAAGATAAAAAAATTGCTTTAGTCTTAGTATTTATATATGGATTTTCTAAATTTTCAACAGAAAATACATTATTTATTAGAATGTATCAATTATTAGAATTGCAGATAATATTGTTGCTTGGATGGCATATAAAAAACGAAGCTAAATTGCAATTGGAAATAAAAGAGTTGTTGAAACTAATAATTTTAATAATATTAGGAAGTTTGACACACTATTATTATATAATATTTTTAATAGGAATATGTATAGTCAAAATTATAAACTATATAAAAAGAAAGCAGTTTAAAAACCTTATGAAATACATCATAGCAATATGTATAGCAGAAGTATTAATTTCTTTTATTTTTCCAGGTTATACAGAGCAACTTAAAAAGAATTTCGTGAGGTGTAATGATACTTCTATAGAATCAAGTGAGGTGGAAACAGAGGCATCTGTAAATATATTAATAAGAGAAACTAAATATTTAAATATTTTAGACAATCACATGTTCAATTTTAAAATAACTTATGTTATTCTTGGGCTGACAATAATATCAATAATTTTATTGATACTAAATACTTATAAAAATATAAAAATGAAAAGAAAGTCTAAATATAGTTTAGAAATCATATATATTATAGTTCCAATGATTTTTTATTGGGGAATAATAACTACAACATCTCCATATATTGACGTAAGATACATTTTACCGTTTTTCATATTATTGCTTATTTCAATTGTATATATGTTGACATTTATATTGAAAAAATTGATAAAAAGTGAAAAAAGTATAATAATTGTATTGATGATAATTTCTTTATTATATGTATTACCGTTTTATGGAAATACTGAATTGGAATATCAATATTCTTCAAATAAAGAAGCGATAGAAAAAATTCAAAAATATAAGGAAGTTCCTTGCATTTATATATATACAGATAAAGATATGCTAAAGAATAATTTTTTATTAAATTTAAATTATATTAGACAATTTGAAAATGTTTATGTTATGAATAAAACAGAATTTTCAACTGAAAATTTAGAAAAAGTATTAGACAGGATAGATACCTCAAAAGGAATTATAATTTATGATGAAGGAATGGGAACAAATGATAGAGCTAAACAAATTGTTAAAAATATGGATGAATTCTCAAAATATAAAAAAATTGTGAGATTTACAGAAGATGAAATAACAAAAGGTGTTGTGACTTTAATATATTAACAAAGAAACATTACAGTGATTATTTTAAATTTTTATTATGTACAAGGAGGAACAAATGAAAAGACAAAAAAGTAATTTAGAAAACAGGGGGATAACCTTAATTGCCTTAGTAATTACAATTATCGTGTTATTAATTTTAGCAGGAGTGACAATTGCAACATTAACAGGAGATAATGGAATATTAACAAAAGCTACAGAGGCAAAAGAAGAAACAAGTTATGAAGGTGCAAGAGAGAAATTGAATTTAATTTTAACAGATTTACAAGCAGAAAAAATTCCAGAGGGAGAAAGCTTAATATTGGGCAATGCATTGGCAGGAGAAATTGCTGCATATGATGAAGTAACATCAGCTACTTTTACAGGAAATGTAATAGAAGTTGTTATAGATGGCTATACTTTTGAAGTGAATGCTGATTTAGGTATAGAAAAGCAAATAGATAAAGTAGAACCTGAGAACTTAAATGATTGGGAATATATTGTAGAAGACGATGGAACAGCTACACTTACATGTTATAAGGGAACAGCTACAACAGTTGTTGTTCCAAATTATATTAATGGTTATTGGGTAAAAAGGATAAGCAGTAACAAAAAAACGTATACAGAGGATGGACATATAGAAACAGGAAATTTTACTTCATTATGGGGAGAAAATATAGTAGAATATGTGAGTGGTTATGATAGTTGGAGTTGTTTTGTACAAAATACTATAAAAGAAATTGTTATAGCAGAAGGTATCGAAGAAATAGAAAATAATGCTTTTTCATATACTTTAGGATTAGAAAAGGTAGTAATTCCAAGAAGTGTAACTTCTATAGGAGCTGCTGCATTCTCTATTGGAAGAAATGAAGAAAATAATAAATTAAGAGAAGTTAATATTTATAATAATGTCAAAAATTTAGGATCAGGAGTATTTTCAAACAGAGATACTTTGGTAATAAATGTAGAGTATGAGCAAGAGGATATACCAGATACATGGAATGCTAATGCCTTATCAGGAGCTTATAGAGATGATCCTACTGTAAATTATGGTGTAACAATGGATTAAAATAAATAGTAATTTACATTAATTTGTAAATTACTATTTTTAGATAATGAATATATAATTTATATGGCAATGATTAATAAGAGGTGATATATGCAATATTTAGTGCTATATTTAATAATAACTGTTATATCAATAGTTATTGCAATAAAATTGAAAATAAAAACTGAACAAGCAATTCCAATTACTGTAATAGGCTTAATAATCTTAATATATTTAACAGGGATATTAGGAAATTTAATTATAGGAATATATTTAACGGTACTATTATTTAGTATATCTATAATATATGTAATATATTATTTTATTAGATATAAAGAAAAAAGAAAAGAACTAGCTATGCAATATATAACACCTGGTGTCATAATATATGGATGTATATATATATTATTTGTTGTACTAAATGAAAAAAGAATATTTGAAAACTATGATGAATTTAATCACTGGGGATTAATCATAAAAGATATGTATATAAACGATAATTTTGCATTTACAAGAGAAGCAGTAACGGCGTTTGGTGAGTATCCACCATTTACAGCAATTTTTGAATATATATTTTTAAAATTTTCATCGTCATATTCAGAGGATGTAATAATTATTGCTAATAATATACTGTCTGTATCGATTATGTTGCCAATATTTAAAAAAGCAAATTGGGATAAAAGTATAAAATGGATATTTATTATTATTCCTATTATTTTAGGAATACCTATGATAATATATGAGAAATTTTATTTTAATATATTAGTAGATGGTATAATAGGCCTATTGATAGTATATATCATGTATCAGTGGTTTATAGGTAGAAAGAACGAAAGTTATAGGAATATTTCAACAGGAGTAGGTCTAATAGCTATCACATTAATAAAATCTTCAGGAATTTGGATTGCCAGCATATTAATAATTATTTTAATGGGAGACTGTATAAGAAGGAAGATAGACAAAGAAAAAATCAAGAAAGATGTTTTGGCAATATTAGTTATGTTTGTTACTGCTATAATTATGCTAGGAATGTGGAATTTTAACATAAGTAAAAACAATCAAAGTAAGAATTGGAATATGGAAAATATTAGTTTAGAAAATGTTATTCAATTAATCAAAGGAAACGAACCAGATGGTAAGGAGGAATTTACAAGCAAATATGTAACAAGTATATTTAATAGAACTACAATCACAGAAAGAAATTTAACAATAGCAACAGCAACATTATTAATTATCTCTATAAACATATATGTATATATAAAAATGAAGGATAAAAGCGTAAAGAAAAAATATAAATATTATTCAATAATGCTATATATTTTTGAAATTCTATATCTAGTATATATGCTATTTGTATACTTATTTCTATTTAATGATGAAGAAACTGTAGCCTTTAGCAGTTTTGAACGATATTTTGGAACAGTATTTCTAGCAATAATAATGTTTCATATATGGATAGGATTAGAACAAAAAGAAGAAATTAATATAAAATGTATATTGATATTTTTATGTATCATATCTATATTTTTGCCAATACAAACCATAGATGAAAAAATAATAAATGGAAAACAAGAAAAAATAGTAGCAATGACCAATAGAAAAACATATGTAAAAATATTAAATTATAAAAATATATTAACTCAAAATGATAAAGTGTATTATATAGATACCACACCATACGAATCTAAATATTCATTACAAATAATGAAATATCAAATGTTACCAATAAAAATTGATAATGAAGGCGTGACAGCAGATGCAAAAAAATTAAAAGATTTATGGAGAGAATATAACTATACTTATGTATATGTTCAAAAAGTAAATGACTTGGTTACACAGGAATTTGAAGAAGAATTTTCAGAAAAAATTGAAGATGAAACAATGTATAAAATTATATATGAAGATGAAATAATAAAGTTGGAAAAGGTAGAATAATATGAATAAGAATATAGCTGTGCTCATCCCAGCATATAATCCAAATGAAAAATTAATAGAATTAATAGACAAAATTTCTAATGAAATAACAAGTAGAATTGTTGTTGTTAATGATGGGTCAAATTCAAGAAGTGTCTTTGAAAGGATAAAAAATAATTGTATAGTATTAGAAAATAGAATAAACAAAGGAAAAGGGTATTCATTAAAAAAAGGATTGAACTGGATACTAGAACAAGAAAATGGTATTATAGGAATTATAACAGTTGATGCAGATGGACAACATACAATTAAAGATGTAAAGAATATTGCAAAAAAATTAGAAGAAAATCACAGAAAAGATAAACAGAAAATAATTTTAGGGATTAGAGATTTTTCTGAAGAAAATATTCCTATAAAAAATAGATTTGGAAATAAAATTACTGCAAATATATTTAGAAAAAAAACTGGAGTAGAAATAAAGGATACACAAACAGGGTTAAGAGGTATACCTATAAAGAATGTAAAGGAATTTACAAAATTAAAGGGAAATAGATATGAATATGAACAAAATATGTTAATTGACATTATTAAAAAAGATATACCGTTTGAAGAAGTGCATATAAGTACAATCTATAATAAATCAAAATCAAATTTTAATGTAATTATAGATAGTTACAAAATCATAAAAGCAATTATAAATGAATAAGTCAAAAAGTTTCGTTGAAATCTATAGATTAAAATGATATTTGCTATCATAGAATGAAATTATAAATATTACAAAAATATTTCTAGAAAGTTACAAACAAGATACATTTTTTTAAAAAGATTGAAAGTAGGTTATAGGATATGGTATATTAAAAATAAAGTGCATAAAAATGATATATAAGGAGGAACAAATGAAAAGACAAAAAAGTAATTTAGAAAACAGAGGTATAACCTTAATTGCATTAGTTATTACAATTATCGTTTTACTAATTTTAGCAGGTGTGAGTATTGCCATGCTAACAGGAGAAAATGGAATTTTGACAAAAGCAAATGAAGCAAAAATAGAGCAATCTCATGCCGCAGTGGTAGAAGCTATATCATTAAAATATAGTGAATATCAAATAGAAAAAAATGATCCAACAACAGATGTAGATGTTGAATTTTTGGAATATTTAGGAGAATGTGTTGATTCATCATCTAAAAACATAAATGTAGAAGAACTTGTGGGAGAAAATCAAGCACTAGGAAATGGAACAGGTGATACAGATGTATATAAATTAATTGAAGATTCAAATATGTATATATTACAATATTATGACGAAGAAGGAACTTTATCAGAATCAAATTTATGGAGTGTAGCTAAAACATCTACTGCAAATAATGTGAAGACAATAACTATAGAAAATAGTGAAAACATAGAGGGAATAACTGATATAACCATTCAATATGAAGAAGGAATGACATGGGAACAATTTATAGATTCTAAATATTATACAAATAATAACACTATGTCTAGTAAAGATGGAGTGGTAGTTATTGATAATAAATACACGATTTGGAGTGTTTCAAGAGCAGGAGATGACTGGAGAGCTGAATCACCAAGTAATGTAATAGATTCAAGTAGAGATTATTCCTTTGTGGCACCGAAATAATATAAGCAAATTGTATGAAGATTAATATTAAATATAAAAAAATCCTTCCAAAAACTTGTAATTTTAAATATTATTGATATAATAATATATGGACATAAACAAGTGAAAGGGAGGATTTTTATGTTAAAGAAAGTAGCAATACTAGCAAACGGTGGAGATGTATCAGGGTTTAACGCAGTAATCAGAGCAATTAAAAAAACTTGTGAAACAAATGGAATCGAATGTTACGGTTATATCGATGGATACAGAGGATTAGTAAAAAACAATTATGTTAGATTAGATGGTAATGAATTGGCTTCAGGAATTTTGCCAAAAGGTGGTTCAATTATTGGTTCATCAACAAATGCCATTGTGTTCCATTATAAAGTAGAACATGAAGATGGAACAGTAACATATGAAGATTTATCAGACCAATGTGTAAAAAATGTAAAAGAAGCAGGATTTGATTGTGTATTTACATTAGGAGGAGATAGTACACAAAAATCAGC
>CALXBY010000026.1 GCA_944386675.1 uncultured Clostridia bacterium | reverse complement strand
TATTTCCACTGCGTATCTGCTAATGCAAACCATAATAATGCTCCTTCATCTTCATATTCAAAGCACCAATCATTTTCTTCTATTATTTTTTTGGTTGCTTCTTCATTTGTCATTCCAATTTTTAAATATGTTATATAATCATCTTTTATATCACAGGTTGTATCATCTTGATATAACCCTGTTCCCCATGCTCCCATATAAATTCCTCCTATTTTTATTTTCCAACATATGTAATACTCTCTGGAGATAGTGCTTTTAAACCAAAAAGCACATACTCTGAAAATTCTGGTCTATTCCAATATGCTTCTCTTAAACCATTGATTTGGTTGTTCATTGGATTTCTCTTATTTATTGTTTTGTAAAAATTGATATAATACTGTTCCCATCCTCTTGCTTCATACCAATTTAAATTTTCTCTTATCACTCTAAGCTTTAAATGTGTTCTATAAGGATTCGCTTTATGTCTTGCTATCGTTCTAGGTACATCCTTTGTTCTACCTACATATTGCGCTTGTTTTCTTCCGTCTACTAATTTATATACTACATGTTGTTTAATATTTTTATCATTGCTTTTTGATGTTGTAGAAGCCTTTGATGTTGCCTTTGACACCACTTTTGTTGTTGCTTTTGCTACTTCTATTGAACACCACGTAGCTACTGCTGCCACAATTCCTTTATATATTCCCGTAACAATACTTCCGTATCGAAATAACTCCTGCTACATCTCCTGTAATATCTGTCATATTTACTGGATTATTATTGCAATACACATACATATTATGTTCTAGCAAACCTTGTCCTGTTGATGTTAATTCGTCTTGATTGATAAACCTTCCTATTTCTGGATTATAATATCTACTTTGTAAATAATATAAACCTGTTTCTGTATCATATCTGTACCCTCTGTATCTATATGGATTTTTATAGCCTATGTGATTCGTATTATTGGTTACATCATTTCCTTCTCCGTCCTTGATGCTGATTAGTTTTCCCCATGTATCATATGTATATCTAACTATTTGATTTAAGTTGTTGTCTAATATTCCTATAATATCATTTTGTCCATTTCGTATATAATAATATTGTTCATTGTTTAACTTAAATCCTATCAAATTTTGACTATCATCATATTGGTAATAAATTGTATCATTTCCTTTGGTTTCGTAAATAACAATCTCTCCATCTAGGTAATAGGTTGTTGTTTCTCCATTTACTGTTTTTTCTGTTCTGATACCATCATCTGTATATTTATAGGTTATGTTTAGTCCTTTTTCTGTATTTTGTATACCTGCTAATTCTCTTCCATTTTGCCATGTGTAAGTATTTCCATCATATGTTAATGGATTTCCAATGGCATCATATGTAATTTCTTTTCCATTATATGTTGTTAATTGGTCTTTCCAATTTGCATTATTATATATATATTCTATAACTTTAGTTGGTTGTGTAATTATTTCTCCTTCTGTATAGGCATATTCTTTTTTATTTAAGATATTTCCTCCAGTATCATATTCATAAGTAATTGTTTTTTCTTGTTCTTTATTATCTTCTCTTGTTAATTGTCCTAATTCATCATATTGATATTTTGCAAGAAGTTCATTTCCATTTTTGATTGTTTCAATATATCCCATATTGTTATATGTATAATGAATCGCCTCATTATTTCCATTTTTGATACTTTCTAATATAGTTGTTGTTTTGTTTGGTGTTTCTGTATTTTTATATCCATATTGCGTTGTATAGGTTCCTTTTTCATTTATAATATCTTTACTTGTTCCTCTTGCTAGTCTATCATAATTTACTTTTACTACACTATCATTAAATAAAATACTATTGATGTTGTTATCACTATCATAATTATGGTTCATAATATTGGTTTTATCATTAAGCTTATATTCTGTCTTATTTATATTACTATTATCATCATATTCATATGAAATTGTCAAGCCTTTGTTATTTGTTGCCTTTGTCATTCTATTGGCTAAGTCATAACTATAATTGGTAGTAATTCCTGTTGTATTATCTTTTATCTCTTTTAGATTGGATTTTGCATCATAGCTAAATTCTATATTTCCTGTTGTTTTTTCTTTTTTTATAACTCTATTAAATCTATCATATTGATATTTTATATTTTGATTATTTCCATAAGTAGTTTGTATTAGGTTTCCATTTCTATCTCCATATGTTGTAGCTTTTAAACTTTGATTTCCAACTTTAATATTTGTTACATTTCCAAAATCATCATAAACAAATTCATAAGTAATTCCATTATGATTAATTGTTTTTATATTGTCATTCTCATAAGTATATGTATTAGTATATTCTTTATCTCCAACTTGCTTTGAAACTTTTGTCGTTAAATCTGTGTTTGAATCATAATTATAAATAGTCTCTCCATTATTTGCGTCACTTTCTTTTGTTATCAATCCTTTATTTTCTTCATATTCATAATTTATTTCATTTCCGCTTTGGTCTACTTGTTTTGTCAAATATCTTCCATCTTCTGAATATTCTCCTGTTGTTTCTATATACTTCTTCTCTTCTGCTGGTATAATTTCTTCCAAATAAAATTGTTGTGCAGCAGTATTATTAATTCCCCATGACCATATTTTTGCGCCACTCGTTAATGAGGCATCTTGCACATCTAGACATCTTTGACCATATGTTAATTTGGGCTTTATAGAAAAACTCCCATCGCCTGCTGGAACAAATTCAAATTCTTGTGCCTCATTTCCTCCTTCTTTTTCAAAATCTGAAAATACTCCTACGCTTGTTCCTTGGATTGTACTTGCATCATCAATATCAATTACTTTTGAAGTATCTGCTTTTAAAGCAATTTTATAATATCCATTATTTAATTTTTTCAATACCCACCTTTGCGTATTTTCATCATTGCTGTCTTGCTGTTCTAATTTGTCATCTTTTACGCCTAGATATTTTCCACTATGTTTTGCTTTTATCTTATAAGTAGCTCCTGGATTTAAATCTACTAAATCTGCTTTTTCTAAATAGAAACTTTGTTCATCTCCTCCGGTAATACTATAAATGGTAGCTTTAGCACCTATTTCTTTTGATATTCTATGTATTGTTAACGTTCTTCCTTCTCCATTAAATTTCGTTCTAAAAGAAAATGTATTATCTTTATTCTTTTCAATTTTCCATTCTTGTGCTACATTATCTTTTGAAGCTTGATATATCTGTGTTTGTACATCATTTTCATTTACTCCTCCTCGTACATCCAATACCTTTCCTTGCTTACTAGCCAAATTAGTAACCCTATATGTACTTTTTCCTATCCTTGATATTCTCCATAATTGTTTTTTATCATTACTTTCATATTCCTGTTGTGTAATTTCTGTAGAATCAACATCAACATCTCCAGTCGCTTCTAAATACAATCCACTATGTTTTGCTTTTATCCTATATACTTCTCCTGATTCTATAAGCATTTCATCTAATAATGTATTATTACCATCTATATCATATAATTTTAATTTTTGTGTAGATTTACCTTCCCATTTAGAAACAATAATTCTCGTTCCATCTTTTGCACTATCATTTTCTAAAGAAATGCAATAATCGTCTCCTTTTTCTTTATTAGCCAGTCTTATTGTTCCATCGCCATTGTCAATTGCTTTCCATAATTGATTATCTGAATTTCTTTCACTCCATTGCTGTATAATTCCACTATCTACATCTAAGTCTACCGCTTTATTCGAATGATTTGCTATTATTTTAAAATAGCCATCTTCTTGCTCTACAAATTTGTATTCTTTATTCTTATATCCCTCAAGAAATTCCCATTGTTCTATTTTTGTACCATTATCAGTCTTTGAATCTCTGACATCCATAATACTATTTGTACTAGCAAATTTTATATTATATATTCTATTGTTTTTTGGCAAAACTGCTTTATTGGTCTCTTGTAATGTTGATTTTACAACATTTCCTTTGTTATCATAATTAAAACTATATTCTTGTCCAATTGTATTTACAGCTTTCAATAGTCTGTTTTTATGGGTATAATCATATTCATATACATAACTTCCACCTTTAGGATTTATTGATTTTGCAATTTCTCCTTCTGAACTATATTTAAATGTACTTTCTTGCTTTGCATTACTTTCACTAGAAACTATATTTCCACTTTTATCATATTGATAACTATTACCTTTTTCATCTTTAAATAATCCAATATTATCCCAAAAAGTTTCATTTGCATTATAATTATTCATTAAATAAATTGTGATTGCTTTATAATCATTGTCTGTAATAAATTCTTTTGACATGTATTGCCACTGTGAAGTATCTGTATTTACAATAGAATCAATCCATTGGATAGAATCATCATTTCGAATAACACCAACACTTACTCTTACACTTTTTCCTGATGTTCCTTCTTCTTGAATTCCCAATGATTTAACCCAGTATGATAAATTATATATGTCTCCTTTTTTTCCGGAAACTTCGATTCTTTGACATATTTTTTTAAGATAATATGCATAACCTACTGTCCTATATACATTATTATTATCCATAGAAATTGTACATTCATCTGCATTGGAATTATCTTGTTTTTGCCAATAATTTAGTCCTTCATCAAAATATGGATTTTTCACAATATTATTAGGCATTTCTTTTACATTTATTAAATTGGATTCTAACGTCAATTTATTTTTATTTTCATCACTTGTACCATATTCATACATTTTTCCATATGCATTATTTACATTGTTTGTTTCTTTACCAAAGTCAGCTATACTAATCGTTCTTCCAGCATTATTAAAAGTATATACATTACTATAACCTTCATGTGTTGTAAATTTAGTTGTATTATTTTCATAATCTATATCTATGAAAACACCTTGATTATTTGCTTTATATTCTTGTATACGTCTTACTCTATTTACCTTTTCTCTGTAATAATCATATACATAAGTATATCCATCTATATTGATTACTTTAACTAGTAAATCTAAATAATCATATTCATAATAACTACTTTTTCCATCAGAATATTTTATTTGTACTAAATTTCCATTTGCATTATAGTAGTATTGTGTTTTTCGATTACTAATATCATTTATAGCCATTAACCTTCCATTTGCATACTCTAAGGTAATTGTTTTTCCAGCTCCATCTGTCACGGATAATACTCTTCCCATGTCATCAACATTTATTGTAATCTTTTGTTGCTCTGTATTTTCACTTTCATATAATACCCATCTATTGCTGAGCTTTTTAAATCTTAATATATTTCCCTGTATATCTTGCATAATAAATATATTATTTTCTAAGCGTAACCTTAAATTTAATCCATCTTCATCTACATATATATTATTTTCTTTTTTCTTAAAATAGTGTTCTGTTCCATCTTCATCAATATATTTTGCATATTCCACATTATTAATTGTTTCTAATATAATGTCTTGATTATAATTAAGTCTAAAACCTTTTCCGTATGAAATATCTATATCTTTGTTGTTTGTGTTATAAACATGAGAAACACTCGCTGGTAATATATTTCCTGGCGTTTCCACATCTGTATGTACTAATACAACATTTCCATTGTAATCATTTGTGCTAACTTCTCCTGCTCTTCCTATATTTTGCGTATGATATGTCATATTACTTTCTAATCCTGTTTGATTTCGATATACAATTTGTATCATCGGTCTACCATCTATATATTCTACATGTGTATTAGCTGATAAAAAATATGAATCTGATTGAGGATAATTATATGTTTCAATATTATCTTTTAACATAACACCATAATTATTTCCATTTACATACCAATCTTTTACAATTGCTGTAATATTAAAATAATTAAACTTAAATGGTGAATTTTCATCATATTTGTATATTATATAGTCTGTAATATGTTTATCATAATTATCATTACAATTGTCCCAACAAGCTGATGCTTCATCCCAGTCAGCAGTCATTTTGTGAATATTAATTTGCATTTCATTTGGCGATGGTGTCCATTCTTCTGTATCTGGATAATTACAGATACTTAAATTAGCTGCTACTACTTGGTCTCCAGCTTTTAGTTCTGGCAATGAAAACTTTATTAACCCTCTAGGTGCTTCTTTTAATCTGTTATTACTTCCTACTCTAATAATATGTGCTTTATGCCTGTTAGGGGTATTATTATCTCCTTTAAAAATAAATGTATCTTTAATATCATTGTAGTATAAAGATGTGCTAATCGTTGGATCTATTGTAACTGGATACTCTCTTTCTTCTGACTCTAACCATTCTTTATTTGGTATGATTTCTAAAATATAACTGTTATCCTTTTTTTCTAAAGTAACTTCTATTTTCTCTGACTGATTCAAGCTATTATCAAACATATATGGCGCTTCTATTTTAAATATTATATTGTTTTTATCTTTATCATATACAAGTACTTCTTTATTTTCATTTAGTTCCATTACCATATTATTTGCTTCATACTGAAATACATATTTATCTTGAATTGCTTCTTTATTTTTTAATATAATACTTTCTTTTATACTTTCAGAAGTATTTACATACTTTAAGTCAGTCTCATTCATTATATTTTCGTAATGAATTTCTGATGAAATTTGGCTCATATCCATTTTTTCTCTACTTTCCTTAGAGTACATTTCATCAGTATTATTTATACTTTCTAAAACTTCTTTTTCATCTATAGTATTCTTTATTTTAGCTTGTACATTCTTTATTTTTTTATTGTCCATTTTTGTTTCTGCAATTTGATTACTATATTTTTGTATAGTTGTATTTACATTATTTCCCTCCACTTGATTTTCATTTTCTTTTTCATTTGTGATATTACCTTCTATATCCACATTATCTATTATATTTTCCTCTATAATATTTTCTTTTGTATCTGTTCTAATTTCCTCTTCATCACTTTGCTTGTTTAAATTATCTGCAGTAATATCACTTTCCTCTGATAACGCTTCTATCATACGCCATTTAATCACATAATTATCTTTGGTTAATGTAGCTAATTGCTCTTCTGTATTTGATTGTTTTGAATACTGTATTTTATATGCGCCTTCTTTATTTTCTATTGCTCCATTTTCTTCTTCTAATTGATTATCAATCTCTTCTAACTTTCCATCTTTCTCATAATGAACATCTGATGGATACATCGCTACCATTCTTGTTCCATCTGTCATTATAAAAGTTTTCTGGTTTAATTTTCTCTCTCTTATATCTTCACCAATGATTTCTCTTACTTCAACATTATCTTCTACATTTCTATTTTTCTCCACTTCGTTTATTTCTTCTATGGTCATTTCTTTTTTCTTTCCAAAATTAAAACTTAGTGCATTTACTATATTAGCATTAACATTGATTAATATAATTGTAACTAACATAGTTGCTATTATTTTAAATATAATATCCCTTTTTATTTCATTTTTATCCATATTTTTTCCCCTTTTTTATTTATTCTTTCTTTACATCTCGATTCTATCACCCCTTTCTTTTTTATATTTTTCCTAAATATTTTATACATCACCTCCACCAAAAAAGGACACAAACCAAATGTATGGTTGTGCCCTTTTTTAAAATTTTATTTTTTATATTTTTTCTTTGCATAATATACCTCAACTTTTATTTCATAATCGTTGTTACCATATATTGCCATCTCTGTCATCATTCTATACTATATATAGAAAATTTACAAGTATATTTTACATTTTTTTCTAATATTTTACAAATTTTGTATTACGTTTCAAATTAAGTCCATAATGGTCAATATATAATATAAATGAATAAAACAATTTAGCTTATACAAAATTGTGAATGATTTTATATTATATATTGACCACCAAAAACTCAGTCTAAATTGTAGCAAATTTTGTTATCTTATCATACATATAATACAAAAAATTAAAATCTCAATTATAACACTAAAACATAATGCATAATTTGTGCCTTTTATTCCTATGTCATTTAATTTATCAAATGTATTTATCATACGATTTATTTCTTCTTGTGAAGATATTTTTTTCTTTTCCATATATTCTTTTGCTAAAAATCTTGCTTTTATCATTGCATCATTTTCTAAGTAACTTCTTACAAGATAATATAAAAATCCACCAATGATTAAAATCGTTAAAAACATCATTTTATAAGGTAATATTTTACATATTGCTAATATAGAAATGATTATAAAATATAGCATATATATATTAGAATATATAAAATTAAATAATAATATTTTTCTATTTTGAATAGAATGTAAACATTCATGTGCAATTGTTTGTATTCTTGTAAAACTTTCTTTTACATCTGCAATAATAATTTTATTAGATATAGCAATATATAAAGAATTGGTTGCATTTTTATCTTCTTCTATAATAACATTTTGATTATTTAACATTTGCAAATATTCTTTACAAATATCTATATTATTAGGATATTTTTTGGCTATCTCGTCTAATTCTTTATTTTTGGCAATTTCTTCTATTTGTTTTTTAGAATAGCCAAATAGATATTTTAAAATTGCAAATACAATTATTAAACAAATGATGATTATTAAATATTCCATATTTTTTCATACCTTTATTTTATGATTATTGCATAACATCTCTTACAGCTTCACCAATGATTTTATTTACGTCTGCTAATAAAATATTAAATTTTGTTTCTGCTTCAAAATATTTTTTAGCATCATCTAATTGTATCAATTCTGCATACAAGTTTTTCATTTTGTTCATTTTTTCCTCATCTTCTTTTCCTGTTTGCATTTGTGTAATTTGTTCTTCGTATCTTGCTACTTCAAATTCTCCAATTTTCTTTTTTAAATCTGGGTTTAACGCTAAAGCTTCTCTTGCCATCTTGTAATTCATATATTCTTCAGATTGTCTTATTTCTCCTGCTAATTTATTTGCTGTATCATATACGTTCATATTTTACATCCTTTCTTTCTATTTAATTATTCTACTGTATTTCCAGAAGTTGATGTTTCTTCTAATCCTTCTATTGTAACACCTGCACTTTCTGGGCATATATTAACAAATGTATTTCCATCATTTACTTCGATTTCATTTCCATTCATATCTTGATAAATTGTTTTTTCATCTCTTGCATTTTTGATACATTGAATTTTAATTGCTTTACCATTTGTAATATAATATCCATCAAATGTTCCTATATTTTTTAAACCTTGTCTTCCTTTGTTTTCAGAATCTGATAAAGTATAATTGTCACAGAAAGTAATGATAATATTTTTTGTTGTAACTGGTTCTTCTGTATCCCAGTCAGTTTGTTCTTTTCCTCTTGCATATCTTACATATACTTTATTTTCTTCATCATATTCATATTTTACTGTTTGTAAATCAGAATGTGGTATTGTAATTGTATTTGCATCTTCTCCGTCTTCTAAATTCACTTCATCTGTCACATAATTTAATACACTTTCTTGGGTTGATGTTGTTCTATATTTTTTATTTTTTGCTGATGTTAGTAATTTTTCTGTACTAGTTACTGCATTATGTGGTGCATATTTATCTTTTACTCTCCAGAAAGTTGTTCCATCTTCTGATATTCCATTGATATCATCTATACTATATTTTTTTATATCACTTTGTGCTTGTGGACTTTGTCCGAAATGTACATATATTGCATCATTTTCCATTGCATAATCTATAAAATAGTGTCTTGCACTTCTTACTGGTCCTATTTTTTCTAAATCTACTCCTTTAAAAAGTGCCATTAATCTTGTTTCTCCACCTTCAACAATAATTTCATATACCATGTATGCTTCGTTTAATCCAGCTTGTGGCCATGCACCATTATGATTGTCAATCATGACAGCAATTGGTCTATCATTTCCATTATATATTTGAACTTCTTTTTCTTCTTCTACTGTTGCTACTGGTTCTTGTTCTTCTGATATTGCTTCTGTATTATTTTTATCTTGTGTTATTTTATAAGCTAAGACAGCTCCTGCTGCTATAATTAAAATCACTAATATAACAATAAAAACTTTAACTCCACCTTTTTCCATAAGTATCTCCCTTCATTTTCTTCGTTATCTTAATATATTTAATTTTTCAAGTATATTTTCTTCTTTTTTCCTCATTTCCTTTTTATCTTCTTCTTCCATATGGTCATATCCCATAAGATGATAAAATCCATGTACTAACATATAACTTAATTCTCTTTCAAAGCTATGTCCATATTCTTTGGCCTGTTCTTCTACTTTCTCTATAGAAATAATAATATCTCCTAATATATCTTCATGTTTAAAATCTTTTTGCTCTATTTTTGTGTCCAATTCTTTTTTTTCAAACATAGGAAATGAAAGAACATCAGTTGCTCTATCAATATTCCTATATTGTTTATTGATTTCTTGTATGTTTTCAGGATTTGTAAATGTTACTGTAATATATAATTTTGACGCTTGTATCTTTTCTTCTTCAAAGCATTTATCAAAAACCTTTTTTACAATTTCCTCATAACTATCTTCTTCTTTAATATCTTTATATATAATTTCATATTTGTTCATTTATGCAACTTCCTTTAATTTTTTTGTATATTTTCCTTGTGATATATAAGCATTTCTTAATTCTCTCATTGCTCCATAATCAATTAATTTTCTTTTATAATATGTTATCAATTTACTATAATCTGTTTTTGATTTATCTTCTTTAATTTTCTTCATATCATTTTTGATAAATAATATTTCTTTTTGTCTTACATATTCTATAAAGTTAGTTTCTTTTAATTTACAAATTTCTTTATATTGATTCCAAAATGCTTTAAATTCTTCTCTTTCTTTTGCATTATCCCAATATACTTTTGTTGATAATAATTTTACATTATAGTCTTCAAATAAATTTATTAACATACTATATGCTTTTTCTCTTTTAGTAGCTATTTTTGTGTCTTGAACTAAAATTCTTGCATCTTTCAATAATTTTTCATAACATTGTATCGCAACAATTAATGGTAAGCTATGTGTAAATAGTTTTCTACTAATGCTAAGTAATAATACATTTTTTTCTATGTTGTCTTTTGTATCCAATTTTCCCACTGTAAATGTTTCATAATTCTCATAGTCTTTAATGACTCCATTTACACTCTCATCTTCTCCTAGTCTTATTTTTAATGACAAGATATTTTGAATATATTCTTCAAGTGTATAGAAAATTTTTGTATATACCCATTCTTTTGATGATTCATAAGCATTTGTTGTATCTGCAAGTTTTATAGAATAATTTTTCAATATTGCTTTGTATAATACATCCATTTTAGAAATATAAAATTCATTATATCTTGCAATTAGTTTTTCTTTTCCTGATAATTGAACACCATCGTTATCTAATTCCAATAAATATTTTTGTTTTCTGTTTTTATATTCTACAAATTCATTTTCTTTTAAACTTGTAACTTCATAATATTTAGACAATGCTTCTTTTTCGAATTCTGAAGCAGTGTTATTTTTTACCTTTTTATAAATTGAATCCATTACATATTTATCTAATGCTTCTAAATAGCTTTCATATGCTGCATCATATTTTTTTTCTGTTTCTTCTCGATTGTAGTTTGCATCACTATTTTCATATGCTTCATATGCTCTTAATAAATTGTTTCTTTTAATGGAAATCAACATACCATTAATACCAATTTTTGTTGGTATTAACATTTTAGTTAATGTTTTTGTAATTTTGTTAAAAAATGTTTTATCTGTTCCTGTAATTCTCAAACTTTTTTCTTCCATTTATATCATCCCTTCAAAACACAATTTTTTCATTTGTCCCTATATTCTCAAGTACTTCATATGTAACATAAATATCTATCCCCGTTTCATTCTCATACGTATTAATATTTTTGTTTACAATATTTTCTTTATTTTCTATTTTCTGTTCCAATTCTTTCTCTATTTCTTGTATCCCTAAGCTTTTAGCCTCTTCCATAGAATATGTTTTTTGTACTTCTTCATACTCTTGATTTGTTGTTTTTATTACAGAAATTGGTAAATAGAAGTTAGAAAACAGCTTAATTTTATTTTCATTTTCTATTGTATCATAAAATTTAAATTTTGAAACCCCTTTCGGAAAATTTATTCTAAAATTGTTAATTTTTATTCCATAATTTGTTTCAGTATTTCCTGTATTCCTTTTTTCCGTAGTAGTATATGGTATCGTTTTATTCATGGTATACCAAACTCTAGCCTCTATTTCCCCTTTTGCATGAACATATCGTATACCTGTATACTTTCCTTCCATCCATCCATTTATCAAAACATCTCCACTACTTACTGTATCTCCTACTTTTACATTTGCAGTCCCATCTTGTGCATTGATTTTTGTGATAACTCCATTTTTGTTAGAAACAATATTACAATATTCATCTTCGTCAACAATCTCTGGCTTTTTTTCTGCTTTTACTAATTTTACAATTGCATTTGTACCTTTTAATTCAATCCCCATCCAAGCAATATCATCTCTATTTAATCTTACTTTATTTATAATGTCTTTTGTATCTATATTTGTTTTTAGTTCTCCTATTTTCAATCCTGCTTTATTAACATCTTCCATAATATTTTCTATCTCTATTCCATTTTCTTCTATTATTTCTATGTTCCATACAAAATTAGAACTCAAAAAAATGGTCATAATAATTATCAATAAAAACAATACAAATACCTTTCTCTTTTTATATTTATTAAGAAGAAAAGGTAATCCCCTTTTTGTTTTTATTTTCACTTTGCATTGTGTCTTTTTAGCTATTCTACATATTTCTCTAAAGTTTTTTATTTCTATATTTAATATTAGTTTGATATCATTTATTTTTTTGATATTCCACATCATATATTTTTTATTTCTACAAATATTTATGAATCTTTCAATATAATAACCTTCTACTGTTATTCTTAAATAACCATATATGTAATTTATGATCTTTTTTATTATCATTTATCTCTCCTTAACATTAATCTGTAATTCTCTCAAAATCAAAACTTTCAATTTTTCCAGTTACACGTATATCATCATTTGTCATTGTTTCTAAATTTAAATTATACCCATTAATACTAATAATTCCTCTATATGTACTGATTCGAACAAAAAACTCCTCATATTCTAATATTCCTTTATAGTTTTCGATTATCATTTCATCAAATCCTATAATAGAAATTTTGGGTACATCAGAATATACTTCTCTTGGTATTTCTAACATTTTATTAATTTTACTCATTCTGTTTTTCTTCATTTTTATTTCATTCCTTCCTGGGATTTTGGGGACGGACTCATTTTTCCCTTTTTTAATTTTCATTTTTCTTATTTTATTAAAAAGGGAAAAATGAGTCCGTCCCCAAAATCCCTTTTATACAAATTCATCTAAGGATTTAAATTCATATCCCATGTTTTTAGTTTCTTTTATAACAGCATCTAAAATATGTAAATTTGTTTTAGAGTTTCCATGTAACAACATAATTTCTCCGTTATGAAGATTATTTAGTATCTTTTGTTTTGCTTTTTCCTCATCTGGTTGTTTTTCTTCGTTCCAGTCTTCATAAGCAAAAGACCACATGACTGTTTTATATCCCAAAGAATTTGTACTAACTAATGTTTTTTCACTAAATTCCCCTTTAGGTGGTCTTATATACTTCATTTCATAACCAAACTTCTTATATACACTTTGATGTAAATCCATAACTTCCTTTTTTATTTCTTCTTCACTTAAGCTTGGCATACTTTTATGATTTACTGTATGATTTCCTATAATATGTCCTTCATCTATCATTTGCTTTACTAGTTCTTCTTGTGTATTAACATAGTGTGCAGTTAGAAAAAAAGCGGCTTTTACATTATTGTCTTTCAATATTTTTAAAAATTCACTTGTATAGCCTGCTTCATACCCTTCATCAAATGTTAAGTATATGGTTTTGTGTTCTTTATTTCCTAAACAAATTCCATTATTTTCTTCTAATATTTTTTTATTTTCATTTCCAACATCTGGTTGCTCATGATTATCATTTCTTTTTATTCCCCACTCTATTTTTTTGTTACTTACTCCTGAATTGGTTTGTACCTCCTCATTCATATATATATCGATTATAGAAAAAATAGATATTGCTACAATTACCATAAGTATCATTATATTTTTTAAAAGTTTCTTATTCATAAATCAACCTCTCCAATAAAATTATTTTTTACTGTTTAATATTATGCTGTTATTTAAAGAATATTCTTTAGAATATATTACCTTTATATTGTGTCAGTTTTATTTTTTCTTTATAATTCTTTTCGTTTTACTAATGTTCAATAATGCTAGTAATGCTTTTATCTTCTAGATAAATTTGCCATAACAGTATTGACAATATGATTTTTTTAGAATATATTGTTATTACTGCTGGAAAAAATAGGTAATTACTTTTTTATTGTCGAAACTTATACATTTTTAATACATATATTTTGGAGGGGTATATATATGTTAAACTTTGTAATTTGTGATGATAATGTGAATATTCTAGATAGATTAGAAAAACTCTTAGAAAATATATTTACGAAAAATAATCTTGATGGTCAAGTTTCTTTCAAATTTAGTAATTTTGAAGATTTATTGGCTTGTTTTGACAATGAAAATCAGATAGATGTTTTGTTATTAGATATAAATTTAAAATCTCAAAAAACTGGTTTGGACTTAGCAGAAGAAATTAGAAAAAAAGATAAAAATGTTTATTTAATATTTACAACTGGTCATTTAGAATATGCTATGATTGCTTATAAGTATAAAACATTTGATTATTTGGCTAAACCAATTACATATGAAAGATTAGAAGATACTATCAAAAGGCTTTTTGATGATATTTATGGACTACCAAAGAAATATATTAAAATTGATAATAAAAATACACTGGTAGATGAGACGCAAATTCAATATATTAAAAGAGATGGTATGAAATTGATTTTTCATACCTCTTCTCGTGATTATGAATCTTATAGTTCTTTTAATAAAATTCAAGATAAATTACCAAGCAATTTTGTAAGATGTCATAAATCTTATATTGTTAATCTAAATAACATTAAAAATGTTGATCCTGTTGCTTTGACTGTATATTTTAGTAGCAATACTTTTTGCAGTATAGGACCTAAATATAAAAAAGAATTTATGGAGGTTGTAAAAAATCATGGAATTATTGAATAATATTTGGAGTGCGTTAACTACGCCTAATGAAACATTAATAAATATTATATTATTACCTAGTGGTATTATTGAAGCTATATTAACTTTGATGATTTTTACTACAGTTCTTAACTTAAAATCAAATTTAAAACAAAGTGCTATCTATGTTACTATTTGTACCATAATTAGTCTTATTAATATTTATTTTATTCCATCACCTTTTAATACATTTATTAATTATATATGTATGTTCATTGTTATTACTTTAACTTTTAAAATATCGATTTTACAAAGTTTATTTGCTACAATACTTCCTCCCATTATTTTCGCTCTAGTAGGAACTTTGATTCTAAATCCATATTTTACATTATTTAATATAAGTTATGAGCACTCTGCCACTATTCCGTTATATCGAATAATTTATCTATTAATAATGTACTTTATTGTATTCGCAATTGTCTTGTTATTACAAATAAAAAATATACGATTAGATTATTCTAAATTTAATGTTGATTCTAAGAGTAAAAACGTATTAGTTTTCAACTTAATTGTGGGTTTTCTTGCACTTGGAATTCAAGCTATTATAACTATTTATTATACGGATACACTACCGATAATAATAAGTTTTCTAAGTTTCCTATCTATGTTAGCATATTTTTCTATAAGTATCTATAGTTTAACTAGAGTAATAAAATTATCTTCTACTACTCAAAAATTGCAAAACGCAGAAGAATATAATAAAACATTAACTATTTTGCATGATAGTGTTAGAGGTTTTAAACATGATTTTGATAATATTGTGACAACCATTGGTGGATATGTAAAAACAAATGATATGGAAGGATTGAAGAAATATTATGTACAGCTTGAAGATGATTGTCAAAAAGTTAATAATCTATATGTTTTAAATCCAAAATTAATTAATAATCCTGGTGTATACAGTTTGTTAACAACGAAATATCATGAAGCCGAAGGAAAAGGAATCAAAATAAATATGTCTCTTTTACTAGACTTAAACACATTACATATGAAAATATATGAATTTACTAGAATTTTAGGAATCCTTTTGGATAATGCTATAGATGCAAGTAGTGAATGTGATGAAAAGATTATTAATATCATATTTAGAGATGATTCTAAAAATCATAGACAACTAGTTATCGTTGAAAATACCTATAAAGACAAAAATATTGATACTGAAAAGATATTTAATAAAGGTTATTCTGGAAAAGAAAATCATACTGGATTAGGTTTATGGGAAGTTAGAAAAATCATAGGAAAGAGTAAAAATTTAAATTTGCATACAAGTAAAACTGATAAATATTTTTCTCAACAAATTGAAATATATTATTAATCTGTAATTTTAAAATGGATATGAAAAAACATTTTTTCATATCTATTTTTTGCTCTCATATATTTTCCTATATAATAAGAAAAACAGCTTACAAAAGCTGTCTTGTATTGGATTGTAACATATAACCTTTTAAGTTACATGGGATACTGGCAAGAATAATTTTTCGTCCTATTCTTGCCAATGAATTAATCTTTTTTAATCATACTTGTTGGCATTTTAGGTTGATGTAATACCCAAACTATAACGCACGCCGTATTTGTAGCTTTAGCATATTTTTCTGCTATTTTTGATAAAAATTTGAACATAATAGATTCCCCCTTATTATATATATTAAAAACACACCGGTATATGTTTTTTCAAATTTTAAATTGAAGCATCACCATACACTTCATATCCATACTTATTGTTTGTTAATCTATATGCCAATTTTGTTATCATTAACGTTTGTAAAAGATTTCCAAATATTAATATGTTTGAAATTACATTGTTTTCTACAAATATAGCTGCAATAAGTGCTATTGAAAATGTAATATATGCTATTATTTGTTTTCTTTTTCTATCTTTTGTAGATAATATTGGAACATTTTCTGTATCTGCTGGTGCATAAAGTTTTATCATAATCATTCCAAATATCCATATAATTCCTATCAATATATATTTTGTTATATTT
>CALXBY010000025.1 GCA_944386675.1 uncultured Clostridia bacterium | reverse complement strand
ATTTCATTTTCTAATTTATTGGCTGTTCTATATATTTCTCTTCTTTCTGCCGCCAAATCTGTTCTAAAATTAAACATAAATTTCTCCTTTCTAATTAAAATGTCCTTTTGGGGACGTTTCTGTTTGGGACATTTTTACTTTTTATTTCATTTTTTAGTATCTCTAAAAGAACTGATTTTTATTCGTATTTTAAATGTATAACTTAATTACTATAAATATTTTTCATAAAATTAATACATCAAATGAAATATATGTTACTAATTGACAAATTTTACTTATTAGTATATAATCGTTTATGCTACGTAAATACTATGTGTTTAAAAGGAGGTACTAGAATGTGGCCAAATATTAGTCTAAAGAAACGGGAACTTGAGGATTGGGATTACCGAGTTCGGCAATTACCAGAAGAAGATGCTATCATAAAGGAAATTGTTATGATATATAACGATTTTGAGTGTATATCATACGACCATCAAGATGTAGCATGCGCTTTGGAATATGATACCGAATTTGGTCTACACACGATTTTATTTTCAAAAAAGGATCATTTAAACTATGAACGTGGAATGGACTGGACTGCAGTTTACTCCTCTAACTACATTCCAGGGGATGATGTAGGGGACGGAGAAAGATGTTCTATTCCAATAGACGTCTTAACAGACATCTATAAAAATACATTAAAATACATTCCGAAAGAACTGTTTAGCTATCCTGAAATTCCTGAGCATATAGAAAAAATTCTCGATTCTCTTTTCGATTCTGAAAAATAATTCACTTCTTTTAAAGGGGGTTCCGTTTTTTTGGATTCCCCTTTTTCCTATTTAACTAAGTTTTGAATTTAAACTTTAGGGACAGTCTTTAAAGTTCATTTTAGATTCATTTGCTTTTTAGTTTATTTTATGTTAACATATATGTATGTAACTATTAACCATGTATTTGGCTATCATATTGTTCAGATAGCTATAAAAAAGATAAGAAACCAAAAAAGAACTTATGTTGACACGAGCTTTAACATAAGTTCTTTTTGGGTTTTATTTCTTAATTTTGTTCTAAATATTTTTTTAAGAATTTTCCTGTATAGCTTTTCTCATTTAAACAAACTTGTTCTGGTGTTCCAACGCTAACAACTTCTCCACCATTGTCTCCTCCTTCTGGTCCTAAATCAATAATATGGTCACATGTTTTGATTAAATCTAAATTATGTTCAATAACAATTATCGTATTTCCTGTATCGACTAATCTTTGTAAAATGTCCACCAATTTATGAACATCTGCAATATGAAGTCCTGTTGTTGGTTCATCTAATATATATAGTGTTTTTCCTGTTGCCTTTTTAGATAATTCTGTTGCGAGTTTTACTCTTTGTGCTTCTCCTCCTGATAATGTTGTTGATGGTTGTCCTAATTTTATATAACTTAATCCTACATCATATAAAGTTTGAATTTTTTGTTTAATTCTTGGAATTTTATCAAAAAATTGTAATGCTTCTTCTACTGTCATATCTAAAACATCTGCAATTGTTTTTCCTTTATATTTTACTTCTAAAGTTTCTCTATTATATCTCTTTCCTTTACATACTTCACAAGGTACATAAATATCTGGTAAAAAGTGCATTTCAATTTTATGAACTCCATCACCATTACAACTTTCGCATCTTCCGCCTGGTACATTAAAACTAAATCTTCCTTTTTGGTAGCCTCTTAATTTTGCCTCTTCTGTTTCTGCAAAAATATCTCTGATTAAATCAAATACACCTGTATAAGTTGCAGGATTTGAACGAGGTGTTCTTCCAATTGGTGATTGGTCTATATTAATAATTTTATCAATTTGATTAATTCCTTTAATTCCTTTACATTTTCCTGGTTTTTCATTAGAGCCATTTAATTCTTTGGCTATTGTTTTATATAATACTTCATTAACTAATGTTGATTTTCCTGAGCCTGATACACCTGTTACACAAGTAAATACGCCTAATGGAAATTTGACACTAATGTTTTTTAAATTATTTTCTGTTGCACCTTGTACCTCTATTACCTTTGATTTTGTATGTTTTCTTCTTTTTTTTGGTACTGGAATTTTTAATCTTCCACTTAAGTATTTTCCTGTAATCGAATTTTCTACTTGTTTGATTTCTTCTGCCGTTCCGCTGTGCCATCACTTGTCCACCATGCGTTCCTGCACCTGGTCCTATATCAATTACTTGGTCTGCTGCATACATAGTATCTTCATCATGTTCTACAACAAGTAATGTATTTCCTAAATCTCTTAATTTTTTTAAGGTTGCTAGTAATCTATCATTATCCCTTTGATGCAAACCAATACTTGGTTCATCTAAGATATATAATACACCTGTTAAACCAGAACCAATTTGTGTAGCTAGTCTGATTCTTTGTGCCTCTCCTCCTGATAAGGTTCCTGCACTTCTAGATAAAGTTAAATATTCTAGTCCAACATCAATTAAAAATTGTAATCTTTGACGAATTTCTTTTAAAATCAAATCTGAAATCATCGCTTCTGTCTTATTTAATTGTAAATTGTCCAAATAATCTTTGATTTGATTAATAGACATAGCTGTTAATTCATTAATATTTTTATCTCCTACTTTTATAGACAAGATTTCTGGTTTTAATCTTGCTCCATGACATGAATAACATGGAGAATTACTCATATACATTTCATAAAAATCACGCATTCCTTGTGATTTTGTTTCATTATGACGTCTATCTAAAGTTGGAAGGACACCTTCAAATGGTGCTTTAAATTTTCTAATTCCTGCTGGTGATTGATATTCAAAATCAATCTCTTCATCACCTGTACCATACAAGATTTTTTCCATAAAGCTTCTAGGTAGTTCTTTAATTTTCTTTCCTCTTATATCAATTCCATAATGTTTTCCGATACTTTCAAAATACATTTTTGCCATAGTATCGCCTTTTTTCATCGTACTTGATCCAAAAGCTTTGATACCATCATATAAGGTTTTATTTTTATCTGGAATGATTAAATCTTCATCCATTTTCATTAAATAACCAATTCCTGTACAAGTTGGACAAGCTCCCATTGGATTGTTAAATGAAAACATTCTAGGTGTTAATTCTGGAAAACTAAAACCACAATCTGGACAAGCATAATTACAACTATATAATTTTTCTCCTTTTCCCACAACATCAATTAGTACCAATTGATTTGCGTGTTTTAGGGCAACTTCTACAGATTCTGTTAATCTGCTAACAATTTCTGGTTTTATGACTAATCTATCTACAACTAGTTCAATATTGTGTTTTTTCTTTCTGTCTAATTCAATGTCATCAGAAAGTTCATACATTTTTCCATCAATACGTACTCTTACAAATCCCTCTTTTTGAAATTCCTCTAATTGTTTCGTATATTCTCCTTTTCTTCCTCTAACTACTGGTGCTAATACTTGAATTCTTGTACCTTCTTCTAACTCCATAATATTATCTACAATTTGATCTATGGTTTGTTTTTCAATTTTTTTACCACAGTTTGGGCAATATGGCACACCAATTCTAGCATATAACAAACGAATATAGTCATAAATTTCTGTTACAGTTCCAACTGTAGAACGTGGATTTTTTGATGTTGTTTTTTGGTCAATTGAGATTGCTGGTGATAATCCTTCTATACTTTCTACATCTGGTTTTTCCATCAATCCTAAGAATTGTCTAGCATAAGAAGACAAACTTTCTACATATCTTCTTTGCCCTTCTGCATATAAGGTATCAAATGCTAAACTAGATTTTCCTGAACCAGACAAACCTGTAATAACGACTAATTTATCTCTTGGTATTTCTAAATTTATATTTTTTAAATTATGTTCTTTTGCACCTTTTATAATAATTTTGTCATTCATGAAAATTCCCCCATAATTTGATATTTATATTTATTTTAATCCTTACAAATTTCCAGTCACATTATACTATACTTTTTTATTTAAAACAAGAGTTTGGTTATTTTTGTTAGAAAAAAGTAATTATTAAAAAGTACACATTCATCAAGTAATCAATATATAATATAAAAAAATAAACACAAATATTTCTATTCATGCTTATTTTTTGTATATTTATAAAATAGGATTGTCTAGTTTTAATGTTGTTCTTTTTCTAGTCTTACCTCATTTTCTATAATTGTCATAATAATTTGTACTGTTTTTTCCAAGTCATTATTTCTCAATACATAGTCATATAAATTAATTCTAGATTCTTCATAATCAAATCGATTTAAACGTAATACAATTTCCTGTGGACTTGGCTTGTCTATTCTATTTTCTAGTCGTTGTTTTAATTCTTCTTTTGGAACACGTAAAAATATTGTTACAACTTTTGTGTCATTTTCTAATAGTTCTTTTAAATGCTCTGTTCCATTAACATCAATATCTTTTACAATAATTTTTCCACTTTTAATTTTGTCATTTAATAATTTTCTAGAAGTTCCATAATATTGATTATGATGAATATCATATTCATAGAATTCTTGATTTTCTATCATCTTTTCAAATTCTTCTCTTGATACAAAATTATAAGTTCCTCCTTCTACATCACCTTCACGCATTGGTCTTGAGGTATATGAAGGAAGAGATTCTACATTTTCCATTCGTTTAATTAGTTCTTTTTTTATTGTATCTTTTCCTGCTCCTGCTACTCCTGATAATATTACTAACATTCTATTGCAACCTTCCCTTCTGCAATTTCAATAGCAGCAATTGTTACCGGTGACTCTTCCTTTGTGTCTACCATTGGTGTTGCACCAGATGCAATTTGTCTTGCTCTTCTAGCTGTTGCAATAACTAATTCATATCGATTATTTGCTTTTGTAAGTAATTCTGAAACACTTGGTTTTACTATCATTAAAAATTCATTCCTTTCTTTTTATGTATATCATTTTAGCATAAACTTTCTAAATTTTCAAGATAACTTTCTTCTATTATTTAATTATCTTCTTGAGAAATATCTTTATCAATTCTTCCACCAACAGTTTCTGGTTGTACTGCTGATAATATAATATGTCCTGAATCCATAATTAGCACTGCTCTTGTTCTTCTTCCATATGTCGCATCTACTGCTGTTTTATTATCTTTTGCCTCTTGTATTAATCTTTTTATTGGTGCTGATTCTGGGCTTACAATTGCTACGATTCTTTCTGCTGATACAATATTTCCAAATCCGATATTTACTAATTGCATACTATCATTCCCTTCTTATTCTATATTTTGTACTTGTTCTCTTATATTCTCTAGCTGTGTTTTCATATTAATTACTTCATTTGTTATTTCTAAATTATTTGCTTTTGAACCTATTGTGTTTGTTTCTCTATTCATTTCTTGAATGATAAAATCCAATTTTTTTCCTACTGCTTCATCAGAATGTAATAATTCTCTAAATTGATATATATGACTATTTAATCTTGTAACTTCTTCCTGAATAGAGCACTTGTCCGCATAAATAACTACTTCTTGAGCTAATCTTGATTCATCTATATCTTGATCTTTTAGTAGTTCTTTTATCCTTGTATTTAATTTTACTACATAATCTTCAATAAGTCCAGTAGAAAGTGTAGATATTTTTTCTACTTTTTCTTCTATCTCATCTATTCTCGTTTTTAAATCTTGTGCAATCTTTTCTCCTTCTATTTTTCTCATTTCTACCAAATTATGAATTGCAATTCCGTGTTACATCTAATAACTCATTTTTGATTGTTTCATCATCTTGATTTGTTTGAATAGTTAAAACATCTGGTAATTTAGAAATTTCGGTCACTGGTATATCTGCTACAATTCCTTCTGATTCTGCTAAATTTTTTAATTCTTTAATATACATTCTAGCAATTTCTGTATTGATTTTTATATCTCTTCCCTCTAATGAATTGTTATTAAATGTAATAAATACATCTACTTTCCCTCTTGTTAAATTTGCTGAAATGATTTTCTTTACTTCCTCTTCTAAGTAGCTTAACGTTCTTGGCATTTTTATTGAAACATCCAAATATCTGTGATTAACACTTTTAATTTCTACCTGATATTCTCTTAAGTTTTTTGATATATTTGCTTTTCCATAGCCTGTCATACTTTTAATCATCTTTTACTACATTCCTTTCTCAAATTTTTACATAGAAAAATTGTAATTATTTTTTAGTATTAACATCTTCTTTTTTCTTTCTTCCTCTTTTAGATTTTGGTTTTTGTACTTTAGGTGTTTCTTCTATTAGTGTTTGGCTATCTTCTTCTATTTTGCTCTCTTTTTTGCTTGGCTGTTTCTTTGTTGTCTTTTTCTTTGTCTCACTTTTTATATTTTCTTGTTTGTTTTTTGTTTCTTCTTTAATTTCTGTATCTATTTTTTCTTCTTTAACTATATTCTCCTTAGTACCTGCATTCTTTTTAGTTTCTTTGTTCTTGTTCTCATCTACTTGCTTTTTTTCTTTTTTGGTAGTACTTCTTTTTCTGTTTTTTACTTTGATAGATTTTGGTTTTATTTCTGTTTCTGCTTTTTTTTCTATTTCTACAACTTCTTTTTCTTCTTTTATATCATCATTTATTTCTTCATCTTCATTTTTTCTTTTCTTAGCTTCTTTCACAATTGGTTCGTCTTTTAAAATCTCTGGTATATCACTAAGACTTTTTAAATATTTTATTCTTGCTTTTGTATAAATAATAATTGATTTCAATACATAATATATTGCAAATATATAAGATGAAGTTAATAAATATGCTCTAAAATCAAAATGATATATGGTTATAATATGATTGATAAATAATGCATGCATTGATAATACAAATAATTCTATTGCTGTAAATGTAAGTGTCCCACTTTCTTTCTTGTATGCAACTTCTAAAATAATGATTCCTGATAATAAAAATACTCCTGAAATAATTTCTGTTACCATAATCATTTCTTCTAATGGGATTTTTGTGTATAATATATTGGCTGCAATAAAATATATCATTACTACAACAGCTAATATTAAATTTTTAAATATTTTCTTCAAAATTTCTTGAGATATTTCTTTTGGAACTTTTTTCTTAGCTTTTTTCATTTCTGAAATTTTTTCAATATTTACTTCTTCAGGTTCTGTTATTTGTTCTTCTTTATCATTTAAAAGTTCTTTTTCCATTACCTTTTCATCTTCTACTTTTGTTTTTTGTTTTTTCATTTTTGCCCCCTAACTATCTAATTCATACATAATAATACTTAACATATTTAAAGCTACTGTCTCTGTTCTTAATATTCTATTTCCTAATGTAATAATTTTTACGTTATTTTCTTTAAATTTATTTATTTCTTCTTTATCAATTCCACCTTCTGGTCCTATCACAATTCCTATTTTTATTTTTTTATCTTTTTCTAGTTTTTTCAATTCTTGCTTTAAAGAATTTACTTTTTCTTCTTCATAAGCCACTAATACCAAATCATATTCTTTAAAAGTTTCACACATCTTGTTAACATTTATTATATTATTTATATTTGGTATTCTATCTCTTCCAGATTGCTTAGCAGCTCCTTCAGATATTTTTTGCCATCTTTGTATTTTCTTTATCTTATCTTTTTCATTTAGTTTTACCACACATCTTTTCATTTCTACTGGTGTAATATCATAAACACCTAATTCTACTGATTTTTGGATAATTAATTCCATTTTATCTGCTTTTGGTAATCCTTGAAAAATTGTTACTTTTATATTTGATTCTACATTAGATTCAATTTCTTCTACTATATGGCAATAAATATTCTTTTCTTCTATTTTTTCGATTTGACAAATATAATTTTTAGAAGTTTCACAATCACATATATCTATTATATCCTCTACTTTTGCTCTTAGTACATTTTTTATGTGATTTACATCTTCATTTTCTATTGTAATCAGATTTCCTTCAATTTGATTCGTTGTCACAAAAAATTTAGGCATTATATTCTCCTTTTTATTTTTATAAAACTATTTTACACTTTGTCTACATTTATGAATTTATTTACTTCTTTTTTTCCAATATATTGTATCATATCCAATCCAACTTTTCTACTAATTTTTATGCATTTATCCAAACAGAAACTGATTTTGCCTTTACTTTAAAATTCCCATATCCTTCATTATCAATAATTACTTCATCTTGACAGCCACCAATGGCATCTATAAATTTTTCTCCTACAAATTGTGTTCCTATATACATTCTTTTTTCTGCATCAAATTTATTAGAAATTAATACTGCTATTCCTGATTTAATATGTTCATTATCGCCTTCTCTTGTCCAACCAATACAATTTGGATTATCAAAATAATCATTTTGTTTTCCATAAGCTTTTTCTTTTCTTAAATCTATCAATGTTGATAAACATTCACTTGGTGCAATATTATCATGCGGAATACCATATACATCTCCCCAAAATACACAAGGATATCCTTCATCTCTTAATAACGTAATGGCATATGCTGATAATTTAAACCATCTTTCTACAAAACTTGTTAAACTTTGTCCTGGTTGCGTATCATGATTATCTACAAATGTTACTGCTTTACTTGGATTTTCTTTTACTAATGTTTTTTCTAATATCTTACTTAAATCATAATTTTCATCTTTTGAAGCATTATATAAATTATAATGTAGCGGAACATCAAATAAAGAAATTTGTCCTTTTGTTTCTGTAATATATCTATGTAATTTTGAAACATCTCCACTCCAATATTCTCCCACAGCAAATAATTCATCTTCTGTTTTTTCTCTTAATCGCTTAATCCACTCTTTATAGAAATTAGCGTCAATATGTTTTACAGCATCTAATCGAAAACCATCTATTTTTGTTAATTCCAAGTACCATTTTCCCCAATTTAAGCATTCTTGAACAACTTCTGGATTCTTAAAATCTAGGTCTGCTCCCATTAAATAATCATAATTTCCAAATTCTTCATCAACTGCTCCACTCCATGTTTTATTTTTAAAGCGAAAAATTGCATGCTCTTTGGTTTTTTCGTCATAATCAATTCCATCAAAATGTGTCCAATTCCATTCAAAGTCAGAATATTTATGTTTTCTTCCTGGAAATGTAAATTTTGTCGCTACTCTTACTACTTGGTTATTTTCTACTAATGCATTGTGATTTCCCCAATCCACCTGTTCTGCTGGGATTGTTTGTAATAAATCTGCTCCCATTTTATGATTTAGAACAATATCTGCATATGTTTCAATTCCTGCTTGTTTTAAAGTCATAATACAGTTTAAATATTCATCTTTAGAACCATATTTTGTTTTCACCGTTCCTTTTTGGTCAAATTCTCCTAAATCATATAAATCATACACACCATATCCTACTTCGTCTTTTCCACCAATTCCTTTATATGCTGGTGGAAGCCATAAAGCTGTTATTCCTATATCAGCTAATTCTTGTGCTTTATCGGCTAATGTATTCCACCAATTTTGATTTGTTTCTAAATACCATTCAAATGCTTGTAATATAACTCCATTTATTTTTCTCAATTTATTCTCCTACTTCCTATATATCCAATGCCCAATCAAGTGTCCCATTGGGGACGTTTCCTTTTGAGACATTTTGGTTAAACTATTTTCCATTTGCATTATATCATTTGTATAGAATAATTTCTAGGTTAAACAGAAAAAAAAAGCAGGGATTTCTCCCTGCTCATTGTATCAGTTTCTTCAGTAAATTATATAACGGATAATTTCCCGTTATAATGAAGGTTGGTATTTTTGCTCCATAATTTATGGGGTCTAAAAACACCCTTATCTCCCTTTCTCGATTGCTTCCTAAAATGATATTATTTATGTCTACTAATAGACCATTGACAACTTTTAAATCGTCTTGTATCTCTCTGTTATCAAACTCCATTTCCTCTATTTTTTCCCGAAGCAAAGTTTTTGGAATTTTTTTGAACTTTTTGTTCTCTGGTCGATAGATACTCACTGCCCCTGTCAATTTTCTTTCGAAATTAAATTTTATCATTTTTTCTTCCCCTTTCCTATATTCCTAGAAAATTTCATGCAATACGCTAAAATTCATTATACTATATTATGTTAATTTTTGCAACATTTGACATATATTTTTTTATTTTGTATAATACCTTTTCGAAAGGATGCGATTTAAAATGAGTTTTATATATGAAAGAACAATTAATTATTATGAAACAGATAGAATGGGCGTTGTACACCATTCAAACTATATCCGCTTTTTAGAAGAAGCAAGATGTTTTTATCTAAGAAAAGCTGATATGCCTTTTGAAAAATTTGAAGAAAAAGGTGTTACCATTCCCGTTTTAGAAGTTAAATGTAAATATAAACAACATGTTACTTTTGCCGATACGATTTCTATTAAAGTGTTTGTGAAAGAATTTAATGGTGTTCGATTAACTATTGGCTATGAAGTAAAAGACAAAAAAACAGGTAATGATGTAATTATTGCTGAAACAAAACATTGCTTTACTGATAAAAATTTAAGACCTGTTAACTTAAAGAAACATTGTCCAGAATTTAGTAATAAATTTGAAGCATTAAAAGAAGAAGCTTAGAAATTTTCTAAGCTTCTTTATTTATTTCTTCTAGCATTTTATCAACGTATTCTAAATTAATTTTATGTGTTATTTCTAATTGTTCTATAAAACTTTTGGTATAGCTTGTGTTTACATTTAATACAGTTGCATATGCAAGATGTTTTTCTAATACTAATACACTTTCTAACGGTTTATCTTCCAGCAAAGTATATTCTTCTAAAAACTTTTTATATTTATCCCATCGTTTCATTTCTTTTGCACCTTTTCCAGTATACGTACCATCTAGATATTCCCCTTTTCTTAAATAGCGTAATATTACTCTTATAAGAGGTTCTAATATAGCAAGCTCAAAAGCTACAAAAAATGTAATAAATATCATATCAGATATTTCTTGTCCTATTTGATTTCCACTTACTGTAGAATATATAGCTAAAATTATCAGGTCTCCAATATATAATAATAAAAATATTGTACTTAAACGTATTTTTGTTTCCTTTGTGAAATGATAACTTTCAAATTCTTCTCTTACATATCTTATCCATGTGTTTAAATTTATTTTTTCTTTTTTACAAATCTTGTTATATAAATATTTCTCGTCTTTTTTCAGTGTTTCATCATCTTTATTAGGTAATGCTTTTAGTTCATAACGATTTTCTTCTTTCTTTTCTATTTTTAGAAATCCTTTTGCACATAAATTTAATATACAAGCTACTAAATCTTTTTTCTTTTCTATTTTTTGATTTTGCAAATAAGAAAGAATTGCTGGACTATATTCCGCCTCTACATCTCTAATATAAATTCCTTCATTTTTTGATAATTTTACTTTCATTTTATTATATATGGTAATTCCTAATCTAATAATTAAATAGCCAAGAATTATAGTTATCACTAAAATTACAATTCCTCTATTATTTCCAAACAAACCATATACAAACAAAAATGGAATACTTGCTAATATAAGATATATTGGAATTGTTGCTAACCATATACGTTCTACTTTTATTTTTCCTGTCTTTGCAATAGAAATAATAGTCCATATTACTACAAAAAATGCATATATAAATATGCTAATCATTAAAATTCCAATCATTTTCTTCCTCTTTTTCCTTTATTATATAAAATGCATATGTGCCAAATCGATTAAAATTTGAACGATTTGGCACGTCCCTAACGTTCACCCAAACAAACTTAGTTGATTGCTTTGACTCATACCATCTAAGCATCCGAATTTTTTTAATAATTCTGCTACAGAGTCTCCTACTTTTGACCTGATTTTCATATCATCAATGGACATGAATTTTCCATCTTTTCTTGCATTTTCAATTCCTACTGCTGCTACTGTTCCAAGTCCTGCAATACTGTTTAGTGGTGGACGTATTCCGTCTTCTTCTACAATAAATTTTGTAGCGCTTGATTTGTATAAATCGATTGGTAAAAATTTGATGCCTCTTTCATACATTTCTAATACCAATTCTAATACTGGATACATGGCTTTATCTTTTTGTGTTGCATTGTTTCCTTGTAAGTCTATTTCTTTCATTTTATTTTTTACTTTTTCTTCTCCAAATATCATAATTTCACTGTCGAATTCATCTGATGCTCTAATTGAGAAAAAGGCTGCATAATAAGCTTTTGGTTCATGTACTTTAAACCATGCAATTCTAAATGCGTTAGTTACATAGGCTGCTGCGTGTGCTTTTGGGAACATGTATTTTATCTTTTCACAAGATTTAATATACCAATCTGGTACATTATGTTCTTTCATCAATTCTGTGTATTCTTTCCATTTTGCTGGGTCTTTTAATGCTTTACCTTTACGTACAGTTTCCATGATTTTAAATGCAGAGTTTGGTGGCAAGCCTTGCTTTATTAGATATATCATAATATCATCACGACAACAGATAGCCTCTGTTAAGGTTACGGTTCCATCTTCAATTAAGCTTTGTGCATTTCCAAGCCACACATCAGTACCATGTGATAATCCGAGATATACGAATTAATTCGTCAAATGTAGTTGGTCTTGTATCTACTAACATACCGTCTTACAAACTTTGTTCCAAACTCTGGTATTCCATAACTTCCTACTTCTGAACCAATTTGTTTTGGGGTTACACCTAAAGCATCTGTTGAACTAAAGATAGACATGGTTGCTTTATCATCTAGTGGAATTTTCGTTGGGTCAATTCCAGTAATATCTTGCAACATTCTAATAACGGTCGGATCGTCGTGTCCTAGTATATCTAGTTTTAACAAGTTTTGGTCTATTGAGTGGTAATCAAAATGGGTTGTAATAATATCTGAATTCGGGTCATCTGCTGGATGTTGTACTGGACAGAATTCATAAATTTCTCTTCCCTTTGGTACAACAATAATTCCTCCTGGGTGTTGTCCTGTTGTTCTTTTAATTCCAGTACAGCCATGAGATATTCTTTTAATTTCTGCTTGATTTATTGGTATATGTCTTTCTTCATAATAATTTTTAACATATCCAAAAGCTGTTTTATCTGCTACTGTACCAATTGTTCCTGCCTTAAAGGTTGTTCCTTTTCCAAAGATAACTTCTGTATATTTATGAGCTTTTGCTTGATATTCTCCTGAGAAATTCAAGTCAATATCTGGCTCTTTATCTCCATTAAATCCAAGGAAAGTTTCAAATGGAATATCCATTCCATCTTTATCTAGTTTATGACCACATTTTGGACATTCTTTGTCTGGTAAGTCAAATCCATTTTTTACGCCATAATCTGTAAAATCTGAATATTTACAATTTGGACATCTGTAATGTGCAGGTAAAGAATTTACCTCTGTAATTCCTGTCATATTTGCCACAAATGAAGAACCTACAGAACCTCTAGAACCTACAATATATCCATCTTCATTTGATTTCCATACCAATTTTTGCGCGATAATATACATAACAGAAAATCCATTTCTAATAATAGAATCTAATTCTTTATCTAATCTTGTTTGCACAATTTCTGGTAATGGGTCTCCATATAGCTGATGTGCTTTATTATACGCAATATCTTTTATCATTTGTTCACAACCTGGAATGTGTGGTGGACATTTTTCCGGAGATATTGGGCTGATTTGGTCACACATATCAGATATTTTATTCGTATTTGTAACAACAACTTCATACGCTTTTTCTTTTCCTAAATAACTAAATTCTTCTAGCATTTCTTCTGTTGTTCTTAAATATAATGGTGCTTGATTATCTGCATCATCATATTTTTGTCCAGCTTCTAGAATACGTCTATAAATCTCATCTTGTGGATCCATGAAATGTACATCACAAGTTGCCACAACTGGCTTATTTAATTTTTCTCCTAATTCTACAATTTTTCTATTAATATCTCTTAAAGCCTCTTCATCTGCAACTGTTCCATTTCGAATTAAGAATTGGTTATTTCCTGTTGGTTGGATTTCTAAATAGTCATAGTCGTTTGCAATTTCTTCAATTTCCTCATCTGTTTTTCCGAAGTTCAATTGCTTGGTATAGTTCTCCTGCTTCACAAGCGCTTCCAAGAATCAATCCTTCTGAATATTTTTTATATAGACTTTTTAAGATACGTGGTTTTCTATAAAAATAATGTAAATGTGATAAAGATACTAATTTATATAAATTCTTTAATCCTACATAGTTTTTAGCTAGGATAATTGCATGATAGGTTTTTAATTTTTTGTATTCCTCTTTTTTCGCTTCTTCACTTGCTGCTACTCTATCAATATCTTCTACAATTACTGCACCCTTTTTCTTTAACATATCTATCATCACATTAAATACTTTTACAGTTGTATCAACATCATCTAAAGCACGGTGTGCAACTTCTACTTTTATTCCTAAATTTTCTGCAATTTTTCCTAATTTGTATTTTTTATAATCTGGAAATAAATCTTTTGCCAAACTTAAAGTATCTAAATAAGTATAGTTAAAATCATACCCTAATACTTTTGCATTTTGTTTTAGAAATCCTACATCAAAATTTGCATTATGTGCAACAATTACGTTTTCTTTATCATCTCCCAAAAATTCTAATAATTTTGGAAATACTTTATCAATCGTTTCTGCATCTTTTACCATTTCATCTGTGATATTTGTAACTTCTGTTACTCTTTCTGGAATATGTTTTTCAGGATTTACAAAACAACTAAATTCACCTATTACCTCACCATTTTTTACTTTCATAACACCGATTTCTGTAATTTTTTCAGTTGTTGCTGAAAATCCAGTTGTCTCTAAATCTAGTACACAATAAGTTGTGTCAATACTTTGTTTCTTTCCATTATATACTGTTTTAGTATTATCTGGTGCTAGGTAAGCTTCTACCCCATAGATAATTTTCATATCTGGATTATCATATCCAAGCATTTTATGTGCTTCTGGGAAGGCTTGTACAACACCATGGTCTGTTATGGCAATTGATTTCATTCCCCATTTCATTGCTCTTTTTATTAAATCTGTTGCTGAAGTCATGGCATCCATTTGACTCATTTGTGTATGCATGTGAAGCTCTACTCTTTTTACTTCTGCATGGTCTTCTCTAATTTGCTTTTTAATTCCTTCTCCTTCTACAATTGTATTTGCCATAATGGTTAATTCATTTGAGAAAGAATCCATCTGTGCTGTTCCTGCTATCTTTAATCCTTTTGCATTTTTGATTCTTTTTATTACCCTTTTACTATTATCTTTATTTAAAAATGCTTTACATGTCATACTACTTGTTCCATCATAAATATCAAAACTAAGTAAGGTTTTTCCAGATTTTAGTTCTCTATCTTCCATATCAATGACTTCTCCATCAATTGATACTTTTCCATCATCTACATTTAATTCTGCAATTTTTACTAATGGCTCTGTAATATTTGGATTCATTCCTAGTATTAGTGGCGAGCTATCATCTTCTTCTGGTAATTCTGGAACTTCCATGTTACTTAAAATAATTGTATTTACCATAACTGTTACATCACCTGCATAAGCATCTAACCCTGCTTTTCCAATAGCCTTAATTGCTTTTGCATTTTGAATTTTTTCTATAATTTCTTTTCCTTCTATTGCATCTTTTGCAAAAGATTTACAAGTAATGGTCCCTGTTCCATCATAAATGTCAAAGATTAACATTCCTTTTCCTGTTCTTGTTTCTCGACACTCACTAGTTAAAATTCTACCTTCAATCGTTATTCTAGAATTGCTTGCTGTAATATCCTTAATTGCCACTCTATTTTCTTTTGCTTTTGATGGTTTTCCCATAATATATTCTTGCTCTTGAAAATCTTCTGTTCCATCTATTGGTGGAATTCCATCCATAGCTTCTTCCGGAATATATCCTTCTAAATCCACTGGTGGCACATAATCTGGGTCATTATATTCTGGTACATCTCCATATTCATTATGGTTTTCCTTGTTAGCATTTTCTTTTTGTTTTTCAGCATTTAATTCTTCAATATGTGCAATTGCTTTTTCTTCCACCTGTTTAATTTCTTCTCGTATTTCTTCTATTTCTTCTTTTGATAATTGCTCTGTAAGATTTACTTTATACTCTTTTCCAAATAAATTCTTTAAAACCTTTTCTAATTCTTTATCTGTTTTTTTGGCTTTTAAAAAGTCTGCTCCTTTAATATGCATTTTGATATTAACTTCATTTCCATCTACTTCCACATCACTTTTTAATAAAAGCATTGGCTTCATCAATGGATATTTATGTGACATATAAGCAATAATATTTCTCCACTCTGTTTTTATATCTTTTAATACGACACCTTCATGATATTTGATTTTAATATCAATATGATTAAATTGAAATCTTTCTATTAAAAATTTTTCAAAAAACCATATTTCTTTAATTTCTATATATTCATCAAAATACAACATGACTTCTAATGTATTTGTCTTTTTGATAACGTTTAGTGCTTCAATATTGGCATATTGTATATTTGTATTTGTTTTATAATCACTAAATATTTCTCCTACTTTTTTTGTTTTTACCGTTTCTTGCATGTATCTTTGCTCCTTTGTTGAACTTTAGGGACAGTCTTTAAAGTTCACCCAAAGTTCATTTCTCTTTTCTATGTTTTCTATTATATACTATTTTTTTTACATTTCAAGCGAACAAATCGAAATATTTTCTAGATTTTTATTTTTAAAAAAACTCATGCTTTTTTACAGCATGAGCATTTTCTTTTTTATATGAATTTCTCCATATATTCTATTAAAAACAATGGAATATTTAAAACTTTATCATCTTTTTTTAGATTATTCATTGATAATCTAATAGATATATCATTATTAAATTTCACATTATATTTTGTTAAACTAGTACTATTGGTTGATTTATTAGATTTTACTTCTATTGGTATAATCCTATTTTTATTTTGAATCACAAAGTCTATTTCATATCTATCAAAAGTAAAATAATTTGGAACTTCTTCGTAAAGCATTATTAGCATATTTAATACATAATTTTCTGTAAAAGCACCTTTAAATTCTTCAAATAGTTTATCTCCTTCTATCACAATTCTACTATCTAAATTTGCCATTCTTCTAAGTAATCCTACATCATTCATATAGATTTTGAAACAACTCAAATCATGATATGCTTTTAATGGAAAATCAGTCTTATTAACATTGTATATTTTATATATCAAATTTGCACCATTTAACCAGTTCAAAGCACTTTCATATTCTCTTGCACGTGCTCCTTCTTTTATCGTTTGATATAAAAACTTCTTATTTTCCTTTGCCAATTGTGATGGTATACTATTCCATATTAAAGAAATTTTATTTGCTTCATGATTTTGAGTATGTTTTGAAAAATCACTTTCATAGGCTTTTAATATATTTTCTTGTATGGCATTTACTAATTCCATATTTTTTTCATTTACCCATGAATACACAGCTTCTGGCATTCCTCCGATAATGAAATATGCTTTTAATTTTTCCTCTAATTGATTAAAAAATATTTCTGGAATATTTTCAATTTTTGAAATGGATTTCATATACTCTACCAAATTCTCACAATTATCCGCAATTAAAAATTCGCTAAAAGACATTGGATACATATTCATAAATTCTACTTTTCCGACTGGAAATGATGTATGTGATAATCTTATTCCCAACAAACTTCCTGCACAAATAATATGATACTCATTTGCTTCTTCTTGAAAATATTTTAAACTATTTAAAGCATCAGGACATTCTTGTATTTCATCAAAAAATATTAATGTCTCTTCTGGTAATATTGCTTTTCCATATATGAATGCTAATTGATCTAGTATTCTTTTGGGATCTTTTGTATTGACAAACAAATTGTGCAAATCTTCATCATGGTCAAAGTTGAAATAAGCAATTCCTTCATAATTCTCTTCTCCAAATTGCTTTATAATATATGTTTTTCCTACTTGTCTAGCACCTTTTAAAATCAATGGTTTTCTATATTTACTTTCTTTCCATTTTATCAATTTTTCCATTATCAATCTCTTCATATAACAACACTTCCCATCTATACTATATGCATTATCTATTCTAATTATACCATATAATCACATTTTTGCAAAGATTTTACTTGTTTTAATCACATTTTTCGCAAAGTTTCTTGTTATTCTTATCACACTTTTGTAGGTATTTTTGTTATTCAAATCACATTTTTGTTTGTTATAGATAAGATAATGATATTAAAAAATTCCTAAATGTTCTAGTAATATCTTGATACCCATTAAAATTAAAATGAAGCCTCCAATAAATTCTGCTTTTTTTCATATTTATTTCCAAATTTATTGCCTATTTTTACTCCAATTAAAGACATGATAAAGGTTATTAGTCCAATAACGGTCATAGCAAGTAGTATATTTGTCTGTAAAAATGCAAATGTAATTTCCACTGCTAATGCATCAATACTTGTTGCAATTGCCAAAATAACCATTGTTTTAAAATCAACACAATCATTACATTTCTCACTACCTTCTTTGCTAAAGGCCTCTTTTATCATATTTCCTCCAATCAAAGCAAGTAATATAAAAGCAATCCAATGGTCAACACTTGTTACAATCCCCTCAAAAGCTGTTCCTAGAAAATATCCAATTGCTGGCATCAGCATCTGAAAGATTCCAAAATATAGAGCTATGATAATTGCCTTTTTCCAGTCTAATGCTTTCATTGATAATCCTTTACAAACAGATACTGCAAAAGCATCCATTGCCAATCCTAATCCTACTAATATAATTTCTAGTATTCCCATTTTCATTCCTCCAATTTGCTTGCAAACAAAAAAGACATTGCTTGCAATTCCTATTTGCAAACAAGTCTCGTTATTTAAAATAAAGCCAGATATTATTTATCAGTATGTTGACTTTACTACATATTCTATGCTAACTACTCCCTCATTTCTAAATATTATACAATATTCTATTTTATCTGACAATAATAAATATAATATTTTTATATTTTTTGTTTGATTTTATGTAACCTAGAATTCTCAAGTGTTTTATGGTATAATTAGGTAAGAATTTTATTACAATTAAAAGGAAGGTGAAATTATGGTCGAATTGCTTTCTCCTGTTGGTGATTTTGAATGTTTAAAGGCTGCTGTACAAAACGGTGCTAACAGCGTATATTTCGGTAGCGATACTTTTAGCGCTAGGGCTTTTGCTACCAATTTTTCTCTTGACGAATTAGAAATAGCAATTCAATATGCAAAAATTCGTGGTGTAAAAACACATCTAACCTTAAATACTTTGGTTACTGATACAGAATTTGAATCTGCTATGCATGTTGCTAAAAAAGCTTATGAATATGGCATTGACGCTATTATTGTTCAAGATTTAGGATTAGCTATGGCATTAATGAAAGCCTTTCCAGATTTACCAATACATGGTAGTACACAAATGACTGTCCACAACTTAAATGGTGCTTTAGAACTTCAAGAATTAGGTTTTAAAAGAGTTGTTCTTGCAAGAGAGCTTTCTGTTAATGAAATTGATTATATTTGTAAAAATACTAAGATTGAAATTGAAACTTTTATACATGGTGCACTTTGTATATCTTATTCTGGGCAATGTCTATTTTCCAGTATGTTAGGTGGACGTTCTGGTAACAGAGGTAAATGTGCTGGTCCTTGTAGACTTCCTTTTGAATTATTAGAAAATAACAAAACAATTAATTCAGGATATTTATTAAGCACAAGAGATTTGTGTGGCTTAGAGTTTATTCCTGACTTAATTAATGCTGGTGTTAAGAGTTTCAAAATTGAAGGACGTATGAAATCACCAGAATATGTTGCAACCGTTACAAGAATTTATAGAAAATATATTGATTTGGCTTTATCTGATAAGGAATATATAATTGATGAGAAGGATAGAACTGAATTATTACAAGTATTTAACAGAGGTATGTCTTCTTCTGGACACTTAAGTAATGAAGCAAATAGAAATCTTGTCTTTAAAGAAAAACCAAATAATATGGGATTATTCCTTGGTAAAGTACAAAAATATAATAATAAAAAAGGATATATTACTATAAAATTAAATGAACCTATTAGTATTGGCGATACCATTTCTCTTGAAAAAGAAAATGGAACTTACACGATTTCAGAATTAATGGACACCAATATGAAAAATATAAAATTTACTGAGGTTGGTCAAACAGTTATTATTGGTAGAATGAAAGGAAATATTAAATTAGGCAATTCGATTTATAAAATGAGTTCAAAAAAATTAAATCATATAGCTCATGAAAGTTATGCCAAAGAAAATAAGAAAGTATTTCTAAACTGTCAAATATCTATAAAAAAAGATATGCCTATTCGTATATTGGTTACTTCTGCTAGTAACATAGAATTATATAAAGATTTGAAACTGGATTATATTAGCGAAATTATCCCTCTAGAAGCCAAGACAAAACCAATAGATAAGAATACAATTATCTCACAATTTTCAAAAACATCTTCTACACCTTATGCTTTTAAAAAATTAGATATTGATTTAGATTATAACTTATTTATACCAAAATTAAGTACCTTAAACGACTTACGAAGACAAATTTTAGACATGGTAGAGCAATATGCTATCACAACCATGAAAAGAAATTCTTCTATTTATGAGAAAAAAGATACTAACAGTGCAAATACATTTCATGATAATCCACTTTCTAACAGTGATATTCCTATTAAGAAAACAAAACTTTCTCTTCTTCTAAACATTTTACATAAAAGTTTTGATTATTCTAAAATAGAAGATGTTGAAAATGTATATATCCCATTAAAATATTTTTCTATGAAAGATTATGCCGATATATTACATATATTAGATAATAAATTTAATGTATATATTTATATGCCTACAATTGTAAAATCCAATTATAAAAATCTATTATCTAGTAATATAGAAATCACATTAGATAATTATGATATTAAAGGTTTTGTTATATCAAACATCTGTAATATAAAATTATTAAAATCCTTATTTAAAGATATTAATAAACCTTTAAAGCTAATTACAAACTATACATTTAATGTATATAATACAAATACAATAGAAGAATTAAAAAATTTAGGCATTTATCGATATACAATTTCTCCAGAACTTAATAGAACTATTATAAATAATTTATGTAATTGTATGACCCTTCCAAATGAATTAATTGTATATGGTAGAACTCCTCTTCTAAATATGAACTATTGTCTTTTAGGAGAAACAGATAAATGTTATCCTACTTGTAAGCAAAGATGTATTACAGATAACATATATGAATTAAAAGACCGTCTAAATATGAATTTTAGAATATTACCTGACAATATCCAAACTGTTACAACTATATTTAATAGTAAGATAACTTCTATCTATCCAAAAGAATTTAATATAGATTATGCAAGAATAGATATTTTAGATGAAACAATTGATGAAATTAATGAAATTATACATAGAGTTAATAATAACCAAAGATTTGATGGTAGCCATTATACAAATGGAAACCTAAATAAAGAAATATGAACAATAGGGACGTGCCAAATCGTTCCAAAATGATACCAAAAAATGTCCGATTTGGCACGTCCCCAACGTTTCAGAGTTGTTTACTACTTAAATCTATAATTAAATCCATATTGTCGTCTTTTGCTGCTTTATTTTTTCTAATAGCTCCACACTTTTTACATTTATAAATAATCACATATCCTTTTTTACTATCTATCTCCAAAGAAATAGGTTCTAAATCCCCATGACAAGTTTCTTGTCTATCACCTGGATTAATATCAACATGTTTAGAATGTAAACAATATGGACAATGATCACGACAAGAATAGCCAAGTTTTATAACTTCTCTTCCACAATTTTCACATACAAAGTTTTCATCTATTTTAGTAAATCTTCTACTTTCCATTTTTTCTCCTTTTACAATTCCCAAAGGTTGCCAAAATGGTCCGTCCCCTTTGGCAATTAATTAAAAAGTTGAACGATTTGACACGTCCCCAACGTTTAATATTTAAAATCTCCCCCACCTAAAAATTCTTTTAGTAAAGAATTGTTTGGTACATATTCTTTTGGTATTTCTTCAAAATATTTTAACATATTTATTAATCTAGTTGCTTCTGCATATTCTGCATCTTCCTTAGTTATTTCTTTTAATAGTGGCATAACAATTGGTTTTAATGCTCCTATTTCATATACTAGTGATGTATTAAATATAAAGTTTGATTCCTCTTGGAATGGAAAGATATT
>CALXBY010000024.1 GCA_944386675.1 uncultured Clostridia bacterium | reverse complement strand
TAAAATTTAATAAAGGATGTTGATAAATATGAATAATGAAGGAAAATGTATTGAATATTATTTTGATTCAAAAACATTTACAAAAGACCAACTAGTAAAAAGTATAGAAGAAGCAAAACTTGAATTTCCTAACAAAAAGGTAGAATCTAATTTATTTTTAAATCAATGGGGTGTTTATATCCTAAAAATTAATTTTAAAGATAAAATAGAATATGTAGAAAATTTTAAGCAAAAAAGAAAAAACAGAAAAGTATTACTTTTGACAGAAAAGAACAGAAAAGTTAGTGAAAAAAGAACTTCTTTACTAAATAGAAGATATGGTCAATATAAAAAAACGGGAGAATATAGACCAATATAATTCAAGAAAGGAAATGGGCGAATATGAAAGAACAAATTGCAAAAATTAAAGAAAATTCTATTAAAGAGATTTCAAATTCTAAAGATTTAAAGGAATTAAATGATTTAAGAGTAAAGTATTTAGGTAAAAAAGGTGAGTTAACCATTATTTTAAGAGGAATGGGAAGCTTATCTCCAGAAGAAAGACCAGTAATTGGAAGTCTAGTAAATGAGTTGAGAGAAGAAATCGAAAATTTGATTCAAGAAAAAGAAAAAGAATTTAAAAATCAAGAACTTTTAAAAAGATTAGAAAGTGAAACAATTGATGTTACAGAGCCAAGTAAAAAAGTTGTTTTAGGTTCATTACATCCAATTACCAAAATTATAGAAGAAGTAGAAGAAATATTCTTAGGAATGGGATATGAAATTGCAGATGGACCAGAAGTAGAAAAGGCAACATATAATTTCGACAAATTAAATACACCACCAGACCACCCAGCAAGAGATGTGCAAGACACATTTTATATAACAGATGATATTGTGTTAAGAAGTCAAACATCACCTGTACAAGCTAGAGTAATGGAAAATCAAAAACCACCAATCAAAATCATATGTCCAGGAGCAGTTTATAGATCAGATAGTGTAGATGCAACACATTCACCTGTTTTCCATCAAGTAGAAGGATTGGTTGTAGATAAAAACATTTCTATGGCAGATTTAAAAGGAACATTAGAGATGTTTGCTAAAAAATGTTTAGGAGAAAATACAAAGATTCGTTTTAGACCACATCATTTTCCATTTACAGAACCATCTGCAGAAGCAGACGTATCATGCTTTGTATGTGGAGGAAAAGGATGTAAAGTATGTAAAGGAGAAGGATGGATAGAATTATTAGGTTGTGGTGAAGTTCATCCAAATGTTCTAAGAAATTGTGGAATAGACCCAGATGTTTATTCAGGATTTGCATTTGGATTTGGTGTAGAAAGAATCGCTATGGCAAAATACGGAATAGAAGATATGAGACTATTATTTGAAAATGACATCAGATTTTTAAAACAATTCTAGGCTTTACGAAGGAAAAAATGTAGCTTTTATATAAACGGCTATATAGAAAAGATATATATAAATTGATTAAAAATTTAATTAATTCAAGGAGAGTAGAAATGGGATTTTTTAGAAGAAGGGAAAAAGAATATACATTAGGAGAGGCTATGAAATTACTAGCCAAAGAAGGTTATGAAACATATATGCCTGTACCAATAAATCCAGAAGATGAACACACAAAATATTGGATAAGAGATGAAAGAGAAATAAGAAGAGAAAATACACCTATAAGTATTGGAACAGAACCTAGAATGATATCTTTTGAGGCAAAAAGAAGTAAATTCATGGATGAAATGAGCAATCATGGTGAATATAGATTTATAAATGATATTCATGTAAGTCATAGTACAAAACCGGGAAGAGTAGTATATAATAATTATCAGTCAGCTAGAAATTATCAAAAGAAATATGGTCAATCTAGATAGTTAAAATATAACATAAGAAGGGAAGAGAAAAATGAAAGCAAGTAGAGAATGGTTAGAAGAATATAGTGATATAGATGTAGACACTGTAAAATTAGGAGACATCCTAACAATGACAGGTTCTAAAGTAGAAACTATAGAGCAAAAAGGAAACAATATAAAAAATGTAGTGGTTGGAAAAATTTTAGAAGTTACCAAACATCCAGACGCAGATAAACTAGTAGTAACAAAAATAGATGTTGGAAATGGAGAAATACTTCAAATTGTAACAGCAGCACCTAACATCAAAGTAGGAGAAACTGGACAAATTGTGCCAGTTGCAAAAGACGGAGCAGAGCTTCCAAATAATGTAACAATTCATACAGGAAAATTACGTGGTGTAGAATCACAAGGGATGATGTGTGGAATGGAAGAGTTAGGAATTGACCCTGCAAATTATCCAGATAAAGTAGTAGATGGTATTTTTATTTTAGATGATAAATATGAAAAAGATTTAGGAAAAGATATAGTAGACGTATTAGAATTAAAAGAAGATATTATTGACTTTGAAATTACACCAAACAGACCAGATTGCTTATCAATCGAAGGCTTAGGAAGAGAAACAGCAGTATCTTTAGGAAAACCATTTAAGAATCCTAGAAAGAATATTGATGAATTAAAAGTAGAAGATAAAAAAGAAATCGAAGGATTAAAGGTAGATATTACAGCACCTGATTTATGTTACAGATATATTGCAAGAGTTGTAAAAAATGTAAAAATTGGTCCGTCACCTAAATGGATGGTAAGAAGATTAAATGCCTGTGGTGTTAGAAGTATTAATAATATTGTAGATATTACAAATTATGTTATGCTAGAAATGGGGCAACCAATGCACGCATTTGATATTAACTCTATTGAAGGAAAACATATAACAGTAAGAAGAGCAAAAAATAATGAAAAAATTACAACTCTAGATGAACAAGAAAGAGTATTAGATGAAAATGATTTAGTTATTGCTGATGACAAAAAAGCAGTAGCCATTGCTGGTGTTATGGGAGGACTAAATTCAGAAATCGAAAATGATACAGAAACGGTTGTGTTTGAATCAGCTGTATTCTATGGTGGTGCTGTTAGAAAAACAGCTAAAAAAGTAGGACTAAGAACAGAAGCATCTTCTCGTTTTGAAAAAGGATTGTCACCAGAAAATGCCTTAAGAGCAGTCAATCGTGCAGTAGAATTGGTAGAGATTTTACATGCAGGAGAAGTAGTAGATGGAAAAGTAGATGTTTATCCAACAAAGCAAAAGGTACATCAAATTAAATTAGATAGTGATAGAATTAATCAATTATTAGGAACGCATATTTCTAAAGAAGAAATGATTGATATTTTAAATAAATTAGATATAAAAGTTGAAAAAGATATAGCAACAGCTCCATATTTTAGAATGGATGTAGAACAATTAGCAGACCTAGCAGAAGAAGTATTAAGATTTTATGGATATGATAAATTAGAAACGACATTAATTAAATCTGATACAACATTGGGTATGAGAAACAAAGAACAAAAAATTGAAAAGAAAATACAAGAAGTACTTGTTAATAGTGGACTATCAGAAATATATACTTATGGATTTTTAAGTGAAAAAGATTTAGAAAAATCAAATATTAGTGAGTCTTTAAAGAAAACAGCAATTACAATTCAAAATCCATTAAGTGATGAATATAAATTAATGAGACCATCAACCATACCAAGCATGTTACAAATATTAGCCAATAATGTAAATAAGAAAAATCAAAATGTAAAATTATTTGATATTTCAAGAAATTATAAAAACATGAATGGAGAAGTAGAAAAAGGTGAAGTACCGTTGCAAGAGAACATTTTAACAATTGGTATGTATGGAGATGATGTAGATTTCTATAGTTTAAAAGGAATTGTTGAAAATGTATTAGAAGCAACATATATTAATCACTATGAAGTAGAAAGAGAAACTGAAAATAAATCATATCATCCAGGAAGGTGTGCCAATATCACAGTTGGAAGAGATGTAATTGCAACTTTAGGAGAAGTGCATCCAGTTGTTTTAAATAATTATGATATTGAAAAAAGAGTATATCTAGTAGAAATGAATATCAGTAAACTTGAAAAATATTCAAGAAATAACAAAAAATATGTGGAAGTTCCAAAATTCCCAGCAGTAGAAAGAGATATTGCAATTATTGTAGATGAAGCTGTTGAGGTGGGACAAATTGAAAAAATTATCACAAAGAAAGCAAAAAAATTACTAGAAGGATTAAAATTATTTGACATCTATAGAAATGAAAAACTAGGGGAAAATAAGAAGAGTGTGGCATATGCTTTAACATTTAGAGATAAAAACAAAACATTAAGTGATGAAGAAGTAAATAGCTCAATGGAAAATATTATTTCAGAATTAGAAAAAACATTAGGCGCTAAGCTAAGAAAATAGAATGTAAAAAGGGAAATTGGGGACGGACTCATTTTTCCCTTTTTTATATTCTATATTTTTTTACAATCTTGCTAAATAAATAAAAAAGGGAAAAATGAGTCCGTCCCCAATTTCCCTTTTTCTAAAAAAATAAAAATGTAATGGTAACTTTTTTAGAAAAAATGGTAATATATAGATGTGGAAATCTAATGGGAGTTTTAAACTAAATGAAAAAAGAAAAATTAATTAAACAATATATAGAAAATAATAAATTAAATATTGAAAAAGTGATGGAAGATTATACAAACTATCTATATGTAATTGTTAATAATAAGAATTTTAAATTAGCGAAAGAAGATATAGAAGAAATTGTTTCAGATGTATTTTTAGCTGTTTGGAAAAATCAAAAACAGCTAGACGTGCAAAAAGAAATGTCTTCTTATTTGGCTGGAATTGTCAATCATTTATATAATAAAAAATTAAGAAATTTTAAAAATCTAATAGATATAGAAAATTATGAAAATCAATTACAAGATATGAAAAATATAGAACAAGAAATAGAAGAAAAACAAAAACAAGATGTGATTTTACAAGAAATCTATATGATGAAGCAAGAAGACCAAGATATATTTTTATGTTATTACTATTATGCAAAATCAATAAAAGAAATTGCAAAAAGCTTAAATTTAACAGAAGTAAAAGTGAAATCTAGATTATTTCGTATTCGAAAAAAATTAAAAAAGAATTTAGAAAAAAGGGGGTATAGTTATTATGAATAAAGAGGATAGAGACAAAATTATAAGAAAAGCACGAATGAAAATAGCTGTATCTAAATTTGAAGAGGGAGAACATAAAATGCCTAAGAGAAACTTATTAAAATTGGTAGCAACATTTACACTAACAATTGGAATGACATTAGGACTTGTATATGCTGGAAATACCGTATATGAAAAAATTTGGAAAGAACCTGAGGCATATAAGATAAATCAGGGAATAACAGAAGAAGAAAAGGCAAAATGTATATCAGAATCAGAAGCAGAAGAAATTGCTAAAGCATATTTAAGAAAAATTGGCTATACAGATGAAAACATAGAGGGAATAGGTTTAGATAAAGAATACTTTTCACAAGAAAATATCTGGGTAATGGCATCAGATATAGGAACAATTCGAATAGATGCCAATACTGGAAAGCTAAGCTCTGTTAGCATGCCGGTTCGAGAGGGAAGTGTTCCTTATAATTATGGAATTAGCAGAGAAGAAGCAAGAAAAGTGGCATATGAATTATTAGAAAAATATAAGCCTATAGAAGAGAATACGGAAGATTATGAATTAATTAGCTTAAAAAGGAATGCAGGAATAGATGAAGAGGCATATATCTGGTATGCAGAATTTTATAAAAAATATGGAGATTTATATAATGCATCAGAAAGCATAAGAATTGGATGGATTCCAACGAGCAATATTTTATATTCTTTAAGTATAGAGCAAAATCCTTATGAGAAAAATGAACAAGAAATAAGTAAAGAAGAAGCAATTCAAATTGCAAAAGAAAAAGATGAACAAATTGAAACTACTAGACAAATACAAGAAGTAAAAGCAGAAATCAAAATTAAACAAATGAATGAAGAAGTATATCTAAGAGAAAATTTCAAAGAAGAATATGAAAATGGTACATTAAATAAAGAGAAAATAAAAGATGGCGTGTATAAATATAAAGAAGATGCAGTTATTTATAAAACAGAAGAAAGAGTTAGAAAAGTATGGTGTGTTGTTATAACATATAATATAGAAGAAAATGGATATTTGCCAGAATATACATATTATGTTGATAGTACAACCGGTGAAATTATAGGTGGTAACATGGGAAATGAATTAACATCTGAAGAAGCAGAAAGAAATGATGTAAATAATGTTATTCAAAAATAAAATTTGTTCTAGGAACGTATTAAAAATAGTTGCATATACTTTATTATTAGAGGTGAAAAATATGGCATATTCAGATAGAGAATTAATTGCTAGAATTGTTCAATGTGAAGCACGGAGGAGAAGGTGACAACGGAATGAAAGCAGTTGCAAGTGTTATTTTAAATAGAGTAAATACATCAGAAGGAGAATATGCAAGAATATCACAAGGTGGAAGTGTGAGAAATATTATTTTTCAACCAGGACAATTTGATTGTGCAACAGAGACACTATTTAACCGATATAATCCGCAAAATATCTATAATATGAATCCAACAGAAGTGCATTATTATATAGCAGATTGGGCATTAGCAGGTAATCGATTAAATGAGATAGGAGAATGTTTATGGTATTTAAATCCTTTTAAACCAAATTGTGATATGACATTTCCACGAAATGGCTCTGGAACATTTCATACAAGACTTCGGAGAACATTGTTTTTATCGTCCAACGAGCCAGTATGCTAGTACATAAGAAATCGATAGAATAATAAAATGAGAAATAAAGGAGGTTTATTATGCCAGATGAAAGACAAGACAAAAGAGAAAACAGAAATGTAACAATTAATCAAAATTCACCAGAAATTTTAACCAACTCTATATATACACCAGCATTTTTAAGAGAACAAATTGGAAAATTAATGAGAGTAGAATTTCTGATAGGAACCAATAATCTAGTTGATAGAATAGGTATATTAGAAGATGTTGGGGCAAGTTATATTTTATTACGTTCATTGGAAAGTGATACGATAACATATTGTGATATTTATTCAATTAAATTTATTACGATATCTAATAGAAGAATGAACAATTTTATGAATGGAGGATATTATAATTACTATTGATTGTGTGAAAAGAGAAAAACTCTCCAAGATTGAAAAAACATAGTATTTATGCTAAAATAGTTATATATACTAGTAGAAATATTCAATAATAGGAGGTAGAGTATAGTATGCGGGAAAGTGTAAATGAAAAAATGGACATCAAAAACGTGTTATACAAAACACGGAATGTTTTACTAATTGGAGTAGATGGCAGGCATAAAGAAGACACAGCTTACATTGTATGTGAGGGACTATCTATGAGTGTGGATGATTACAACGTTCCTTACAAGTGGGATCCATATCTTTCAATTCCAACAGAAAAAGAATATGAAGGAATTTTGAATGGAGACATCATTTCTATGTATTTTCCGTTTGAATGTAAAGGCCTGCAGAAAGCGGGAGAGGACTTAGCTTTTTACATTAACGAAAACATGAAAAAGTATAGTCAAGTGGTTATAATTGGACATTCGAAGGTGGGAGTATGCATTGCAAATATGGCAAGAATGTTAGCCAGAAAATGTGTGCTGGTTTTTGTATCGGCACCTTTTGAAGGAACAATTATAGCGGATTTGTTCAAAATGGAAAGAAGATTGACAGGCATAGAGAACAAAGTGTATCAAAAATATTATAATCAGCATCCTGTTGATTTGGATATTATGCCGAAATCTCTTTTTCTACGGAAAGCAGATTTTTCTGGAGTTAAAAACCATCTTTGCATAAATATTGTTTCAGAATGCGTGAATGTCCATAATATTGTGGACTTAGGATGCAAATATCTGGGACACAGGATAGGATACAAACATTCTGATGGCATTGTATCTGTTTCTTCTCAGGAAAGACTGAGTAAAGATTATCCGACAGTAAAAGAAATAAGGATGGATGCCTCTCACGCCAATTCTTTAAAGAGGCTGTTATCTCTCAAAAAAGAAAAGTATATTATTGAGTAAGAAAGATTATGTGCCGGAACGGGAAGAATTTCCTGTTCTGGCACATATCTATTTTAGGTTGCCAAAGGGGACGGGCCATTTTGACAACCTAAAAATGAAAATATAACCAAAAGAATATGATTTTTCAAAAAAAGCTTGACAAATTAAGAAAAATAGTGTAAAGTATATTAGCATTACATTTTAAAGGAGTCGTTGTTTATGGAAAAAAACGTAAAAATCAGTATATTATGTGATTTATATGGAAAATTGTTAACTGAAAAACAATTTGAATTCATAGACGACTACTATAATAATGACTTGTCTTTATCAGAAATTGCACAAAACAATGAAATTACAAGACAAGCTGTTAGAGATATCATCAAAAAGGGGGAAAAGAAGCTTTTTGAATATGAAGAAAAGCTATTGTTTATGAAAAGGATGTTAAAACAAGAAAAAAAGATTGAACAAGTTTTATCAGAATTAACAAAGATTCAAAAAGAATCTTCTGATGAACAAGTAGCTGTTGTATTAGAACATATTAAAAAAGAATTAAATTGTTTAGTTTAAAAAGATGAATGGAGTTGAAAAATATGGCTTTTGAAGGATTATCTTCTAGATTACAAGAAATTACAAGAAAAATTAGAGGTAAGGCAAGAATTACTGAATCAGATTTAAAAGAAATGCTAAGAGAAGTAAAACTTGCACTATTAGAAGCTGATGTTAACTATAAAATTGTAAAAGATTTTATAGCAACCATTCAAGAAAAAGCCTTAGGGCAAGATGTTTTAAAATCTTTAACTCCAGGTCAACAAGTTGTAAAAATTGTAAAAGATGAATTGGTAGAATTATTAGGTGGACAAACAAGCCAAATTAATTTTACACCAAATCCACCAACAATTATTATGTTGGTAGGACTTCAAGGTTCAGGTAAAACTACGACAGCAGGAAAATTGGCAAATCTACTTAGAAAACAAGGTAAAAAACCATTGTTAGTTGCGTGTGACGTATATAGGCCAGCTGCTATCAAACAATTACAAGTTGTTGGAGCTCGGGCTAAACATACCTGTTTTTGCAAATGAAAATTCAAAAGATGTTGTGCATATTGCAAGACAAGCATTATCGGTTGCTATGTCGAAACTAAATGATGTGGTAATCTTAGATACAGCAGGTAGATTACATATTGATGAAGAACTAATGCAAGAATTAAAGAATTTAAAAGCGAATGTCAAACCTCATGAAATTTTACTTGTTGTCGATAGTATGACAGGTCAAGATGCAGTAAATGTTGCACAAAGCTTTAGTGATACTGTTGGAATAGATGGAATTGTTTTAACCAAATTAGATGGTGACACAAGAGGTGGTGCAGCGCTTTCTGTTAAAAAGGTAACAGGAAAGCCAATTAAATTTGCGGCAACTGGAGAAAAACTAAGTGATATAGAAGTATTTCATCCAGATAGAATGGCTCAAAGAATCCTAGGAATGGGAGATATTTTGGCAGTTATTGAAAAAGCAGAAGAATCATTTGATATGGAGCAGGCAGAAAAGCTTGAAAAACAATTAAAGAAAAAAGAGCTAGATTTAGATGACTATTTAGCACAAATAAGACAAGTAAAGAAAATGGGTTCATTTTCATCATTATTAAAACTAATACCAGGATTTAATCAAATAAAAGATTTAAAAGTAGATGATAAAGAATTTGTTAAAATTGAAGCAATGATTTGTTCAATGACAAAAGAAGAAAAACGAAATACTAAATTGCTAAATGCAAGTAGAAGACAAAGAATTGCAAAACGGAAGTGGAACAACAGTACAAGATATTAACAAATTTATAAAATCTTTTGAAATGACACAAAAAATGATGAAACAGATGAAGAACAACAAAGGTGGCATGAAAAAGCTACTAAATGGAATTGATGAAAATACATTAAAGAATTTTAAATTTTAAAACATCATAGAAACAAAAAAATGTGTATTTTATAAAAGCGTTATTAAATTTTTAAATTTATATATAAAAATAAAGTGATTAGCGGGTCGACAAAAATCCCCAAAAGGGAAAATAAAGTCCGTCCCCATAATCCCTAATTTTCAGGAGGTGAACCAAAAATGGTAAAAATAAGATTACAAAGACAAGGAAAGAAAAAAGCACCATTCTATCATATCGTAGTTGCTGATTCAAAATCTCCAAGAGATGGAAAAATCATAGAGCAAATAGGAACATATAATCCAATGACAGATCCAGCTACAATTGTATTAGACAAAGAAAAAGTTGAAAAATGGATTAAAAATGGTGCAAAACCAACAGATACAGTTAAAGCTTTAATTGAAAAAGCTAACTAATTATATAATTTCTTTAACAAAATAACAAATTAAGTTGGAGGAAATTATGGAAGAATTTTTAAAAATCATCATTTCAAATTTGGTAGAGAATAAAGACGCTATTGAAATCAATAAAGTAGATAACGGAAAATCTATTACATTTGAAGTAAAAGTTGCCCAAGAAGATATGGGAAAAGTAATAGGTAAGCAAGGTAGAATTGCACAATCTATTAGAAATGTTATGAAAGCTGTTGCAAATAAAGAACATAAAAAAGCTACAGTAGAATTTTTAGGATAATAGGAGTAACCAATATGTTACCAAATCTAGAAATTGGTCAAATTGTAAATACATTTGGAATAAAAGGAATGGTTAAAGTAAAACCATTTACAGATGATATTAGAAGGTTTGACGAATTAAAAAAGGTATATGTTGAAAAAAACAGTAATCAAACAGAATATGAAATTGAAGAAGTAAAATATCATAAAGATATGGTACTGATAAAATTAAAAGGTATAGATAAAGTAGAACAAGCAGAAGAATTAAGAAATGCCTATTTAACAGTTTCTAGAGATTCAGTAGAAGAATTAGAAGAAGGTAGATATTATATCGTAGATTTACTTGGACTAGAAATCTATACAGATGAACAAGTTTTATTAGGAACTTTGGAAGACATATTCAATACTGGTAGTAATGACATATATGTTGTAAAAGACAAACAAGGAAAACAAATTCTTTTACCAGCCATACAGGATGTAATCAAACAAATTGATATAGAAAATAAAAAAATTATTGTACACTTACTTCCTGGGTTAATATAAAAGGAGTATTTTATGAAATTTGATGTTTTAACACTGTTTCCAGAAATGTTTGAAATCTTAAATCAAAGTATTATTGGAAAAGCAATTGAAAAAAATCTAATAGATATTAATTTAATCAATATTAGAGATTTTTCAAAGGATAAACATAAAAAAGTAGACGATACACCTTATGGCGGTGGGGCTGGAATGGTTATGAAACCAGATGTAGTATATGATGCATATGAGTCTATAAAAGATAAAAATGCAAAAGTTATCTATATGTCACCACAAGGAAAAAATTTAAACCAAAAAAAGGTAGAAGAATTATCAAAAGAAAGCCATTTAGTTATACTTTGTGGACATTATGAAGGAATAGACCAAAGGGTATTAGACAAAATTGTAGATGAAGAAATATCTATTGGAGACTATGTATTAACTGGAGGAGAAATCCCAGCAATGGTGTTAATTGATAGTGTTAGTAGATATGTAGAAGGCGTTTTAAAGGAAGATTCTATAAAAGAAGAAAGCTTTTCAAATGGACTTCTAGAATATCCGCAATATACAAGACCAGAGGTTTTTGAAGGAATAAAAGTTCCAGAAATATTACTTTCAGGACATCACGAAAATATAGAAAAATGGCGAAAAGAAAAATCTTTAGAAATTACAAAGAAAAAAAGACCAGAATTATTAAAATAAGTTAATATTAGCAGGGGTAAACATGTATTCACAAGGGGAGGGGACATACCTTAACCCAAGTGAATAGACCTAAAAGGTAAGGTGTGTTCCCTGACATTAAGAAAAGGAGGAAATTCTAAAATGGATATTATAAAATCAATTGAACATGAACAATTGAAGAATAAGATACCAGAATTAAAAGTTGGTAATACAGTAAGAGTGCACGTAAGAATAAAAGAAGGAAACAAAGAAAGAATCCAAGTTTTTGAAGGAATTATTATAAAAGTACAAGGTGGAGGAGTTAACCAAACATTTACAGTTAGAAAAACTTCTTATGGTGTAGGAGTTGAAAAAACTTTCTTAGTACATTCACCATTAGTTGAAAAAGTAGAATTAGTAAGAGTAGGTAAAGCAAGAAGAGCTAAATTATACTACTTAAGAGATAGAGTTGGTAAAGCTGCTAAAACTAAAGAACAAGTTGGAGCAAGAATTGAAGATAGAGAAATTACTGTTAAAGAAGATTTAGTAGAAGAACCAGCAGTAGAAGAAGCTCCAGAAGAAGCACCAGCTGTTGAAACAGAAAATGTTGCTGTACAAGAAACAGTTGATACAGTATCAGAAGAAACTGTAGAAGAAGTAAAAGCTGAAGAACCAGCTAAAGAAGATTCTAAAAAAGCTGAATAATTTTAAATGAAAAAATAAGGATAAGGTATTTTTATAAAATATCTATATCCTTATTTTTTTAGCATATTTCAATGTATATTGAAATATAAAAAAATATAAAATATAATAATCATAATAAAATTTATAAAGGAGAAAATAAATAATGAGTATAAAATATAATGAAAAACTACACTTAACAGGATTTACAGTACTTTGTGTCATGGTTTTAATAGTAGAAGTTATGTTTGAAGTACTAATTTACCTAGCAATGGGATTTAATATGATTGTTGCAATGTTAATATGTGCAAATATAGTAACGCTAATATTATTTATACTAACAATATATAATAATAAAAATGTAGATATTGAAACAATGAAAAATAAGGGGGAGAAAATAAAAGCATATATTATTGAAGCAGGAATTGTTAACAAAAAAAGACAAATGGGAATTTATCATTATATAGGTATACGTTATAACGAAAAAAAGATGAAAATTACTGTAGAAAATAATAAAACATTTAAAATATTAAATTTGTTATTAAAGCCATATCCGATTGATAAAAAAATAGAAATACCAGTAGATATGTATATATATAAAGGTAACCGATATGTTGATTTAGAAAATATCAATTTTAGCAAAATCGAAGGATATAGTGAAGCTGAAAAAATAGTAGAAGAAATGCATAAATCTGAGAAATGTTAGAAATACTATCAATTTATCTTAAGAATATACAAAAATATTGATTTTAAGCCCGGATTGATGTATAATAATTGCCGAAACCATTAACTGCATAAGGTATATTTACTTACAATTGGAGGTATTATATGAGAGAAAAAACAAACTATACACGGTGGGAATACACTGTAGATCAAAAGAAAAGTTGTATGATATGCTCGGAAAAATCTTAGATGCTAAAGTTGTAAAGGTTATTATTCACAAACCACATACGACTAAATATGAGGTGCATACTTCAAATGGCCTTCATTGCTATTTAGCTTTTGAAAAAATTCACAATAATCGATATGTGGTTTTGCTTTATGAAAACCATTATGAAAGTTACAGATTCAGGTGGAAACCTACTTTGACTTTGGAGTTGACATTTGAAAAATATGGTTATAATCAAAATGGAATCGAGTATATTAGTATTCTTCATTCTTCTAGAGATACATCATATCATATGTCAAGCTCTGTAATTGGTGTAGAAATAGAAATTGGATTTACAACCCGTGAAAACTTACCATTTTACAGAGTTGTCAACAACCATCAGGTGATATTTAATGAACTGGTGAAAAATAAAATTGGTGAAGATCCCTGGGGAAAAAGTATGATAAATCAACTGCTTGAACTATATAAAGTTGTCTTGGCACAAATCAATAACGAAATTTTAGGATTCAATATTGAAAGACCTGTTAGGGAATATCTTCGATATGAAGATGGAAGGATGAAAATGAGAGCAATAGTCAATGGCGAAAATTATGTCATATGTGATGGAAAAGGCAATGTGGAATGGGAAGAAAATCTAATTCATCACGAAACATTTATATGCTTTAATGGCAAAGTTTACGGCTTTAAAAGAGAAGTGACAGATGAAGATTATGCAAAAAAGGTACTTTCTGGAATGGAAGAAGGAAAGCGTATATACAAAAAAATTGCAGCGGAACTTAAAAAGAATTAAACAACAATAAACAAAACAAAGTGGAGATGTGTGGGTACATATCTCCACTTTGTTTTGTTAAAATGTCATATCTTCCATAGCATATAATCCAGGTTCTTGATTTACAATAAATCCGGCAGCTTTTAAAGCACCTTCTGCAAATACATTTCTAGAATAACTAGTATGTTTTATTTCAAATGTTTCAAAATTGCCGATAAATTGAACTGTATGTTCTCCAACTATATTTCCACCTCTGATAGAAGACATACCAATTTCATGTTTATCACGTTTTTCATGTTTATCATGTCTGTTATATTCACAATGAAGCGTGTTTCCTAAAGCATCATTGATACTGTCTGCTAACATTTGAGCAGTACCACTAGGGCTATCTACCTTTCTATTATGATGTGCTTCAATAATTTCTATATCTGTATCTTCTAAAAGTGGGGCAAGTTTAGCAACCAATTTTTTCATAATCATAATGTCAAAAGACATATTTGCAGATTTGAATATAGGAATGGTTTTACTAGCATTTACTATTATTTTGTTTTCTTCATCTGTAAATCCAGTTGTTGCAATAACCATTGGTATATTATTTGCTTTTGCATAATTTAAGATGTTTAAAGTTGCAACAGGAAGAGAAAAGTCAATAATAACATCTGGCTTCACAGTGATATTTTCTATTTCTGTAAAGATTGGGAATTTTGAATCTGAATAACTTACTTTATCAAAACCAGCAACTACTTGCATATTTTCATTTTCTTCTATCAAATCACATACAACATTTCCCATTTTTCCATTACAACCATTTACAAGTACATTTAACATTTTTATACCTCCATATTTTTTAGATTTATTACTTTATGTATTTGTTAGTTTATTTACTTAATAATTTCTAATTATATTTAATAATTATACTATATGTAATCAGCAATTTATTTATAATTTTTATATAATAATGCTATTGCAATTTTACATTATTGAAATTTAAATCTAACTAATTTAATTTATCTAATTCTTCAATTAATATTTTTTCCTTATCACTACTTAATTTTGTAAGTGGTAATCTAGGAATTCCAAAATCAAAGCCGATATGATTTAGTGCAGCTTTTACGGGGATTGGATTTACCTCGGAGAATAAAGCATTTACTAAAGGTAGAGCATCTAATTGCATTTTTGTAGCTTTTGCAACATTACCATCAAAAAGGCTTTGAACCATATCATGTGTATATTTTGGTTTTACATTTGATAAAACAGAAATAACACCTAACCCACCTAATGATAATACAGGTAGAACTTGGTCATCATTTCCTGAATATATAGATAGATTATCACCACATAGATGTGCAATTTCAGCTACTTGTGATAAATTTCCACTAGCTTCTTTAATAGCAACAATATTATCTATCTTAGACAATTCTAAGCATGTTTCTGGTAGGATATTCACACCTGTTCTGCTAGGTACGCTATATAAAATAATTGGTAATGAAACACTTTTAGCAATTAATTTATAATGTTCAATTAATCCTTTTTGTGTACATTTATTATAATAAGGCGTAACAATTAAAAGCCCGTCAACTCCCAAAGCTTCAGCTTTTTTAGAATTTTCAATAACTTTCATTGTATTATTACCACCTGTACCTGCGATAATAGGAACTCTACCATTTGCTGTTTTTACAGCACAAGATATAGTCGCATCTTTTTCTTTTTCAGTCATTGTAGAAGATTCACCAGTAGTTCCACACACAATAATGGCATCTACACCATTTTCAATTTGAAAGTTAACTAATCTTTCGAATTCTTTAAGATTTACACCATTTTCATCAAAAGGTGTACTAATAGCTGTCCCACAGCCTTTGAATAAAATTTTTTTCATTTAAATCACCTGATTCTTTAATAGTTGATAAAAAATATAATTATAGTTTTTATACATTGCCATTATATTATAAAAATTACGAAATGAGAATACAAAAAGGAAAAGTTTATTGATTTTGTAGTCAAAAATAAAATATATTGACAAAGATGATGAAACTATATATAATGACAAAAATTGGGGTGTTATAAAATAATAAAATGGAGGTATGTGTATGAAATGTCCAGTATGTAAAGATGTTACACTTTTAATGTCTGAGAAAAGAGGAGTGGAAATTGACTATTGCCCAGAATGTAGAGGAATTTGGTTAGATAGAGGAGAACTAGAAAAATTAATAGAAAAAGAAGAAACATACAATAAAGAGCATTATGGGTATAAAAGTGAAAGTAAACGATATGACGAAGATAAATATGAGGAAAGAAAGCACTACCACGATGATGATTATGATGATAAATATTATAAAGATAGCAAATATCCACGTAAAAGAAAAAGAGAATCTTTTATGGGTGAGATTTTTGATATTTTTGGAGGAGACTAATGAAAAAATAAAACTTTTAAATATAAATTAGAAAATAAAAAACACTTCTTATAAAGTTAAACATGTTTATAAGAAGTGTTTTTTTATATATTATATAAATTTATAGTTAAAATCGTACCATAATAAAACTAAAAAATACATAAGCATAGCGAAATGCTTTTTTCATAAACATTTTAGACTTTATGACTTCTAAAGTTTCAGAAGTAGCACAATATTTGTCAACAAAAGTCAATATAAGACCTTCTATAGATGTTGGGAATTGTAATGTTACAGGCCACATATGCGTAATAATCATGTCTTTTTCTTTTTGACTTAAGGAAAATAATTTGCTAGCATTTTCACAAGCAAGTTTTCCGTGAGTAAAAGCGTGCAACCCCTTTCTGTTTGGCTGTCTAACTCTCCAATCATACAAAAACAAATCATGAACCATGGCAGCTCTAGTAGCAGAAATATAGTCTAAATGGTATTTTTTACAAATTAGATAGCAATAAAAAGCTACCATATAGCAATGGTCAAAACAAGTGGTTTCATAATGTTGTCTAAAATTTTTCATTTTTTGCACAGTTTCATTATTAACAAATTCTTCAATGATACTTAAAAATTCTGTATTATCAACATGAGCATTAAAATCACTCACAAATTTTTTCATTATTTATACCCCTTAAATATTCTATGATTTTTTCGGTAATTGTTTAGTTATACAATGTAAATATTTACACCTACTTTTTATTATACCATGAAATTAAAAAATAGTAAATTAATTTTTTCTTAAAATATTGAAGGAAAAATTAATTTATATTATAATCATTTTAATGAACTATTGAGAAAAAATCTTGGAGGTATAAAAAATGAATCCATTATTGCTTGGAATAATAATGATTTTTGCTGTTTTAGTAATTTTATTAGGAATTATGATATATATGTATATAAAGAAGAATGAAGGAAATAAAGAAAGTTTAAAAAGTAGAGAAAGTCAAAAACAAGATGAAAAAAAGAGTATAAGTTTTATGAACATTGAAGAAGATAAGAGACGAGAGAATTTTATGAAATCGATTAACATTGTTCATCAAGATAGAACAGTTATAGGAACTATATATGTTAATGGAAAAGAAGAAGAATTATCAACTGAAAAGAAAGATAATGGATATATATATTTCTTAGGAAATGAAGTAATAGGAGGATATAATCCTAATATCATGGGAGATGATTTGATTTTATTTAAAGAAAATACTTTAGAAAATCAACTTTCTGACCAGATAAAAGACCAGATTGTTCAAGTAATTTCAAAGACTAAGAGAAGAAAAGAACAAGAAAAGGAAAGAGAAGCTATCAATGTTAGAACCCAAAATAGAAATTTCTACGAACAAGAAATGGGATTCCAAAAAGGGATTGGAGAAGAAAGAAAACAAGAAAAAACAAAGCAGTTAGAGGAATTAGAAAAAAGGAGAGAAAAAGATTCAAAAATACGAGATAACGAAATAGAAAGTCAATTAAAAAGAAAACAAGAAAAAGTACCAGAAAAAGCAAATGACATTAATATAAAACAAGAAGTAGATATGAACACAAGAGTTACAGATATGGACACAATTGGAAAAAGATTAGAAGAAGCAGGAAAGATTAAAGGAAAAGAAAAAGAAGGAAAACTAGCTTTTGTAGAGTCAGATGATTTAGATAATTTAAGAGATGAAAATGGAAAAAGATTGCAAGGACATTCATCAAGATATGAAGCAGTTATGATTGATAAAAAAGGTAATGTAAAAGCTTTAAATTTGGAAAATGACACACAAGAAGGAACAAACCCAACAGAGCATAATTATCAAGTGAAACAAAATAAAAATCAGGAGATAAAAAAAGGCGATGTTTTAACAAGATTACAAATTCAAGGAGAAGAAACAATTGGAATCGAAAAAGGACAATATGGAGAAGTGGAGGTCTACCATTCTCATGACAAAACCATTGGAGGAAAAGATGTTGAAGGAAATAAAAGTTTAGATAAACAAATAGAAACGAAAGATTCTAAAAATCCAGCAGAAGGAATGGATGAATCAACACAAAAATTATCACAAAAATATCAAGACGGTTATCGTTCTGTGGAAACATCTTATCAAGAAGCCAAACAACATGAAAACACAAAAGAAGAACCATGTGAAGACTTAAAAGCAGAAGAATTAGACGGAAATCCTAATACAGTATCTCATAGTCACACAGATGATATAGTGGCAAAATTAATGCAAAATGGAGAAATAAATGATAAATTTACAGAAAGAGAAGTAAGAGAAAGAGTAGAAAGAGCATGGGACAATAAAGAGGAAGATATAAGCTCAGAAGAATTTCAAAAAAATATAGAAGAAGACATGGAGCAAGATGCCCAAAACATGCGTGGTGAAAGAGGAAGATAAAATTTATTAAAATTATATTAAATTTTACTAAAAAAGTTGCAATATTTTGGCAATAATAGTATAATATAAAAGGTAGTATAATAATATATAGAAAGTATTATTAAAAAGAGAGGTAAAAAAATGGATTATTTATATATACTAAGAGAAGCTTTAGTATGGACTGTAACAATATTTTGGTTATATCAAGTTATCGTAAGTTTATGTTCTTTAGTGAAATTAAAAGAAAAACCTTTAAAAGTAAAAAAGGATCACAGATTTATGGCAATTATACCAGCACATAATGAAGAAGCTGTGGTTGGAAATTTAATTGAAAGTTTAAAAAATCAAACATATAATAAAGAATTATATGATATTTATGTAATAGCAGATAACTGTACAGATAACACAGCAAGAATTGCTAGAGAAGCTGGTGCTATTGTATATGAAAGATTTGACGAAACCAAAAAAACAAAAGGTTATGCTTTGAATTGGTTTTTACAACAAAAAATTGCAGAAGATGCACCATATGATGCTTTCTTTGTATTTGATGCTGATAATATTGTAGATAAAAATTTCATAAAAAATATGAATAAAAAATTATGCCAAGGTGAAGATGTTGTACAAGGTTACAGAGATATTAAAAACCCATCTGATAACTGGATAACAGCAGGATATGCAATTTTTTATTGGCAAATGCATAGATTTTATCATTTAGCAAGATATAATATTGGATTATCACCATTATTAAATGGTACAGGTTTTATGGTAAGATTTGATGTTATAAAACCACAAGGTTGGGATACAGAAACATTAACAGAAGATATAGAATTTTCATTAAAAAGAATTATAAAAGGAAAGAGATTAGGTTGGGCAACAGATGCAATTGTATATGATGAACAACCTACAGGATTTAGACAAAGCTGGTCACAAAGAAGTAGATGGACAGTAGGACATATTCAATGTATACAAAAATATACAAAGGAATTAGCAAAGGCCGCAAAAGAGAATAAAAAGATGATTAATTTTGATGGTTTGTTATATATTGTTGGAAGTATTCCAATGTTTATTATAACAATGATACTATTATTTACAAACTTTGTAATGTATAATTCAGCATCAATAACAACAGCAGAATTAATTAAAAATCTATTATTCTATTTAGTCCCAACATTTATATTACCTATCTTAGTAGGAATATTTGCAATGTGGCTAGATGGAAGAAAGATAAAACCAATGGCAAAAGGATTGCTTTGCTATCCACTATTTTTACTAACATGGATATTTATTAACTTTAAATGTTTATTCATAAGAAATACATCTTGGGAAAAGATAAACCATGTAAGAAGTATAAAAATATCAGATGTTTCTGATAACACACAAACTGAAAAAGAATTAGTTTAGTAAATAAATAATATAAAAAAGATAAGTGGACGTTTAACATGTTGTTAGCTATGACAATGGAATAATGTTCCACTTATTATTATTGAAAAATAAATAAATGATAATAGCTTTATACATGAAATAGAGAGGAAAAAGTAAAAATGGAAAAAATAAAGAAAATTGATAAAAAATATTTACATATAGGAATTATTGTATTAGGAATTATTTTTATACTTCTATCAGCATTTCATGAAGATATTTGGTTTGATGAAAGCTATTCTGTAGCAATTGCAAAACATAGTTTTAGTGAAATATGGAATATAACAGGAAATGATGTTCATCCTCCATTATATTATTGGATGTTACACATTATTTGGTTGATTTTTGGAAATAATGTTATTGCATTTAGATTATTTTCAGTATTAGCAATTGGAATATTGGGAATTTTAGGTTATACACACATTCGAAAAGATTTTGGAGAAAAGGTAGGTATGTTATTTTCATTTTTAACTTATTTCCTACCAATTATGTGTACATATAGCCAAGAAATCAGAATGTATTCATGGTCATGTTTAATTGTGACTTTGATGGCAATTTATGCATATCGATTATATAAAAATGTAAAAGAAAAGAAAGAACTAAAAATACAAAATAAGAACTTAATTCTATTTGGAATATTTAGTATTTCTGCATGCTATATACATTACTATGCATTGGCAACAGCGGGAATTGTTAACTTTTTCTTGCTTATCTATTTAATAAAAAACAGAAAAGAAAATACAAAATTATTAAGAAATTTCATTATCTTAGCGGTTATACAAATCGTTCTATATATTCCTTGGTTATGGTATTTAAAAGGACAAGTTGCTCATGTTGAAGGAGGATTTTGGATAGCATTAGAATATAGTACATTTATAGAAGTACCAAGTTTTCAATTTAGAAGACAATTAGATACAGAATTTTCTTTTGATATTAATACAATTATAGCATTAATAGCTTCTGTAGGAATGTATGCTTATATTTTATATAGAATTTATAAAGCTAAAAAAGAAAAAGAGGAAATGTGTCCAGGTATATTAGCTATTAGTGTATATTTATTGGTTATAATAGCCGTGTTTATTATATCTTTATTTACACCAATTTTGTATGCAAGATATTTAATTGTAATAACAGGATTATATATTTTTGGACTAGCATTTTTTATGGCAAAAGAAAAAAGAAAATGGGTAACAGTTGTTATATGTGCAGTGATATTTATTTTGGGCTGTGTTAGCAATGTTACAAATATAATGATAAATTATGATGAAAGTAATATGAAACAAATAGATTACTTAAGAGAAAATATAGAACCAAATGATATTATAATCTATTCTAACATCGGAAATGGTGGCGTAATTGCTGCATTTTTCCCAGACAGTAAACAATATTTTTATAATGGAGAATATTGGGATGTAGAAGAAGCTTATAAAGCTTATGGACCAGGTATGGAAATTATATATAATTATGAAGATGTATTAAAAGACTATCATGGAAGAATTTGGCTAATTGATTCAGAAAATTGTGAATTGTATAATTCATTCCCAAAAGAAGGAACAAAAACATTGGTAGAACCTACAGAATTTAATACAAAATATCAAAATTATGTATATAACATTATATTATTAGAAAAAGAATAATAAAAAGGAAAGTTAAACATGAAAAAAAGAATAAATGTAAAAGCATTGATTGTGAATATCATAACATTTATTATTTTAATAATGGCCGTATATTTTGCATATCAATTTTATCAAAGTAACAACTTTAATGAATTTATTAGAAGTGAAGCAAAACATAATATATCAGTGTTTAAACGAGATGAAAAAGTAAAATATTCGGATATAAATAGTTATAGGATAACATCAAATGATTATAATGATGCTATGTTTTCTAAAGAAATACAAGTACAAAAAAATACACCATATAGGGTAACTTGTATGGT
>CALXBY010000023.1 GCA_944386675.1 uncultured Clostridia bacterium | reverse complement strand
AATACTTGGAAAGAAATAGGTTTTTTAGAGGTATATAAGAAGAAAATCATTTTAGATAATTTATTATTAACACATGCACCAACTGAAGAAGTTGGAGAAAATCAAATTAACATTTTTGGACATATACATGATAAGCCACTAGATGAAAGATTTAATAAGAAAAATCATATATGTGTTTCTTGTGATGTGGTAGATTATACACCTGTAAGTATAAGTAAAATCGAAAGTATAGTTGGAAATTTATAATTTCATAAAAATAGTAATTTATCTAAATAATTGGGAGATAGTATATGGGAAATAAGGAAGATTGGGAAGATGTCGAAAAAAGTGTAAGAAAAGCAGAGGAAGAGAAACTAAAATCATACAAAGGAATTGATATTACAGAAATGTTAAAAAGAAAAAATATTAAATCTAAAAACAATATAAGTGGAGAAATAATTAAATTTGTTTCAAAGCGATTAATAGTTATATTCACTATTATAAGTATATTTATTATAATAACAATAGTTTGGGCTTATTTAGATTCTATGAGAAATGCTCATGATATTGATGTGAAACAACATATAGAATCTTTTCAACATATAAAAATAAATCAAATATATGAAAATTTAGATGAGAGAGAACATAATCGGAGAATATTGTTTTGAAATAAAAAAGTATCCATTGATAAAATTTAAAGCGATAAAACATTTTGGACAAGAAAAAAATGATTTAATAGATCAATTAAATAAATATTTATTTGATAATTGGAACAGTTATAAAAAAGATAGATTTGAAATAATTGAAAATAAAAATGAAGAAGGTTTATTAGAATTTAAGGCATATCTTACAATTAATACTTATGAAGAATTAATAGAAGGAACACAAATTATAATAGAATTTTTAAAATATACAGAAGAATGGAATAAACAAAATGATAGAATTGTAGATTTATGGCAACAAAAGGAAGGTCAATTTGTTATGCCGATGTATAATATTTATTTAATGAAAGATAATAAACCAATTGTACCACATAGTGCATTATTTCAAACTGCAGATGAAATAATGGAAAATGCAAAGCAAACATATAATAGTTTAATATCTGAATAAAATAATGACAAAGAAAGATATAAAGTAACTGCAAAATTACAATTAGTAGTATGTATAGCTTATAAAAAATTAGTAGGAGGAGAGTTTTATGATGAAAAAAATAATTAATGGAATTGTTATTGTTTTAAGTATTATATTAATTGGATTTGTTATGATTTCTAGTATAATTCCTAATATTGTTTTAAATGTTAAAGTAACAATAGGCGGGTTTGTAATACCGATTTTTATAATAATTATTACAATGATAGTGGAAATAAAGAAATCAAAAGACGCACAAGAGAAAAGTGAAATAAGAAATTTTTGGTTAAAAGCATTATTTATTATATATTGTTTATTATTGATTACTATCTTATTTTTGAACAATGAGTATAGAATGGGAGGATTTCAAAATATAAACACATTTTCAAAAGAGCATTTTGAAACAAGCAATTTAATTCCTTTTGCAACTATAATAGAATATGTTATAGGTGTGATTTCAAATGATATTAATACAAGTATAGTAATAATTAATTTTGCTACTAACTTACTTTTGTTTGCTCCAATGGGATTTTTCATACCTGTACTATTTCAAAGTAAAATAAAGAATATAAAACAGTTTGTGATTATGATAATTATACTTACATTAATTGTCGAAATACTACAATTTATAACTTATAGAGGTTCAACAGATATTGATGATATTATATTAAATACAATAGGAGCAGTGATTATGTATATGATAATGAGAACGAAATTTGCAAAGAAATTATTAAAAAAAGTTATTGATATATCAGAATAAAAAATTACAATTTTATTGCAAAAAAAAATGAAGAAGGATATATACTACTAACATGAGTAAAACACAAAAAATATTTGTAAAAAACCACTACACAAAATAAAAAAAATATGATAAAATACTTGTAGTGTTGCTTAAAAATTGGATAAATTTAGCAACAAAATAATCTATTTACATAAAAAACAATCTGAAATTTCTGGCACAATTTTGGCACAATTCGTTGGGCAAAGAACCTCGAAAACCTATATAAATGGGCAAAGAACAATAAAGAAATTTCACGAAATAGTTTTATGATAGAACAGCCGAAAGTGGCTTAAATACTGAAAAAATTGAGAAGGAGGAATTAAAAATGAGCCGGACATTCAAAATGGCACAACATACAAGCAAAAAAAGGTAAAGCAGATGCAGCAAGAGGAAAAATATTTACAAAATTAGGAAGAGAATTATTAATAGCCGTAAAAGAAGGTGGACCAGATCCTGCAGGAAATTCAAAATTAAAAAATGTTATTGCAAAATGTAAAGCAGCTAATATGCCAAATGATACAATAAATAATGCGATTAAAAAAGCATCAACAAGTAATGAAAATTATGAAGAAATTACATATGAAGGATATGGACCAAACGGAGTAGCTGTTATTGTACAAGCATCAACAGATAATAAAAATAGAACAGCCGCAGATGTAAGACATGTATTTGATAAAGCAGGAGGAAACTTAGGAACAACAGGCTGTGTATCATATATGTTTAATAAAAAAGGTGTTATTGTTATTGAAAAAGAAACAACATCTATGAGTGAAGATGACTTAATGATGTTGGCATTAGATGCTGGCGCTGAGGATTTTTCTTCAGAAGATGAGATATATGAAATAACAACAGACCCAGCAGATTTTTCAGCTGTTCGTGAAAAATTAGAAGAAGCAGGATTAGAGTTCCTAGAAGCAGAAGTACAAATGGTACCAACAACAACTGTAAAATTAGACGAAAAAGGAACTGAAAAAATGGAAAGACTAATCGAAAGATTAGAAGACTTAGACGATGTTGCAAATATTTATCATAACTGGGAAGAATAAAAGAAAAATAGATAAATGACAGTAGGAATACAGGTTATTTATCTATTTATGTTATAAGAAATTTAAATAGAGCAATTGGCTCTGAATGGAGGTTCTTATGGGACAAAAGAAAAAAAAGGGATTACTCATAACAATTATTATATTATTAATTATTGTGGTACTTTTGGGGGGCACAATGGCATATTTGTATTTCTTTACAGATATGTTTAAAAGTAATAAACAGTTATTCTTCAAATATTCGTCACAAGTAGTACAAAATGAAAATGGTTTTATAGACAATAAACTTATCCAATATTTCCAAAAAAAGAAAAGTGCAAGTTATGAAAATAATGGAGATATAGCTTTTGAAGTATCTATACCAAATTTAGAAAAAGAATTAGAATTAGCAAATACTTTTAATATTACATTTACAGGAAAAGAAGATCCTAATAATACAAAATCAGAAAAAGAAATTAGTTTAAATTATTCTGATAACGTTAATTTTCCATTAACATATAGAAAAACAAACAGTATGACAGGAATTCAAACAAAATATATTGGAAGTAGTTTTGTAGCGATAAGAAATGATGAAGAACTTTCTGGATATGAAGAATTAACCAAATTAACAGATTTGCAAGATGTACAGTTTTCAAATGAAGAAATACAAAATTTAAAAACAACTTATTTTGATAATATGTTAAGCAACTTAGAGGATAGTAAGTTTTCAGTGTTAACAGAAGGAACAACAACAGGATATAAATTAACATTAACAGGAGAAGAATTTAAAAATATATTAGTACAAATATTAAATTCTTTAAAATCAGATGAAAATACAATCAATAAATTAAATAATATATTAAGTGTATTTAGTGATTCAGCTGAACTTGATGCTAGTGTAATAGAAGATTTGATACAAACTATCAATAATGATTTAGAAATTAATAATAATATAGAATTAACTGTATACGAAAATGGAGGAAATCTTACAAGAATAGATTTTGTGATAGAAGGAAATACCATTACAATTAAGAAAGAAGGAAATGAACAAGAAGTTAATTATAATATAGAGCTAAAACCTTCAGAAGGAAATGGAATGATTGCAGTTAATGTGAAATATACAGGATTAAATTCTAATAATATAACTGAAAACTATGAAATAACACTTGAAGGAGAACAAAATGAGGATAGTTTATTAGCAAGAGCACAAGAAGCACAAGACAGTACTAAGGTTATGGAAGAAGAAGAAATAATAAAATTCTTAATATCAGACATTGTAACAGAAAAAGTAGCAAATGGACAAGACTATACACAAATTAGTGATACAGACATAGAGCAAAAATTATCTTCAGGAGAAGATGAATCTTATACAGATATGAGATTGGAAAAAGAAAGTGATACGGAATTTAGTATTACATATATCAGTACAGGAGATAAATTTGTTATAAATAATGCAGGAGAAATTATTGAAAAACCAGAAACGAATACAGCAGAAGAAAGCTCAGATAATGGCACCAATAATAGTACACAAGAAAAAACAATTCACTATAAATATACAATTGTAAACAATGTACAATTTAAAGACAGTGTGAGTATAGAAGATTTAACAGAAGATAATGCTGTAATATTAAATGATAAAGATGATGCATATGTAACAAATTTAATGACTTCAATCCAAGAAAGATTAGTACAAGTAAATCAAGTACATATGGAAGAATTAGGGGTATCTGAAGATGAAAATCCAATTCAATATGTAATACCAACTGTATTATTCTTAGGAGGAACAACTGCACAGATAAATGAAGAAGAGGTAAATGCATTTAACGCAAAATTTGAATTATATGAAAGTACAAATACAAAAGGAGCAACTGTAAAAGGACTATTAACTACGATACAAAATAATAATGAAACAGAAAGCAACAATAAAATAGAAGAAATTAATATGGATGGAGAAGAATATGAGGTTACAGAACAAAATATTACATTTCTAAAAAGTAATATTAATGTAGAAGACGCCTATAGAGTAGAATTTGAAAAAGATAGTAATACAGGACTTATTTATAGAGCTGTTATCAATAAACGTTAGGGACGTGCCAAAAGGGACAATTTTTGTCCAAAAGGGACAGACCTCAGAAAAAAAGATAAGATTTCATGATAAAAACATGGAGTCTTATTTTTTTGTTGAATAGGAAATCAAGTTTTTCCTATTCAACAAAAAAACAAAGTTGCACAGAAAAATTGCTACGCAATTTTTCGCGTCGACAAATCTTTACGCTTCTTTAAGAACTTAAATATATATAGTTACATTAGTAAAGTAGAGAGAAGTTCTCGCGAAGCGAGATTTGTCCTTAAATAAGAAATTAGCATAAAGTAAGTGAAATAGCATATATATAGAAAAGGAGATTTGTGTCTTGGAAAGGAATGAAAGTAAATATGGAGAAATTATTAGAAATCGTTAAATATTTTCCAATGAATTTATCAAATATTTTATACAATACGATTATCTCAAATAATAAAATAAAAAATGAATTGCAAGAAATTAGAATTCGAGTAGATAGACCACTCATTTTAAAATTAAGGGATAGTGAAATTCTAGTAGAATATAAAATTACACAAAATGAGATATTACAAATTGTCGAAAGATTATGTGAAAATTCAATTTATGCATATAAAAAACAAATATGTGAAGGATTTATCACAATAAAAGGTGGACATAGAGTTGGAATAACGGGAACAACAGTCGTAGAAAATGGAGAAATTATAAATATAAAATATATAACAAGCTTAAACTTTAGGATAGCAAGAGAAGTATTAAATTGTAGTAACAGAATTATTGGACAAGTAGTAGATACCCAAAACCAGACAATATTTAATACATTAATTGTTTCACCTCCAGGAAAAGGAAAAACAACGATACTACGAGATTTAATTAGAAAATTGAGTAATGGAATTAACGAAATCAATTTCAAAGGAAAAACATGTGGGGTGGTTGATGAAAGAGGAGAGATTGCAGCAATGTATAGAGGAGTGCCACAAAATGATGTGGGAATTAGAACAGATATTATTGATAATGTTTCAAAAGCAAAAGGGATAAAAATATTAGTAAGAACAATGGCACCAGAAATTATTGCTTGTGATGAAATTGGTGGAGAAGAAGATATACAAGCAATAAAAGAAGCAATGGTATCTGGAGTAAAAGGAATATTTACAATGCATGGAAAAACCATAGAAGATATTCATGCAAATATGCAAATAAAAAAATTGATAGAAAGTAAAATAATTGAAAAAATCATTTTTATATAGTTCTAAAAGAAGAAGAGGTGAATATAATATAGAAAAACTAAAAATGAAATAAAGGGACAAGGTGTATTTTATGCAAATATTCAAATATCTTGTATTATTATTGATATTTATAACATCAAGTTTAATAGGAAAGTGTATTTCTAAAAAATATGCATATCGACTAGAAGAATTGGAAGAACTAAAAAATATTCTAAATGTTTTTAAATCAAAAATTAAATTTACATATGAACCAATTCCCGAAATATTTGAGGAAATAGCCAATAAATCCAAGGAAAATATCGGAGCAATATTTAAAAAAGCTAAAGAAAATATGGCTATATTGAGTGCCGGAGAAGCTTGGGAGAAAGCAGTTAAGACAAGTGAAACGAATTTAACAAAAGAAGATATAAACGTATTATTAATGCTTTCTAAAATGCTTGGACAAACAGATGTAGAAGGACAAATTAGTCAGATAGAAATTACACGGTGAATTTTTAGAAAAGCAAATAAAAGAAGCACGGAGAGGAAAAAAATAAAAATGAAAAATTATATAGCAAACTAGGAACAACAATTGGACTTGCAATTGTCATCATTTTAATTTAAAGGAGAAGCTAAGTATGGATATTAATTTGTTATTTAAAATAGCAGCAATAGGAATCTTAGTAGCTGTTTTACATCAAGTATTAGTTAGAGCAGGAAGAGAAGACCAAGCGATGATGACAACACTAGCAGGTCTAGTAATTGTTCTAACAATGGTTATAAAAGAAATTAGTGAATTATTTGATACTGTGAGAACCATATTTGGGTTGTAAAGTTTAAAGAGGATATGCCAATGGAAATTGTTAGAATTATAGGAATTGGATTAATTGCATTAATCATTATCATATTATTGAAACAATATAAACCAGAATTTGTCATATATATTAGTTTATTAACAGGAGCACTTATATTATTACTATTAGTAGACCAATTAGCAGGTATTATAAATTTAATTCAATCAATTGCGGGGAAAGCCAATATTAATAATCAGTTTCTAATTTTATTAATAAAGATAACTGGAATTGCATTTCTTTCAGAATTTGCAGTAAGCATATGTAAAGATTCAGGAGAAGGAGCTATTGCAAGTAAAATAGAATTGGGAAGTAAAATTATTATCATATCTATGTCAATACCAATTATATCAAGTCTGCTAGAGATTATATTAAATGTTTTACCATGATTATTAATAAAAGTGAATTTGCATAAGATTGGATATATTAAAATAGACAAGCATTAAAGAAAATTTAAGTTCACTAAAATATAGACGAAAGATAAAGAGGGAAAAATGAAAAAAGTATTTTATATATGTATAATCATGATGATTTGTATAAATGTAATGAGCCCAATTTCGCTGGCTAATGAAGAAGAAACACTTAAGGAGCAACAAGAAGAACTTGGAATTAGTGAGTTTATAGAAGAAGCAGATGCATATACAGGTGAGTTTTTTGAAGGTATAGATATAAATCAAATACTTGAAGAAGCTATAAAAGGAGAGGTAGATAATCAAACACTATTTAAGAAAGTACTAGGCTTATTAGGAGGAGAACTAATAGAATCATTAACTGTATTAGGAAGTATACTAGCAATTGTTATTATACACAGTATATTGAAATCTGTAAGTGAAAGCTTAGAAAATGACAATATATCTAAACTCATTTACTATGTACAATACATATTGATTGTAAGTATTGTAATGATGAATTTTTCAGATATTGTTCATATTGTAAAAGACACTTGTAATAATTTGGTAGGATTTATAAATATATTAATACCTTTACTAATTTCACTTATGATATACACCGGAAGTATTACGACAAGTGGCGTTCTAGAACCGGTTATATTATTCTTGATAAATTTCATAGGAAATATCATACAAAATATTATAATTCCAATTGTATTAGTATTTATAAGTCTTATTGTAATATCTAAAATTTCAGATAATGTTCAAATAGACAAATTATCAAAGTTCTTAAAATCAGGAGTTGTATGGTTCTTTGGAATTGTACTTACTATTTTTGTAGGAGTGGTTTCATTAGAAGGAACACTATCTAGTAGTGTAGATGGAATAACAGCAAAAACCACCAAAGCGGTTGTTAGTTCTGCAATTCCTGTAGTAGGAAAAATATTAGGAGATGCAGTAGATACTGTTTTAGGATGTGGACTTATTCTAAAAAATGCAGTAGGAATAATAGGAGTTGTTATTGTTATAGGAATATGTATTATACCAATTATAAAATTGGGAATACTGACCATAGCATATAAAGTTATGTCGGCCATTTGTGAGCCAATAGCAGAAAAAAACATTACGAGCTTGTTAGACCAGATAGGAGATGTCTATAAAATATTTTTAGCCATATTATGTTCTATTTCTGTCATGCTAATTATTGGAACAGCATTGGTTGTCAAAATATCTAACACAGGAATGATGTATCGATAAGGGGAAGTTATGATAGAATTTTTAAGTAGTTGGGCAAAGAGCCTAGGATTAGCAATTATTGTAATATCTATATTAGAAATGATATTACCAAATAATAAAACCAAAAAGTATGTAAGAATGGTATTTGGACTGTATATTATATTTAATATCATATCACCATTTATAAAAAATAAAGATATATTAGATGTAAGTACATATGATTTTAATGAATATAGTAATTATATAACCAATCAAAGCAGTATGAATCAATCTTCTATCAATAGTAGAATAGAGGATATGTATATAGAAGAATTAGAAAAAGACATAACCAAAAAGATAAATGAATTAGGATATAAAGTTACGACTTGTAATGTATATGCAACATTATCTAGTAAAAATGAGGAAAATTATATAGAACAAATCGAGTTAACTATTGAAAAAACGGAAAATCAGCAAACAGAAGAAAAAGAACAAACGATAGAAGACAAATTAGTAAATGAAATACAAAAAATAAAACCGGTAAACACAACCATAGGAGAGATTGGAGGGAAAGACGAAAGCCAAAATCAAAGCGAGAATGAAAACAATGATGCAAAAAATTTAAATGCGCAAGATATTCAAAAGATAAAAAAATTCTTAAAAGAAGAATATGGAGTTGAGGAAACATGTTTAAAGATAAATTAAAAGGATTAATCAATCCTGAAGATGGAAATACAAATAATAAAAAGAGAATAGAAAATCTTGTTTTTTTCGTAATCATATTAATTATAACAATTGTAATTATTAATATAATTTGGAATGGAGATAAAGCAAGTAGCAAAGAAGAGGTACAAAATACAAGCTCAAAACAATTAGCAAAAGAAAATACAAATACAATTACAGTATCAAGTGAAAGTACAAATGAATTAGAGATAAAATTAGAAGATATATTATCCAAAATCCAAGGTGTAGGAGAAGTAAATGTATTTATCAATTATTCGGAATCTAGTGAAATTATTCCTATGTATAATGAAAATACCAAAACCAGTAACACCCAAGAAACAGATACATCAGGAGGAACAAGAACGATACAAGAATCAGACGCACAAAAAGAAATCATTTATGAACAAAATGATGGAGAAAAAACACCAATTACACAAAAAGTAATAGAACCAAAAATAGAAGGAGCCATTATCACAGCAAAAGGAGCAGGAAATGCAGATGTAAAAACAAGCATCATCCAAGCAGTCGAAGCAGTAACAGGACTTGCAACACACAAAATCCAAGTCTTTGAAATGAATTGAACATTTGGGGACGTGCCAAAATGGACAATTTTTGTCCAAAAGGGACAGACCTATATTTTAGTAAATAAAGATGCTTAGATAAAAACGTTTTTATTGGATATAAAAAATGATTGGATAATAGTTTAAAGAAGAAAGGAAGGATTTTCAATGAAAATAGCAAAAGGATTATTAAAGAAAAATCAAGTAATTATTTATGTGATTGCGCTAATGCTAGTTACTGCTGGATATTTAAATTATACGACAAACACAAACGAGCAAGTTTCAGCACAAACGGTAATGGAAATGGAAGCAAATGATGATATGCAAATTGCAGATGTTGGTGATGCTACATTGGTTAGTAGTAATGATGTTGTGGAAAATGTAACAGACGAAAATCTTGCAAATAATACAATGAATTCGGAAAATACTACAACTTCTACAGATTCTACAGAAATGGAAACAAATGTAGACTCGAATGCAAATGCGTCAAATGAAAACAAGACATCTACTGAAGTAAATGCAAGTGCTACAAATGATGAGTACTTTACAAAATCCAAATTAGAAAGAGATACGATGTATTCCCAAATGATTGAAAGTTATGAAAATGTATTAAATAGCAATAATACTTTAGAAACACAAAAACAAAGTGCAACAGAGGAAATTAAAAAAATTAATGATATAAAAAATAGTATTATGATATGCGAAAATTTAATTAGCACAAAGGGGTTTGATAAAAATGTGATTTTTGTAAATGGGGAAAGCATCAGTGTGATTATTGGCGTACAAGAGTTAAAGCAAGAAGAAGTTGCACAAATACAAAATATTATTTCTAGAGAATTACAAGCTGAAATTGAAAATATACATATATCTACAAAATAGGAGTTCATACAATTTTAAAAAATTTCTGACCACCCATCCTAGCTTGAAAAAAAATCAAAAAAAATATATAATATTATACAATAAAAAGACAGTAAATAAACTGTCTTTTTCATATGGTAGGAAACTTCTATAAGGAGGAAAAATAAATGTTAAGAAAAGTATTAATTGCCAACAGAGGAGAAATTGCAGTAAGAATCATAAGAGCATGTAGAGAAATGGGGATTAGAACAGTTGCAATTTACTCAGAAGCAGACAAAAATGCATTACATGTACAATTAGCAGATGAAGCAATTTGTGTAGGTCCAGCACCATCTAATAAAAGTTATTTAAATGTAAAGGCCATATTAGAAGCAGCATGTTTAACAGGAGCAGATAGTATCCATCCAGGATTTGGATTTCTATCAGAAAATCCAAACTTTGCAAAAATATGTCAAGAAATGGGAATAAAATTCATAGGACCAGATTATAAATTAATCGAATTATTGGGAAATAAATCAAAAGCAAAAGAAACCATGAAAAGAGCTGGCGTTCCAGTTGTTCCTGGTTCAGAGGGGTTAATTTATTCTAAAACACAGGCTGTTAAATTAGCAGAAGAAATTAAATATCCTGTTATGTTGAAAGCATCAGCCGGAGGTGGCGGAAGAGGTATCAGAATAGCTTATTCTCAAGAAGAGTTAGAAAAAGAATATGATATTGTAAAACAAGAGGCAAAAGTAGCTTTTAATGATGATAGTTTATACTTAGAAAAATTTGTTGAAAATCCAAGACATGTTGAAATTCAAATCTTAGCTGATGAGCATGGAAACTGTATACATTTAGGAGAAAGAGATTGTTCAGTTCAAAGAAGAAATCAAAAAGTATTAGAAGAAACACCAAGTGGTATATTAGATGAAAAAACAAGAAACAAAATGGGAGAAGTTGCTGTAAAAGCAGTAAAAGAAATCGGATATTCAAATGCAGGAACAATAGAATTTTTAGTAGATAAAAATAAAGAATTCTATTTTATGGAAATGAACACAAGAGTACAAGTAGAGCACCCTGTAACAGAAATGGTAACAGGCGTAGACATTATTAAAGAACAAATCAGAATTGCAAGTGGAGAAAAACTTAAATACAAACAAAAAGACATCAAATTTGAAGGACATTCTATGGAAGTAAGAATAAATGCAGAAAATCCAGATAAGAACTTTATGCCATGTCCAGGAACTATAACAGGATTACATGTGCCTGGGGGAAATGGTGTTAGAGTAGATACAGCCATTTATAGTGGATATACAGTTCCACCTACATATGATTCAATGCTTGCTAAATTAATTGTACATGGAAAAACAAGAGAAGAATCTATTGCAAAAATGAAAAGTGCTGTAGCAGAATTTGTTGTAGAAGGAATCACAACAAATATAGATTTCTTGTTAAAAATATTAGAAAATGAAAACTTTAAAACCAATAATTATGATACATCATTCATCAAAAAAGAATTTAATATGTAGGAAAAAGGAAATTAGCAATTAATGATTTGCTAATTTCTTTTTCGACTACTTATACTAGTTGAAATAAATTTAAAATACATATATAATAACAAAGATATGAAGGAGGGAAAAAACCTTGGTAATCGATAAAGTAAAAAAAGTAAATGAAAAAGAAGAAAAAAGAGTAAAAAATGAAAAAGCTTCAGATATGATGATTGGTAAATGGGTGAAATGTGATAAATGTAAAGAAATCATTTACAAAGAAGACTTGCATCAAAATTTAAGTGTATGTCCAAATTGTGGAAAGCATTTTAGATTATCATCAAGAAGAAGAATCAAGCAAATTGCGGATGAAGGTACTTTTAAAGAAATTGGTGGAGATATTGTAACAAAAGATCCACTAAATTTTAAAGGCTATATGAAAAAAGTAGAAATGTTAAAAGAAAAAACAAAAATAGAAGAAGCTGTAAAATGTGGTATATGTGAGATAGAAGGAGAAAAAGCAGTTCTTGCAGTAATGGATGGAAACTTCTTAATGGGAAGTATGGGTTCGGCAGTAGGAGAAAGAATTACTTTAGCAATTGAAACAGCTGCAAAAAAGAAATTACCATTAGTCATATTTAGTGTGTCAGGTGGGGCTAGAATGCAAGAAGGTATTATATCTTTGATGCAAATGGCAAAAACTGCAAGTGCACTTACAAAATTAGATAAAGCAGGACAATTATATATTTCTGTATTAACAGACCCAACAACTGGTGGTGTAACAGCAAGTTTTGCAAGTTTGGGAGACATTATTTTAGCAGAACCACATGCATTAATTGGGTTTGCAGGACCAAGAGTTATAGAGCAAACAATTAAACAAAAATTACCAGAAGGATTCCAGAGTTCAGAATTTTTGTTAGAACATGGATTTATTGATAAAATAGTAGAAAGAAAAGATATGAAATCAACAATTGCAAAATTAATACGATTACATAAATAAGTTGTTAAAGTTGCCAAGAGGGACAGAGCATTTTGGCAACCTAAAAAATGTATCAAAATTATATTTATATTTTTGTTAATTTTATAACAGTATAATAGCGTGCCGGTCCCCAACAAAAACCGCTTAAGATATAATATATAATTTTAATAAAATATGATTTAATAATTATAAGAAAAGTTGCCAAAATGGCACGTCCCCTTTGGCAACTTTAGGAGGGAAGAAACATGGCGAAAATAACAGCATGGGATAGAGTAATGTTAGCAAGAAAAGTCGACAGACCAAAAGCTTTAGATTATATCCATGAATTATTTGATGATTTTATTGAATTACATGGTGATAGAAATTTTGGAGATGATAAAGCAATTGTCGGAGGAATTGCAACATTTGAAGGAATGCCCATAACAGTCATTGGAGAGCAAAAAGGAAAAAAGGCAAAAGAAAATATGGAAAGAAATTTTGGAATGCCAAATCCAGAAGGCTATAGAAAAGCATTAAGATTAATGAAACAAGCAGAAAAGTTTAATAGACCAATTATTACATTTATTGATACACCTGGAGCATATCCAGGAATGGGAGCAGAAGAAAGAGGTCAAGGAGAAGCAATTGCTAAAAATTTATTTGAAATGTCAAAACTAGAAGTACCAATTATTTGTATTGTTATTGGAGAAGGATCTAGTGGAGGAGCATTAGCAATTGCTGTTGGAGATAGAATTGTTATGTTAGAAAATGCGATATATTCTATATTATCTCCAGAAGGATTTGCAAGTATTTTATACAAAGATTCTACTAAAGCTAAGGAAGCAGCAGAAGATATGAAAGCAACTGCAAAAGATTTAAAATCTTTTGGTGTCATTGACAAAATCATAAAAGAGCCAGAAGGTGGTGCAGGAGAAGCGTTTGATGACGTAATAAAAGAATTAAGAACATATATTGAAAAAAGCTTGAAAGAATTAAGCACATATTCTAAAAAAGAATTGCTAGAAAATAGATATGAAAAATTTAGAACAATGTGTTAGAATAAAATAATTATTAAAATAAAAAATAAATTATAAGGGAACGTCTTTAAGGCATAACAAAATGAACTTTAAAGACTGTCCCTAAAGTAAAAAAATTAAGGAGGAATAAAAAATGTTATTAGAAGGTAAAAAAGTAGTAATTATGGGAGTTAGAAATAAATGGAGTATTGCATGGGGAGCAGCACAATCAGCTTATGAGCAAGGTGCAGAAGTTATATGTACATGTTCAGCAGATAGTGTAGAAAAAGTAAAAGATTTAATAAAAGATATGCCAAAAGCAAGTGTATATGTTTGTAATAATGTAAGTTTAGATGAAGATATTGACAATTGTTTAGAAGAAATTAAAAAAGACCATGGAAAAATAGATGGATTATTACATGCAATTGCACATGCTAATACAGAAGACTTAAGAAATGATTTCATTCTTACATCAAGAGATGGTTATGCACATGCACAAGATGTAAGTAGCTATTCATTAGTTGCTATTGCTAGAATGGCAAGAGAAAAAGAAATGCTAAATGAAGGTGCAAGTATTGTAGCTTACACATATTATGGTTCAGAAAAAGTAATTGAAGGATATAATGTTATGGGAGTTGCAAAAGCAGCATTAGAAGCAAGTATTAGATATTTAGCAAAAGATTTAGGAAAAGACGGATATAGAATTAATGGAATTTCAGCAGGACCAATTAAAACTTTATCAGCAAAAGGAATCAAAGATTTTGGTTCAATCCAAGATATTGTAGAAGAAAGAGCTCCATTACATAGAAATGTTACAATTAATCAAGTAGGAGATGCTACAGCATTTTTATTTAGCAATATGTCAAGTGCAATTACTGGAGAAATCATTCACGTTGATAATGGTTTTTCAACTGTTGGTGTATAAATAAGAGAAAAACAACATAAAATAATTTATGTTGTTTTTTTATGAAAAAATATTATGATTGACAAAATATGGTGAAAACGATATAGTATATTTGAGTTAAAAGCAAAAGAAGATTAAAGGTGGAGAGTGTTTATGAAAAAAACGAAGGAATTACATTGATTGTCTTGGTTATAACAATTATTATATTGTTACTACTTGCAGGAATAACAATATCAACATTAATGGGAGATAATGGAATTATAAATAAATCAACAGAAGCAAAAGAGAATAGTGAAAAAATGTATATAGATGAAAAAATAGAATTGGCGATTAGAAATAGTATAGGAATAGATGGATCTTTGCAAAATGAAAGCATAAAAAATAACTTAAATAAGATTGAAAACATAGCAGGTGTTCCAGAAGAAATATCAGATTCTAGTTATCCACTAAAAGTAACTGTAAATGACAAATATAGTTATATAATAAATAAAGATGGAACACTGGGAGAAAAAGAAGAAACAGAAAAACCTGAAGAGCCTGAGGAACCACCAATAATTACAACAGAAATTGAAATAGGAGATTATATACAATATGATGTAAATTATACAGATGTAAATACAGGATATGAATTTACGGCGCAAAATGGTTGGAGAGTATTAGATAAAGGCGAAAGCAATGGTGATGGTACATTCAATGGAGTGAAATTAATTTCTACAGGTATTCCAGCAGAATTAAATTATTCATTTAATACAATAAAAGAATTAGAAAGGAATGAAGCAGGAACATTAGGAAAATGGGCAGGAAATAGTGAACAAAGAAATAAATATTTGGAATTATTTGATTTATCAAATTCAGTTGATGATGAAAGTATCTATGCAGCTGCGGGAATGTGGTATAATTTTAATAAAATAAAATTTAATAAAGTAGAACAAATAAATCAAGGAATTAACGAAAACGAAGGGAAATATCTATCTATAAATGGAGAAAATACAGAAGTATTAAGTGAGAATGCCTTCTTAAAAGAAGGGGCAAAAGAAGCACATATTTTGACATTATCAGAATTAAATATAGCAAGAAGCGAAGAAGAGGATAGTACAAAAGCAATAGATGAAGCAGATGCTGCAGAAGGATTATTCTATGTAAAAAAGCTAACCCAATTTGAGTATACAGAAGATACAAGTGTATATTATTGGTTAGCAACACCTAATAAGAAAAATACTGGTGAGTTAAGACGTATAAATAATAGTGGAAGTATTGGAAATAAAGATGCATATGAATGTGGTATTAGAATAGTTGTATCTTTAGAGAATAATGTAAAAATCACAAAAGTAGAAGAAAAATAACGAATTATAGAATAAAAAACACAAAAAAAGTTATAAAAATAATTAAATTTACTTGAAAAATGGGAAAAACATGATATAATAATAAACAATTAATGAAAAATAATAGAATAAAGACAATGGTCCGGACACAATAAATGGTGTAATATCTTAAAGAGAACCAAAGGTAGCTGAGAATTTGGAAAGTAAAAGCTATTTATTATCACCGAAGACGGTTATTAAGCCGAATTTCTAGTAAGCTTAGTCGTAAATCTGCGTTAAAGATAAATTAAGAGAATTAATTTATAAAATTTGTATTTTGTGTTTGACAAATATATGAAATTCCTGATAAAGCAAACACAAAAATAGGAATAATTAAATTGATTAAAATAGGTGGTACCGCGGAAAGTAAAGCTATTTCGTCCTAAAGTGTATAGGATGTAAATAGCTTTTTTTGGTTAAAACAAATGAAAATTAAGCATCCTGCACATTAATTAGAGTTTATAATTTTAAAAACATAAAAAATATAAAAAGGGAGGAATTTGTATGTACAAAAAAGTAGAATTGCAAAATGGTTTTGTCGGAATGGAAAATGATGTTGCCAAAATGTGGAAGGATAAAGACATCATAAAGAAAAGCCTTAATGGAAATGAAGGAAAACGATATTTTACATTTTATGATGGACCTCCAACAGCAAATGGAAAACCACATGTAGGACATATTGAAACAAGAGTTATGAAAGATTTAATTCCTAGATATAAAGTAATGAAAGGATACAGAGTTATCAGAAAAGCTGGATGGGACACACATGGGTTACCAGTAGAACTAGAAATTGAGAAAAAATTAGGAATTTCAGGAAAACAACAAATTGAAGAATATGGTGTTGAAAAATTCGTAAAACAATGTAAAGAAAGTGTATTTGAATATGTTCACTTATGGGAAGAAATGACCAACAAAGTTGGATTTTGGGTAGATATGGAACATCCATATGTAACATATCATAATGAATATATTGAATCTGTATGGTGGGCATTAAAACAAATGTGGGAAAAAGGATTGCTTTATGAAGGTCATAAAGTTATGCCATATTGTCCAAGATGTGGAACAGCCCTATCATCACATGAGGTAGCACAAGGATATAAAGATGTTAAAGATTTAACATGTATTGCTAAATTTAAAGTAGCTGATGGACAAAAATTTGATAAAAACACATACATCTTAGCATGGACAACAACACCATGGACATTACCATCAAACTTAGCACTTTGTGTTAACAAATCATATGAATATGCTGAAGTAAAAGCAAATATTGGAACAGATGATGAACCAGTATATGAAAATTATATCTTGGCAAAAGATTTACTAGAAACTGTATTAAAAGAAACACCATATGATGTTGTAAAAACATTTAAAGGTGAAGAATTATTAGGAACAAAATATGAAAGATTAATGCCATTTGGAGAAGTAGAAGGAAAAGCATTTGAAGTTATCCATGGAGATTATGTCACATTAACAGATGGTACAGGTATTGTTCATATTGCACCTGCTTATGGTGAAGATGATAGTTTTGTTGCAAAACAAAATGGTATTACTTTTATCAATTTAGTAGATAAAGAAGGAAAATTCGTAAAAGAAGTAGAGCCATGGGCTGGAAGATTTGTAAGAGATTGTAATGAAGATATTTGTAAATGGTTAAAACAAGAAAACAAATTATTTAGCAAAGAAAAACATATGCACTCATATCCACATTGCTGGAGATGTGACACACCACTTCTATATTATCCAAAAGAAAGTTGGTTTGTTGCTATGAGTAAACTAAGAGATGAATTAGTTGAAAACAATAGCAAAGTAAACTGGTATCCAGAGACAATTAAGACAGGAAGATTTGGAAAATTCCTAGAAAATGTTATCGACTGGGGAATCTCAAGAGATAGATATTGGGGAACACCACTACCAATCTGGACTTGTGAGGATGAAAACTGTGGACATAGAGAATGTATTGGTTCAATTCAAGAATTGAAAGAAAAAGGAATTAATGTACCAGAAGATATAGAACTTCATAAACCATATATTGATAATGTATATCTAAAATGTCCAAAATGTGGTAAAAAAATGCATAGAGCAAAAGAAGTTATTGACTGCTGGTTTGACTCAGGTTCAATGCCTTTTGCACAATGGCATTATCCATTTGAAAATAAAGAAATGTTTGACAACAACTTCCCAGCTGGATTTATCTCAGAAGCAGTTGACCAAACAAGAGGATGGTTCTACACATTAACAGCAATAGGAACAGCACTATTTAACAGAACACCATTTGAAAACTGTGTGGTTTTAGGTCATGTTCTAGATGAAAAAGGACAAAAAATGTCTAAATCAAAAGGAAATGGTGTAGACCCAATGGAATTACTAAATACAGTAGGAGCGGATGCAACAAGATGGCATTTCTATACATGCAGTAGCCCATGGTTACCAACAAGATTAGGATTAGACAATGTAAAAGAAACACAAAGAGGATTTTTAAGTACATTATGGAATGTTTATTCATTCTATGTGTTATATGCAGAAATTGACCAATTCAATCCACTAAAATATAAAGACTTCAAAGTGACAAATGTAATGGATAAATGGATTATTTCAAAATTAAATACATTAATCAAAGATGTAGATAATAAACTAGATACTTATGACATCACAGGAGCAGCATTAGAAATAGAAGAATTTACAGACAGTTTATCAAACTGGTATGTTAGAAGAAACAGAGAAAGATTCTGGAATCAAGGATTAAACGATGAAAAAATCGGAGCATATGTAACACTATATAAAGTATTAGTAGACTTATGCAAAGTATCAGCACCATTTGTACCATTCATGACAGAAGAAATCTATCAAAACTTAGTTGTTAACTTAGATAAAACAGCACCTGAAAGTATTCATTTATGCTCATGGCCAGAAGTAGACGAAAAAGTAATCGATAAAAACTTAGAAAAAGAAATGGACTTAGCATATAAAATTGTAAAACTAGGAAGAAGTGCAAGAAACTCTGTAAACATCAAAAACAGACAACCATTATCAGAAATGTTAATCTCAATTGACACACTTCCAGAATATTATGCAGACATTGTAAAAGAAGAATTAAATGTTAAAGAAGTAAAATTGGGAGCAGAAATGTCTGAATATGTAAATTTCGAAATTAAACCAAACTTGCCAGTATTAGGAAAAGAGTATGGTAAACTAATTCCTAGAATTAGAGAAGAAATTGCAAAGAAAAATCAAATGGACTTAGCAAACACCGTAAAAAACGGAGGCACAGAATACATTGAAATCGATGACACACAAATTGGATTAAACGCAGAAAACTTACTTGTAACAATGCAAGGAAAAGACGGATTTGCATTCAGTGGAGAAGGAGAAATTGGTGTTGTATTAGACACAACTATCACACCAGAACTAGCAGAAGAAGGAATCCTAAGAGAAGTACTATCAAAAGTACAAAACATGAGAAAAGACAGTGGATTTGAAGTATTAGACAGAATTAATCTATATGTAGCAGGAAACGAAAAAATAGAAGCTATCATCAAGAAATACGAAGAGACAATTAAACATGACACATTAGCAGACAACATCTTCTACGACGAAGAAGGAAGAAACTACACAGACACAAACATCAATGGAGAAAATTTGAAATTGGGGACGTGCCAAATCGTTTCAAAATGAGACCAAAAGGGACACACCTTAAGAACTTTATAAATAAAAAGTAATAATGGAAAAGGGGTATTAATGATAGACAAAATTAATACTTCTTTTCTAATCTGTAAAAATGGGAATTTACATAAGTTAAAAGATAGAATAATATTTTAATTATATTTTTAAAAGGATATTTAAATAAGAGAAAAAATATATTTGGCAAATGGAAAAAAATGTAATAATATATACAAAGTTAATTAAGATAAATCAATTATTAATTTTATCAAATTTTTTATTTCAAAGGAGAATTTTATCTATGCCTAGAGTAGCACGAAATCAAATAGAAACTTCTTTTTTTCATAATATGACACAAGGAATAAACAAAGAATATATTTTTGAAGAAAACAGATGCAAAAAGAAATATATGGAATTATTGCAAAAAGAATCTAACAAATTTAATATAAACTTAATTGTATTTACTATTATGGATAATCATGCACATATATTGTTATATACTGAGGATATAAAGAATATGAGTCTATTCATGAAAAGCATTAATGAACAATTTGCAATGTATTATAATTATATAAATGAAAGAGTAGGAATTGTTTTTAGAAATCGATATAAGAGTCAGCCAATATTAAGTGAAAGACAATTAATGAATTGTATCAGATATATTTTTAATAATCCTGTAAGAGCCAATTTAGTTTTAAATCCAGAAGAATATAGTTATTCGAATTTCCAAGATTTTAAAGAAAAAGAAAAATCAAATAATATATTAGATGAAATTTATCAAAAAATTAATCATTCGATTCAATTTCCAGAGGTTAATGATGAAAAATTAATAGCAGAAGCAAATTTTTTAGATACTTCAGAAGATAAAAAAATATTTATTAAAGAATTGATAAGAAACTATGAAAAACAACATGATATAATAATAGCTAAAGATGTAGAAGAAATTAAAAAACTTGTACAATATATAAGAAAAAAAACAAACATATCTTATAAAATTTTAACAGATATATTGAATATATCAAAAGCAACAATTACCAGATACCAAAAAGATGATGGATAGCATTTTAGCCATATAATAATTTACATAAGGAAAATAGAGATATATTTACGACAAAAATTCTTAATTTGTCATAAAAAGTATTGTAAAAGAAACAGTTAAATATTATAATACATAAGAATAAAGAATGGGTGTGTCCCTTTTGGTTTCATTTTGGAACGATTTGGCACGTCCCTAAAGGAGGATAAGAGATGGGATTAAAACTTGAAAATGTTTCTAAGAAGTTTGTTGGTAAACAAGCTGTAGATAATATTTCATTTGAAGTAGATAAACCTGGTGTATTTGGTTTGCTTGGTACAAATGGTGCTGGTAAAACAACAACTATTAGAATGCTTCTTGGAATTATAAAAAAAGATACAGGTGAAATTACCTGGAATGGAAAAAAGGTTGAAAGAAAAAGTGTAAATTTTGGATATTTACCAGAAGAAAGAGGTGTGTATCCTAAAACAAAAATATATGACCAATTGATGTATTTTGCAAAGTTAAAAGGTATGAGCAGAAAAGATGCAGATGAGGCTATAAAAAAATGGGCAAAAGTATTAAAAGTAGAAGAATATATACCAATGCCAGCTGAAAAGTTGTCAAAAGGTAATCAACAAAAGATTCAGTTTATGACAGCTATTATTCACGACCCAGAGTTGATTGTGTTAGACGAACCATTCAGTGGTCTAGACCCTGTTAACACAGAAATTTTGAAAAATGTTATTATTGATTTAGTAAAGATGGGAAAATATATTATCATGTCTAGTCATCAAATGGCATCTATTGAGGAATTCTGTACAGATATTTTGATATTAAACAAAGGAAAAACTGTATTAAAAGGGAACTTAAAAGAAATTAAAGAAGGATATAAAGCAAACAGGTTAGAATTGTCAAGCAATAAAAATATAGATGAATATATTAAAGAATTTAATATGGAGATAGAGTTTTCTAAAAATAATGAATATTCTATTAAAATTGATTCTGAAGAAAAAGCTCACCAATTGTTGGAAAAATTAGTTACAAATCATATAGAAGTAGATAAGTTTGAAATTAAGAAACCAACACTTAATGATATTTTTATAGAAAAGGTGGGTGAATAATATGAAAGATTTAGGAACAGTTATTGCCTTTACAATAAAAGATA
>CALXBY010000022.1 GCA_944386675.1 uncultured Clostridia bacterium | reverse complement strand
TTATTAAAACAAAAAGATGGAGAAGTTGTAGAATTTGCAAGATTTGAAAAAGGTGAAGGAATCGAGAAAAAAGAAGAGAATTTTGCAGAAGAAGTTATGAATCAATTAAAATAATTTTGAATATTTTAAGGAAGAAAGCCCTACAAGTAAAACTTGTAGGGCTAAAGTTGTGTACCTTTAATTACAGAACTCCGCCACTCTTCTCCAAGTTCTTCACCAAGGAGTTCTACCTTGACTAGATAATTGTTGTCAAAGTCGTAGTCTTTTGGGTTAAATTTTTTTCTTTCTTCCATGCTGTATTAACTAGGTAAGATAAATTTGTTAAATAAAGAGATTTCATTAATAAAAAATTAAGAAAATATAGTAAAAATACTGTATTTTTTCAAAATATATGATAGAATATCTCTGATATAATATAATAAGGAGAGTGGAAAAATTGTCAGAGGCAAAATATAAAAGAATACTATTAAAATTAAGTGGAGAAGCATTAGCAGGAGAACAAAAGACAGGAGTAGATGCTAAAACAGTAGGAAAAATATGTGATAAAATTAAAGAAGTTATTGATATGGGCGTGCAAGTTGCGATTGTTGTTGGAGGAGGAAACTTCTGGAGAGGAAGAAATGGACATCAAATGGAACAAACAACAGCTGATTATATGGGAATGTTAGCAACAGCTATGAATGGATTAGCATTGCAAGATGCATTAGAAGCAAGAGGAATTCATTCAAGGGTACAAACAGCAATCGAGATGAGAGAAATTGCAGAACCATTTATACAAAGAAAAGCAGAAAAACATTTAGATAGAGGAAGAGTTGTTATATTTGCTTGTGGTACAGGTCATCCATATTTTACAACAGATACAGCAGCAGTACTTAGAGCAACAGAAATCAAAGCAGATATTATACTTTTAGGAAAAGCAATTGATGCAGTATATTCTGCAGATCCAAAAATACAACCAGATGCAATTAAATTTGAAGAAATTTCATATTTAGATGTATTAAATAAAGATTTAAAGGTTATGGATTCAACAGCAACAGCAATGTGTAGAGATAATAATATACCTTTATTAGTTTTTGGAATAGCAGATCCAGAAAATATCGTAAGAGCAGTAAAAGGTGAAAAAATAGGAACTATTGTTTCATAAAAGATAGTAGAAAAAATTACAAAATTTTATTAAAAAACAAAATAAATATTTAAAGGGAGAGATAATTATGGATTATGAAAATTTAAAAGAGAGAATGGGAAAAACAATTAATAATTTTGCAGAAAAATTAGCAGAAGTAAGAGCAGGAAGAGCAAATCCTGCAATATTAAATAAAGTAAAAATTGACTATTATGGAACACCAACACCAATTAATCAAGTAGCTGGAATTTCAGTTCCAGAAGCTAGATTAATTGTTATACAACCATGGGATATGAGTGTTTTAAAAGAAATTGAAAAAGCAATATTAGCTTCAGACATTGGAATTAATCCAAATAATGATGGAAAAGTCATAAGACTAGCTTTTCCTGAATTAAATGAAGAGAGAAGAAAAGAATTAGTAAAAGATGTAAAGAAAATGGCAGAAGAAGCAAAAGTTGCTATAAGAGCTGTAAGAAGAGATGGGATTGAAGAAGCAAAAGCAGAACAAAAAGAAGGAACTATGACAGAAGACGAATTAAAAAATGCAGAAAATGAAATACAAAAAATAACAGATAAGAGTGTAGAAGAAATTGATGATATATTAGCTAAAAAAGAAAAAGAGATTATGAGTGTTTAAAATTTACTATATTCTTCATGAAATAATGATAGAAAATTAAAGAAAGGTCAAATGTGAAGTATGGACTTTAAAGAAGAACTAAAACAATACCAAGAACATATTAATAATGCATTAAAGAATTATATAAAAAAAGATAAGTGTCCGGAAGAAATTCTAAATCAATCTATGGAATATAGTTTAATGGCAGGAGGAAAACGATTAAGACCAATATTAGTTATGGCTACATATCAGCTATTTAAAAAAGATATAGAAATATGTATGCCATTTGCAGTGGCTATTGAAATGGTACACAATTTTTCTTTAATACATGATGATTTACCTGGAATAGATAATGATGATTTTAGACATGGAAAACTAACAAACCATAAACAATTTAATGAAGCAACGGCAATACTGGCAGGAGATAGACTATTAAATAATGCATATGTTGTTATAAGTAAAGAATTAGAAAACTCTGTAAATCAAGATATGACCAAAAAAATCAAGATAGTTAAAGAATTTTCGCAAGCTGTGGATAAAATGATTCTTGGAGAATTTGTAGACACAGAATTTGAAGGAAAACAGATTTCAGAAGAATATTTAGAATATATTCATAAAAATAAAACAGCGGCTCTATTGATATTATCAGTCAGAATGGGAGCGATATTAGCTGATGCGTCACAAGAAGACTTAGAAAAATTAACTTCATATGCGGAAAAAATAGGATTAGCATTTCAAATAAAAGATGATATTTTGTCAGAAGAGGGAGATGAAAAAGTCCTAGGAAAGCCAGTTGGAAATGATAAAAAATTAGGAAAATGTACATATGTTTCTAAATACGGATTGATTGGAGCAAAAGAAAAATTGGAGAAAATAACAAAAGAAGCAATAGAAGAAATTAAGGTATATAAAGAAAAAGCAGAATTCTTAATAGAATTAGCTAAATATATACAAAATCGTAATAAGTAAAAGGAGAATAAAAATGTATGATAAAAAATATATGCCTAGACATATAGCCATTATCATGGATGGGAATAGAAGGTGGGCAAAAGCAAGAGGAAAATCTGCTAGTTTTGGACATAAAGAGGGAGCTAAAACATTAGAAAAGATAGTAAGATATGCCAATAAAATTGGATTAGAATATATAACTGTATATGCATTTTCTACAGAAAATTGGAAAAGAGCAGAAGATGAGGTAAAAGCACTAATGTTACTTTTACAAAATTATTTAGACGATTATGCAAAAAGAGCAGATACAGAAAATATAAAAGTTAAAATATTAGGTGATATTTCTGCTCTATCAGTAGGAATGCAAAAAAGTATTCAAAATTGCATGGAGAGAACAAAAGATAACACAGGGGTAACATTTAATATAGCATTAAATTATGGTGGAAGAGATGAAATTATAAGAGCAGTAAAAAGTATTGCTAAGGAAGTAAAAGATGGAAAAATAGACGTAGAAGACATAACAGAAGAAATGATTTCAAATAATTTATATACGAAAGAAGAACCAGATCCAGATTTGTTAATTAGAACAAGTGGAGAATTAAGATTAAGTAATTTTTTACCATGGCAGCTTGTATATACGGAATTTTTATTTATTGATAAAAATTGGCCAGATTTTACAGAAGATGATTTAGATAATGCTATTGTAGAATTTCAAAAAAGAACAAGAAAATTTGGAGCAAATTAAGAGAAAAAGAGGAGTAGATATGGATATAAAAAGAATAACATCAGGGTTATTAGGATTTCCATTAGTAGTGATTGTGCTAATTATTGGAAATGCATATGTTGTGGATATTGCTTTAGCAATTATAGCAATATTAGCAATGGATGAATATTTTAATGCAATTTCTAAAATTTCAAAACCAGTAAGATGGGTTGGATATGTCAGCTGTATAAGTATAGCGCTTATACATGTTATACCAGAAGAATATTTATTAACAACTGCTATATTAGCAATACCAGTATTATTACTAATTTTATTTACACAAGTTATTATAACAGAAATGAAAACTAGCTTTAAAGATATTGCATATACGTTTTTTGGAATTTTATATGTTGTTATGTTATTAATGTTTTTTGCTAAAATAAATGGAATGGAAAATGGAAATATTTTAATATGGTATGCTATATTTGCAGCATGGGGAACAGATATATTTGCATATTTTATTGGAAAATATTTTGGAAAGCATAAATTTAGCAAAATTAGTCCCAAAAAATCTATAGAAGGTTGTATAGCAGGAACAGTAGGTGCAATAATTATCATGCTAATATATACATATGTTGCAAATACCTTTTGGGGAATGTCATATTCATATTTAGCAATAGGCATTATTGGATTAGTATTAAGCATAATTGGTCAAATAGGAGATTTTGCAGCATCTAGTATAAAAAGATATGTAGATATAAAAGATTATAGTAATCTGATTCCAGGACATGGTGGAATGCTAGATAGAATAGATAGTTTAATATTCATAGCACCATTTGCGTATATATTATTTACATTCATATAGTGTCCAAGTAGGGACGTTTCCTTTTGGGATATTTTTTTGTGATATAAAAATCTGATTTTCTTATATCATGAAAAAATGGTATAGAACATTATGTGATTTATCTTAATATAGGAGGAAGAAATTGATAACATTTATCATATCTGCTATAAAAATAATTATATTATTAGGATTTTTAATATTGATACATGAACTTGGTCACTTTTTAGTGGCCAAACTTTGTAAGGTTAAAGTAAATGAATTCTCTATTGGATTTGGCCCAGGAATTTGGAGTAAACAAGGAAAAGAAACAAAATATTCATTAAGAGCAATTCCTTTACGGTGGTTATGTAAGTATGGAAGGAGAAGATGAACGTTCAGAGGATGTTCATTCTTTTTCTAAAGCAAGTATTCCAAAAAGGATAGCTATATGTGCAGCAGGAGCATTAGTAAATATTATATTTGCGGTAATGGTATATTTTATTGTTATGGCAACATCAGGTGTATATATTTCAAATGTTGTAGATTCAATAATTCCTGAATATGCAGCAGAGCAAATAGGAATTCAAAGTGGAGATAAAATTATTGAAATAAATGGAGAAAAAGTTAGTAATAAATATGACTTAGATAACATTATGGAAAAAGCAACTGGAGAAGAACTTTTATTAAAGATAGATAGAAATGGAGAAGTTTTAGACATTAAAATAAAACCTACAGAAGTAAAGTCAAAAGTAACAGGCATGTATCTAGATGAAAAATGTAAAGTAATTACAGTAGAAAAAGGAAGTAGCAGTGAAAAGCAGGGAATACAAGCAAATGATGTTATAATAAAAATTAATGGTGAAGAAACAAATGGAGATACGAATAAAATTATAGAAGTATTACAACAAGAAGGATTAGAGCCGATAGATTTAACATTAAAAAGAGGAAATGCAGAAATCAATCTTGAATTTACACCAGATACTGTTTCATCATACTATTTAGGTGTTAATATGAAACTGGCACCAGATACGTTTTTAAATAGATGTTTCTATGGATTAATAGAAACAAAAGAATTTGTATTTTCAATTGTAGATAATGTAAAACAATTATTTACAGGAAATGTAGGAATAGACCAAATGACAGGACCTATAGGAATTGGAGAAATGGTTTCTAAAACAAATGGAGTTAAGGAATTTGTATATCTAATGGCATTAATATCAATATCTTTAGGCGTAACAAACTTGTTACCAATACCAGCTTTAGATGGAGGAAAGATTTTGATATTAATTATAGAAGCTATTAGAAAAAAGCCAATGAAACCAGAAAATGAAATTAATATCCAGCTATTAGGATTTTCCATATTAATAGCATTATCAATTTATGTTTCATATAATGATATATTAAGATTATTTTAAATAAAGAAAATTAAGGAATCTAATAAGATAATCTCAGAATAAAGTTTTGAGATTATCTTATTAGATTCCTTAATTTTTTCTAATAGGATTCTATTTGCATTCAAGGAAACATACCAAGTTGGACATAACTAGATACTTTTTAAATAAAAAAGAGGAATTTATTGACTAAAAAAAATGCTAATGATATAATGTAAATGTCAAAAATTATACAAAATTGTAAAAAGATAACAAAAATAGATGAACGAAAGAATTTAAAAGGAGAGAAACGATGAAAAAAGTAAATTTAGTTAAGTTTTTTTCAATCATATTAATTTTTACGTTACTAGCATATACTGTATTATCATTATTTAATACAAAAACATATGCTGTTTCACAATGGATTAGTTCAGATATAGATGGAATTGATGAATCATTATACCCAGGATTTAAAGAAAAAATAAAAAGTTTACAATCACAATATCCAAATTGGACTTTTAAAGTACTATATACAGATTTAAATTGGAGTGATGTGATAGCAAATGAGTATACAGGTCATAATTCAGGTCCAAGAAACATGATACAAGCAACAAGTAATTATCAAGGTCAATGGATTTGTCCAATTTGTTCATATACATATGGAAGTTGGAGATGTGCTTCACAAGCAGCAATTGAATATATGATGGATCCAAGAAATTCATTAAATTCTTCAGATATTTTTCAGTTTGAAGAATTAACGATTAATGGTTGTGATATAAATGCAATCAACTCAATGATAAATGGAACATTTTTACAAGGACATGCAAATGAAATTGCAAATTCAGCAAATAATACAGGAATTAATCCTTACTATATAATTGCAAGATTAATCCAAGAACAAGGAAGAGATGGCTCTGCAACATCTTCTGGAGCAAGTGGATATTATAACCCATTTAATATAGGAGCAACAGGAAACTCAGACCCAGAAGTAATAGAAAATGCAATCAATTATGCAAGAAACCAAGGATGGAATACTTTAGAAAAAGGAATTACAGGTGGAATTAACTTTATTGCAAGTAGTTATATAAAACAAGGACAAAATACACTATATTTACAAAAATTTGATGTAGAAAATAATTACAATGGATTATATTGGCATCAATATATGCAAAATTTAATGGCTGCACAAAGTGAAGGAACAACATTAAGAAATACATATTCAAGCACAAATTCAATTAGTTCATCACATACATTTGTTATTCCATTATATAAAAATATGCCAAGCACAGCATGTAGTAGACCAAATGGAAATAGTGGTGCAACTGTATCAGGTGATATTGTAAAAGTAAATTCAACAACAGGTTTGAATTTAAGAAATGCACCAGCAGGTTCAGTAATTGGTGCAGTATCTAGTGGAGAAATTGTTACTAGAATTGAAAAAGCAACATCAAAAGTTTCAGGAACATATTGGGATAAGATAAGAAGAGCAAATGGTGAGGAAGGATATGTGGCTAGAGAAACTTATGATTATGAGTCACAATATAAATTATATTTGTTACCATTAGGTGATGATGGAAATGGTGGAAATAACAATACAGATAATGGAAATTCAACAACTGTAAGAAAAGGTGATATAAATAATGATGGTGTTATAGACTCCATAGATTTATTGCAAGAGAAAAAACATTTGTTAGGAAAGATAACATTATTAGATGGACAGAAATTAGCAGCAGATGTTAATAGTGATGGTGTTATAGATTCACTGGATTTATTGCAGATAAAAAAATATTTATTAGGGAAAATAACATCTTTTTAAAAATAAATGAAAGGAAAAAAATATGAGAAAAAAAATAAAAATCTTATTGATGTTCATTTTAACAGTATTTATAATCTTAGTTTATAAAAATGATGTAAAGGCAGCTTCTGCTAGTATATCAGCAAGCAAAACTTCAATTACATTAGGAGAGAGTGTTACTATAACAACAACAATTAATGGAGCAAGTTGGGACATTAATTTGTCATGTGCATCTTTTTCTCAAGGGTATGCAGATACAACGGATGATGCGGAAAATGGAACAAAGACATATACATATTCTTTTACACCATCGTCTACAGGAACTTATACAGTTACTTTATCAGGAAATGTGTCAAATTCTGATGAAAGTAGAGCTCCCGTTTCAGGTCAAGTAACAATAAATGTTACTCAATCAAGTTCTGGAAGTTCATCTGGTAGCTCATCATCAAGTGGAAGTACATCAAGTACTTCTACATCATCAGAAAAGTCAAGTAATGCTAATTTGAGTAATTTAGGAATTAGACCAAATGATTTTTCAGGATTTAAACCAGGAACAACAACATATAATGTTGCAGTACCGGAAAATGTAGAAAGTGTTGAAGTATATGCAACAGCAGCTCATTCAAAGGCAACAATATCAGGAACAGGAACAAAAACACTTCAAAAAGGAGCAAATGCTTTAAACGTTGTTGTTACAGCAGAAGATGGAACAACAAAAACATATACAATAAATGTAACTCGCGAAGGAGAAGAAGAACAAGAGGAAGAAGAGGAGCAACCAACAGTAGAAAATACAGAAGTAAAAAATGGATTATCAAATATAACAATTGGTGATTTAGAATTAAGTCCTTCATTTGCAACAGATACATATGAATATACTGTTAAATATATAGGTGAAGATACATCATTAAATATACAAGCAGTTGCAACAGATCCTAGCTATACAGTAGAAATATTAGGAAATGAAGAACTAAAAGAAGGCGAAAATATTATTACAATTTTAGTTGCAGATGAAGAGGGAAATAATGTTGCTACATATCAAGTAACAGTAAATAAATCACTTGTTGATGAAGAGGCAATAGCTAAAGAAGAAGAGGAAAAACAAAAAGAAGAGCAAAGAAAAATGCTTATTATAGCAGGTGGGGTTATTGCACTTATACTAATTATTGTTATTATAATTGTTATAAAACGTAGAAGAAATAGAGCTTATGCAGAAGAATTTTCAGGAATTCCTTTTTCAGGAATAAATGAAGAGGATGATTATGATGAAGATAATGACTATAACTATGACTATAAAATGAATAATAAACTAGATAATTATAAGCAAGAAGATGAGGATATGAAAAATGATAATGCTTCATCAGAAGAAATAAATAATGATAATTCTTTAAAAGAAAATAATAGTGAGAATAATTTTCTAAAAGCACAAAAAAATGACGAAGAATTAACAGAAAAAGAAAGAGCAAAAAGAGAATTTTTAGACGGATATAACCGTCAATATGAAGATGACTTTGAAGAAGAAAGACCAAGAAGTAGTAGAAAAAAAGGAAAAAGATTTAAATAAAATATAAAAAATAGAAAATATGTTTATTTATAAGCTATTTTCTATTTTTTTACATTTTGAAGTAAGATTTACTCTTGAAAAAAATATTTAGATTATGCTATAATAAAAAACATGAATAAGTATGATATAAAAAATATAATTAGTAATTTTATAATGAATCTGAAAAGAATCATAAAAAAGATTCCAACAAAAGCAAAGATTATTATTGTAGTAATCTTAGTTTTTATATTAATAGGATGGCTGATTTTTGCAGTAATTGAAGAAAGTCAAAAACAAAAGTATGTAGAATATGACGGAGAAAATTTAAATGAAAGTAAATATCCAGGATATAAGGAACTAATAGATAATTTACAAGCTAAGCATCCTAATTGGACTTTTACGCTTTTCTATACAAAATTAGATTGGGAAGAAGTTATTGCAAATGAAGGACATAAAGATAATACAGAATATCCAACAAACTTAATTCCAGATTCTTCAAAATACCCAGAAGATTGGAGATGTGAGATAGACAAAGATAGAACGTTTGATAATGGAACATGGTTATGTGCTTCTGATAAAGCTATAAAACATCAAATGGATCCTAGAAATATATTGAATGAAGATAATATATTCCAATTTGCGGAATTAAAATATGTAGAAGGTGCACAAACAAAAGAAGGAATTAATGAAATAACTGAAGGAAGCTTTTTAGAAGGAGATAGTATTTCGGAAGCATTAATACAAGCAGGAGAAAATGCAAACTTAGATCCATATTTTATAGCTTCTAGATTAATTCAAGAACAAGGAAGAAATGGAACGACGCTATCTAGAGGATGTGAATATAATAATGCAATTGTATATAATCCTTTTAATATAAATGCAAAAGGAAATTCTCAAGAAGAAATTATACAAAATGCAGCACAATATGCCTATGAACAAGGATGGGATAGCTTAGAAAAAGCATTAATAGGTGGTGTAGAATTTCTAAAAGAAGGATATATTAATGTAGGACAAAATACCTTGTATTTACAAAAATTTGATGTGGTTAAACAAGATGAAAGTTTGTATACACATCAATATATGCAAAACCTATTAGCACCAGAATCTGAAGCTAGCAATATGAAAGAAATTTATGAAGCATCTAACACAGTGGATTCAGCACTAAATTTTATTGTTCCATTATATGAAAATATGCCAGAAAAAATTTCTTGATAGATAATAGATATTAAAAATAGAAGTATTGTATAAGAGGAATTGACATTATGAGAAATATAAGGTAAAATTCTTCTTGTACAATAAGATATGCCAATATAGCTCAGTTGGTAGAGCAACGGATTCGTAACCCGTAGGTCAGCAGTTCGATTCTGCTTATTGGCTCCAAAAATAACTCCCACGAAATTCTAGAATTATTTAAAATAAATAGTTATAGAACTTTGTGGGAGTATTATAATAGTAACCAAATAAGCTAGAGAGTTCTAATAATTTATTTTATAAAATTTATGAAAAATAATGAAATGTTTTTTACCCTGTGTTATAATCAAATTTATCAGACATTATCTGATAAATTTGAAAGGATGAGCTATATGCAAGAAAATATATATAATAATAATTACTTCTTTGTAGATGAATGAGGAGATACAACTTTTTATAACAGAAAAGGAGAATGGATTGTAGGGAATGAAAACGGAGCATGTATTTAAAAAATTTAATGGCAATACACAAGAACTATATGACTCTTTGATAACCAATCTATTTAAAAATATATTACATTTATCTAATAACAACTATATTTATATAGCAACTAGAGGAAGTAAAAAAAGACAAGCTCCACTAGAACAAGCAATACAAAAAGCTTTGAATTATACTGAAAATAAATTAAATACTAAAATCGATTCTACACAGAAAATATTACCACAAACTCCATCAGGCGAAGTATGTTTACAAATTGTAGATTATTGTAATTGGGCAGTACAAAGAGCTTTTTTGCAAAATGATATGAGATACTATAAATTTTTGAAAGAGAAATTTGGATTAATTGTAGATTTGTATGATTATAAAAAAGGTTGGAAAAATTTTTATAGTAAGAAAAATCCATTTGATATAAAAAAGATAAGCCCTTTACGGCTAGGTATTAAAAATACTCACAGCATGAAGCTGACTTTCGCACATAAAGGACTTATTAAAAAGCTATTGCTTTGTTATTATTATATGATTTGTTAAATTAATTATACATAAAATGAATTCTTTTGTCAAATAAATTATATAGATAATTAAAAGAAATTTCAAGCATTTTTATATAAATTTTCTTAAAAAAATGTTCTCTTTCTGGGAAGGAGGACATTTTTAATGTTTGAATTTAATATAATGCAAGAATAAAAACTAATGAGGAATTATTGGAAAAGTTAGATTGTACAGTTTATAATATCTTTAGAAAGAAAACAAAGTTCGTAACTTGTATGTGATTGGTTCCATTAATTAAAACTGTCGCACCAGTCCAAAGTATTGAGAAATCAACTGCAAAAGGTTGATTTTTCTGTAAAAGCAAAACTTGATTTATGTAAATATGGATGACATGATATAAATATGCAAATTGGAGATATATCGATTGATAATCTCCTTTTTGAAAATATTAAAAATAATTGAAAAATTTAATTTTTATGTTAAAATAAATATATAGTTGATAAGTCAATTAAGCTTAGTTTAGTAAAAATGGAGGAGAAAATGGCAAAGTTAATTTTAATGGTTGGTTTACCATTTAGTGGTAAGACAACAATGGCAAAACGATTAGAAAAACAATATGAAGCAATACGATTAACACCTGATGAATGGCATGTTAAATTGTTTGGACAAGAATTTTTTAGAGATAAAGCAAAAGAAAAGCAAATTGATTTTGCAATATGTTATTGTGAATGTCCAGAAGAAGAGCTTGAAGAACGTATGAACAAACGTAATAATGCCCCTGATAATCCATATTTTTATATACCCATTGAAAAATATAAAGAATATGAAAAGGTATTTCAAAAACCGACTAGTGATGAAGGTGAATTAATATAAGATAGATAAAAAATAAAGAATAGGAGAAGTCTATGAAAACAAAAACAAAAATTATAATAATTATAATATTAACATTAATAGCTGTAGGATTAATTGCAGGATTGTTTATAACACAATATTATACACCAACTGCAGTGAATCAAAATAGTGAAAATATATTTGCTAAAAATATTATAGACCCAGATAGAATTGTATATAGAAATGTAGATGGAAAATACTATCAGTTTGCAAAAGGGACAGATACATATAATCAGATAAAAGAGGCTATCCAAAAATCTGTAAGCAATTATAATGAAAGTGGAAATACATTATCAGAAGAGGAAATAGATTCTATACACCAAAAATCTTTTATAGAATTTGACTATGAAACAGCAAGTAAAAATTATATTATACCACTAGAAGAAAATGAAAATGCGAATATGATAAAGCTAGGAAATACAGGGGGAATTGTTGTATCAAATAGTTTAAGCGATTTAAAAGAAATAAGTGCAGTAGCAAAAGAGCAATCTCAAAATCAAACTGCCTATGATTTAAGCTATAAAGAAATGTTGTCAAGAAATACGATAGATTCAATAGAGTATAAATATTTACAACAATTTAAAGAAATTAATTATAAAATTCATCAAGTGAAAATACAAGATATGGAAACTTATGAGTTATATAAAGAAATGTGCAATTTAGCTTTTGATGAAGAAATAGATGAAAATATATTTCAAGATAATGATTTGATATTAACAGTTTCATTGGTGCCTAAAATTACTGTAAAAGTTAACATTGGAAATATTCAGTATACTTATGAGAATATGAATGATGTGGACTATCAATATACAGCACATTTATTAATTGTAAGTAAAATTGTCAACACAGATTGTATTTATAATACAGATTTGACGGAAATTAATAACAAAATAGAGATGGAAAATTTTGAATCAGAATTTGATGAACAAGTTGATAATTTAAATACACAAATTTTTGTAAAGGATTTTGATAGCTTTTATCAAGAATATCAAAAGGCTACAGGAAAAATTTCACAAGAACGAGCAGCAGAAATTGCAGAAGTAGGATTTGAAGAAGCTAAAAGAGTAGTAGGTGAATATGATAAAGAGACACAAGAATGTAGAGAAATAGAAGTAACCCCAAATAACTTTTTTACAAGAAAGTACAGCGAGAGAGATAGAACAGAACCATATACAGTACAAGGATATGCTTTTTCAAGGAAAGATGAGATGGGAAATGGTGTACAAATTTATGTGGATAAAAAATTAGGAAAAATAGTAGGTGCAAGTGCATTTGGAGATTAATATAAGAGGGAAAAATATGGAAAGTAAATTAAGAAAAATAATTTTAATAATATCTGTTGTAATAGTTGTAGGTGCTTCTTTTGTTTATGCAAAACCAATGTATGTTTTGGCTTTAGCTACACTATATACACCAAGATTAGATAATATATTAATGGTATTATCAGCAATATTTCTGATGGGAAGTGTTGTATATATACTATATAAATATTTATTATGCATCATAGAATTGTTTCAGAATAAAAAAAGACTAAAACCACTTTTGTTAATAGGATTGGGGATTTTGATAATTGCAATAGCAATTTTATTAACAATAACTGCAAAAACTTTTATCTACACTATACTAACACCATTTTTATATATTTTAGCAGTAATTGTCATTCCAATTATTATGATAGGCATAATATTGTTAAAAAAAGATGAAAACAAGATAAGGAAAATTATAAGTACAATTATCTTAGTAATAATAACAATTGGAATATATTATATTCATTATGATTACTTAACAGGAGCAGCAAAATCTGTTATAGAAAAAATAGGAGATTTTGTAAAAGAACCACAATCTAATGAGGCTTCTAATCATCCACAAGAATACAATTTAATTTATCTAGAAAATTACAAACAAAAAATGGAAAGTGAAGGTTATTTAGATAAATATGATGTAGAACAGATTTTAAAGATTGTGGATAGTAGAACAGATAATATTATTGTACATTATATTGATGGAGAAGAAGAAAGCCAATATAATAATGAGGATAATCAATTAACAGAAGATTTAGGAACAAAATTAGAAAGCAATTATTATAAATTCCATTATGAACATAAAAATGAACAAACTGATATTTATATTGAAAAATATGAAAGTAAAACAAATGAAAATAAAAATGAAGAAAAAAATGCAGATATATTTATTAGTGGCGAGCCAAATTATGAAATCACAAATGTAAGAGCAGATTATGAAACGAAAGAAGATATAAATTTTTTATTTGAGAATGAAGTTAATGTTGAAAAAGGAAAAGAAACGAAACTAGACAATTTAAGAATTTTATTTGCATTTGATGAAGAAAAAAATAATTATATACCATATATAGAAAATACAGGAGAGCTAAGAAAGATAAAGTCATATAAAATATATTCATCAGGAATGAGTATAACTTTAGAAGATGGTATGACATTAAATAAAAAAGATTATACAATTAGGATTAATCGATATAATGATAATCTTGTGGTAGGTGAGGAACAAAATAATGATTATTATTATAAATTTGAACCAGTAGCAACTGAATTGAAAAACAATAATGGAAATACAATAATAGAATTTGAATTTGATAATACATATTCTTTAGAAAATTTGAAAAATATAGAAATTATTTTTTAAAAAAATTGTCGAATTTTGAATAACACTTGGAAAAAACACAGAAAAGTGATATACTATTGGTGAAAATAAATAAAAGGAGTAGAAAAATGGAAAATATTAAAATCTTTGCCTGCAAAAGCGCAGAAAAATTCACAAAAGAGATATGTGATTATCTAAATTTACCAGTAGGAGAAATGGACATACTAAAATTTAAAAATGACAATACATTTGTACAAATTAAGGAAACTGTTAGAGAACAAGATGTATATATTGTTCAAACAACTATGCCTCCAGTAAATGAAAGAGTAATGGAATTATTAATAGTAATTGATGCATTTAAAAGAGCATCAGCTAAAAATATAAATGTGGTTTTACCATATTATATTTATTCAAGATCAGATAAAAAAGATCAACCAAGAATACCAGTAACAGCAAAATTAATGCAACAATTATTAGAAGCGGCAGGGGCTACAAGAGTTATAACTTGTGATTTACACAATCCAGCAATTCAAGCATATTTTAATATCAATTGTGATAGATTATCTGCACAAAATATATTACAAAAATATTTTAAAGAAAAAAATCTAAAAGATATGGTTATTGTTGCAACAGATGCGGGAAGCTCAAAAAAAGCATATAAATATTCAGAATATTTTGGATGTCCAATAGCGTTAATAGATAAAAGAAGAGCAGGCAATGATGATAGAGCAATTGCTACAACAGTAATTGGTGATGTTGAAAATAAAGAAGCAATCATATTTGATGATGAAGTGGATACAGCAGGTTCACTAATCGAAACAGCAAAAATTCTAGAAAGATTTAAAGCAAAAGAAATTTATGCAGGATGTACACATGGTGTATTATCAGCAGATGCAGTAAAAAGAATAGAAGCATCTCCAATAAAAGAACTAGTAATTACAAATACAGTGCCATTACCAGAAGAAAAACAAAGTGATAAAATAAAAGTATTAACAATTGCACCATTATTTGCAGAAGCAATTAAAAGACTAAATGAAGCAAGACCTTTAGGAGAATTATTTGTATTAGAATAAACAATAGGAACGTGTCGAATCGTTCAAAAATTGAACAAAAGGGAGAGAACTTTTGCATAGTTAAAATCAAAAAAGGGAAATTTCAAAATTACTTGAGATTTCTCTTTTTTGATAAATACAGTATATAAATATAAAAAAATCTCAAAGAGAAACGCCCTAAATTAGGCATAAGTAAAAGAAATTCTTGAAATTAATGGAAATATTCAAAAAAGTATGGTAAAATAAATAATGTCTAAATAAAAGAAAATATAAAACTAGGAACTAGATTTTCTAACCAGATTTATACATCGAGAAAGGAATGAGATTTTACTATGGGATTTTTTGATAAATTAAAAAATGGATTAAATAAAACAAAAAAGTCATTTGATGAAAAAATAAATACAGTATTTAGTAGCTTTAGAAAAGTAGATGAAGACTTTTTAGAAGAATTAGAAGAAATATTAATTATGTCAGATATAGGAATGGATACATCTGTAAAAATCATTAATCAATTAAGAGAAAGAGTTAAAAAAGAAAAAATAGAAGATGAAGAAGATGTAAAAAAAGCATTAAGAGAAGAAATGAAAAAAATATTAGATGTTACAGATGTGGGATTAAAGCTTAATACAAAACCATCGGTTATATTAGTTGTTGGTGTAAATGGTGTAGGAAAAACAACTTCTATTGGAAAAATTGCAAACAGATTAGCAAAAGACGGAAAAAAAGTAGTTGTTGCAGCAGCAGATACTTTTAGAGCAGCAGCAGTAGAACAATTAGAAATTTGGGCCAAAAGATCTGGTGCAGATATTGTAAAAAGAGAAGAAGGGGTAGACCCTGCATCAGTTGTATATGATGCCATAAAAATAACTAGAGAACAAGATGCAGATGTTTTAATTGTAGATACAGCTGGTAGACTTCATAATAAAAAATATTTAATGGATGAATTAAATAAAATTCAAAAAGTGATTAATAAAGAAATGCAAGAAGCAGATAAAGAAGTGCTATTAGTTATTGATGGAACTACTGGACAAAATGCGATTGCACAAGTAAAAGCATTTAAAGAAGAAGCAGATATAACAGGATTAGTTCTTACAAAGTTAGACGGAACAGCCAAAGGCGGTGTTATCGTTGGAATTGTGGAAGAAAACAAAATTCCAGTAAAATTTATTGGTGTTGGAGAGCAAATTGACGACATGGAAATATTTAATTCAGAAGATTTTGTAAAAGCAATTATTTAAAGTTCAAGGGGATGAAATTGAAATGCAAGGAGGAATGAATTTTGGAAGAAGAAAAAAAAGAGAACATAATCCAAACAGAAAATTCAAATAATGAAGAAAAGCCAAAGAAAAAGAGTAAAATTAGAATGATATTAGTAATTGCCTTTATTTTAATATTTGCAATAGTTTCTTATATACAGACAAGAGGAAGTTATCTAGAATATTTAGAATTAGGAGAAAATTATCTAGATATATTTTATACAAATTTAATATATAAGTATGCAATTATGGCAATTAATTTTGTGTTACTATTTTTTGTAATATATATGACCAATAGAGGTATAAAAAAAGACTTAAAAGTATTTTTTGACAAAGAAAAAAAGGGAATGCCAAGATTATTAAATAAATCTATTGCATTAGTTATTTCAAGTATTGTAAGTGTAATTGTATCAAATTTTATGATGCAAAAAATAATGTTAGTAATGGGAAATACAGTATTTGGCATAACAGATCCTATCTTTGGATTAGATATTTCTTATTATGTGTTTCAAAAACCAGTTATAGAAATGTTTGCATATTATTTTCTAGGAATTGTTATAGGATTGACTATATATATGGCAGCATATTATATCATTGTATTTAATAAATTCTTTGATGGTGTTGACAGTACCATGTTAAAAGAGAGTTTATTAATGAAAAAACTAACAAGAAATATTTTATTTATTATCATATTAGTAGCAATTTTGACCATCTTAGGAATACAAAATCTAATGTTTGGAAAAATATTAACAATAGATGATAACATAGAAATTAATGGTGCAGGAATGACAGAATCTACTATAAAATTATGGGGATATATCATATTTGCAGTTGTTATTGTTATATTTGCTTATAGAGCATTAAAATATTTTAAAAAAGGTGAAACTGGAAATGTTTTGAAAAATCTAGCAGTTATACCAATATATTTAGTAGTATTATTCCTTGTTATGGTTGGTTTTGATTTGATTTTTGTAAAATCAAATGAATTGGATAAAGAAAGAGCATATATTTCACAAAATATTGAAAATACCAAAAATGCTTATGGATTAGATGTTGAAGAAACATCAATGGAATATTCAGGAACTGTAACAGAACAAGAATTAAATAAAAATATGAATATAGTAGAAAATATTCCAATTATAAGTGAAGATGCAGTATTAACAACGCTAAAAAATAATCAAACGAGCACAGGATATTATACTTATAGGAGTGCAAACTTAGCTAAATATAAAATAGGGGATGAAGATAAGTTAGTATATTTATCACCAAGAGAAATTACAAGTTCAGATAGAACATATAGTAATAAGACATATGAATACACACATGGAATCGGAGAAATTATTACTTCAGCAACAGAAAGTACAGAAACAGGAAATATACAATATATTCAAAAAGATGTAACAGGAAAAGATGAAGTGGTAGATTTATCTGAACCAAGAATTTACTTTAGTACTGACGAAAATGCAATCATTGCAACGAATACGAAAAATAAACAAGAATATGATTATACAGATGAAAATGGAAATGATGTAACATCATCATATAATGGCGAAGCAGGATTACAATTAGGATTTTTAGACAGACTAGTTTTAGGAATTTATAAAGGAAATATAAATTTAGCTTTTTCTAGTGAAATAACAAGTGAAAGTAAAATATTAATTAATAGAAACATAATAGAAAGAGCAAAAAAAGCATTACCATACTTAATGTATGATGAAAATCCATATACAGTAATAAGTGATGATGGAAAAATCTATTGGGTACTTGATGCATATACAACTTCGAGTAGTTATCCATATTCACAATATACAGAAATTGAGCATGAAGGTGGAACAACAGATATAAATTATATAAGAAATTCTGTGAAAGTAATTATTAATGCATATGATGGAACAATGAAATTTTATATAACAGATAGAACAGACCCAATTGCAATGGCATATAGAAACATATATGATTCATTATTTGTTGATTTAGATGAAGAGATACCAGAAGATATAACAGGACATTTTGTATATCCAGAATTTTTATATAATGTACAAGCAGAAATATTAAAAATTTATCATAATGTAAAACCAGATGTATTATATCGTTCAGATGATTTATGGGATTTTGTAAAATACAATAGTTTAAATACAACAAAGGCAACAGGAACATATTTAGAACCTTATTATATTCTAGTAAGAACAGATAATAGTGATGCATTAGGATTAATGCAAATGTATACTCAAAAAAATAGACAAAATATTATTTCTTATTTAGTAGGAACAACTGATGGCGGTACAAATAAATTGAATTTGTACAAATTCTCAGCAGATAGTAATATTGTTAGTCCAACACAATTAGACAATCAAGTAGAAGAAGATGAAGCAATATCATCAGAATTAAAAACGCTAGAAACAACAGGTACAAGAATAACGAAGAAAATGATAATTGTGCCAATAGAGAATACATTATTATATGTTGAGCCAATTTATCAAACAATGATAAATGAGTCAGAAATACCATTATTGAAAAAAGTTGTGGTAGCATCAGGAAATAAAGTAGCAATAGGAGATACATTGAAAGAAGCATTACAAAATCTTCTTTCAAATTCAGCAGTTGATATAGAAGTAGAAAATACAGAAGACATAGAAGGCTTGATTGATTCAATTATCAAAGCAAATCAAAATTTGAAAGAATCTACTAATAATAGTGATTGGAATATGATGGGCAGCGATATAGAAAGATTGCAAACATTAATAGATTCTTTAGAAAAAATGAGAGAAGAGGAAACTTCAAATACAAATAATTTAGACAATGCAGATAATACAAATGTGACAGACAATATGGCTAGTCAAAATGTTAATAATGAAACTAGTCAAGCAAACGAAAATATTGAATAAAAAATATATAAAAAATCCACCCTATTAGTAAGGTGGATTTTTTATGTTTAAAATATTTAATAAAATAAAGAATAAGAAAATAGAAATATTAAATTCTTCTATAAATAATTTAATAGAGATATTTCAAAAATCCAATATAGAGGAGTGGACATATATTTTTGGAAATAAAAAAGAGATTATAAAAAGAAATTTAATTGCTGGAATTTTTAGAGGAGTAGGAATCGGAATAGGAGTAACCATTATAACTGCAATTTTAATTATTCTATTACAAAGAATTGTAGCGTTAAATATACCAATTATAGGTGAATATATAGCTGATATAGTAGAAATTGTCCAAAGAAGTAGGTAAAACTGTAAATCATTTTCTTAAATCTTGATAAGTGGTTGATTGAGAGAATGATTAGGTATATAATATACCTGAATAAATAGTAAGGGAGAGTGATTTTATGAGACGCAACTATTGTTGGACAAAAACACCAGCTAGGATAATTGCTATCAAAAAGTGGAAAACAAATTTTGGTTCGCTTCATATTGAAGCCGTTTTGCAGGAATCACGGAAAGAGAATGATGAAGTAGAACCGAACAATGTTACAATTGATTGGGCATATGCGCCAGCGATAAAACTTTCAGACAAAATGAGGGGAAACTTAGTGCCTGCTTGTTTTGAGTGGGCGTATGAAAACGCAGAGGTAGGGATGGATGTGATTATTCATCATTGCTTAGACCATAATATCCGGTACTTTTATTATTCTTAAAAAAGTGTGGACCGAGAATTTTTCTCGGTCCACATGAATGTTTATTATTTATTTTTCTAGTTTATAAAATACTTTTTTCCCTTTTTTCAAAATAGCATATCCTTGAGAAAAATCTTTGTCAGAAAGCATATAATTTGTATCAGAAACTTTTTCATCATTTAAAGAAATACCACCTTGAGAGATTAAAGTTCTTGCTTGTCCTTTAGAAGGTGCGATTCCTGTTTGGATGATAGCATCTACTATAGAAATATTGATATTATCTAATTTTACAGTAGGCATATTATCTAAACTTCCAGTGCCACTAAATAAAGCATTAGAAGCTTCTTGGGCTTTTTTTGCTTCTTCTTCACCATGAATTAATTTTGTAATTTCATAAGCTGCTACTTTTTTAGCTTCATTTATTTTTTCATCTTTTAGATTTGCTAATTCGTTAATTTGTTCGATAGGAAGAAATGTTAACATTTTTAGTACAGTTTCTACACTACCATCTTCAATATTTCTCCAATATTGGTAAAATTCATAAGGAGATGTTTTGTTAGGATCTAACCATAAAGCACCTTTTTCTGTTTTTCCCATTTTCTTACCTTCTTTAGTTGTAAGAAGTTTAAAGGTTAAACCGTAAGAATCTTCTTTACCAATTTTTCTAATTAATTCAACACCACCAATGATATTAGACCATTGGTCATTTCCACCCATTTCAAGTTTACATCCATATTTATTATATAAGTATAAAAAGTCATAAGATTGCATTAACATATAACTCATTTCAAAGAAAGTTAATCCTGTTTCTAATCTTTGTTTATAACACTCGGCAGCAAGCATTCTGTTAACAGAAAATAGACTACCAATCTCACGAACAAAATCAACAAATTTTAAATCTAATAACCAATCAGCATTATTGACAATGATAGCGGCATTTTCACCTTCAAAACTAACAAATTTTTCAACTTGCTTTTTAATACATTCTACATTATGATTAATTTCTTCTCTTGACATCATTCTTCTCATATCTGTTTTTCCGAGATGGGTCTCCGATTGTTGCTGTACCACCACCAACTAAAATGATTGGCTTATGACCACATTTTTGCATATGACTTGCAACCATTAAAGAAACAAAATGTCCTACATGAAGACTATCTGCAGTAGGATCAATTCCAATATAAAATGGAACAGATTCTTTGCTAAATAATTCTTTAATTTCTGCTGGATGTGTTAATTGTTCAATATAACCTCTTTCGTCTAAAATATCAAAAACATTTTTCATCAAATTCATTCCTTTCAAAAATATTTATAAAAATTAATTATATAAAATATAATTTGTCTAATTAAATAAAAAAACGGATAAAAGATTCCGTTTTAAAAACTAATTTAACGTAATTCCATTATTTCCTAAATTACCTTTTTTACCAATATTACCAATTTCTGATTTATATGCTTTGAAATCTTCATATTCTAAAAATCTATTTAAATTTTTTACAGAAACACCGATTTGACCAGAAATTGTATCTAAAGAATCGTTTAAGCCATTTTCTTCTACATAATTTACAAAATTAGAAAATTCCATACCATCCTTAGCACTACACTTTGGACAAACATTACCTTGTGCTACATAAAAGCTTCCACATCTACTACATCTATTAAATTCCATAATATTTTCCTCCTAAACTTTTTCTTTTGGTGATTAAAATCGAACATATTGTATCACAAAAAAACAAAAAAATAAAGAGTTTTATAGCAAAAATTGACAATATATAAAAGATTATATAAAATAAAAAATAGGGAGGAAGAATAAATGAATCAATATATGGAAAATTTATCACCAACAATAAAATCCTATTTTCATATTTTATAAC
>CALXBY010000021.1 GCA_944386675.1 uncultured Clostridia bacterium | reverse complement strand
ATGTTTAATTTTAGAACAGATTTGGCGGCAGAAAGAAGAGAAATATATAGAACAGCCAATAAATTAGAAAATGAAATCAACGGGATAGAGAGTGAAGAACAACAAATTAGTGAAAATATAAAAGTAGATAGAGTAAAAATAACGAATGAAGAAGGAGAGCAAGCAATAGGAAAGCCAAAAGGTGTTTATGTTACAATAGATATTAAGAATTTGAAAATTGCAGGAGAAGAAGAAATACAAAAATCAGCAGATACGGTATCAGAAGAATTAAGAAAAATTGTAGACAGTCATGTAGACAAAAATGGTGAAATATTAGTAGTTGGACTTGGAAATATTTATGTAACACCAGATGCACTAGGACCTAAAGTGATTAATGATATAGAAGTTACAAGACATATGATTAAATATTTACCGCAATATGTAAAAGAAGGTGCTAGAAATGTTAGTGCCATATCTCCAGGAGTATTAGGAACAACAGGAATAGAAACTGTTGAAATCTTAAAAGGTATTGTTGATAATACGCATCCAAAATTATTAATTGTCATTGATGCATTGGCATCAAGAAGCATAGAAAGAATTAGTAGTACAGTGCAAATATCAGATACAGGAATTGTACCAGGTGCAGGTGTTGGAAATACAAGAAAAGAAATTAGTCAAAATACATTAGGAATTCCGGTAATTGCTATAGGAATTCCAACAGTTGTGGAAACAGCAGTACTAGTCAATGATTCTTTGGATTTATTTATTACAAAATTACAAGATGAAGCAAAATCTAATGATTATTTAAATCAATTAAAAGAGGAAGATAATTATGAAGAAATAAAAGAAGCATTAGTTCCACAAGATTATAATTTAATTGTAACTCCTAAAGAAATTGACGGATTAATAGAAAATATGAGTAAGATTGTAGCAACAGGAATTAATCAAGCAATATAGAAAAAAGTAAACTTGCAGAAATTGTAGAAAAATAGTTGAAAAAAAATTCTTCTTAATATATAATTCTTATAGATAGAATAAAAAGAAAAGAGGGATTTCTATGGATAAAGAAGAAAAAGTAGATAACACAAAAAAAGTGGAAGAAGTAAAAAAAGAAAAAGTAGAAGAGCCAAAATTCAGTAAAGTAAGTGGAAAAGATTTAAAAAAAGAAGCTGGAATGGATAAGATAGAAAATAAAAAAGAAAAGAAAACAAAAGCTAATAAAAAAGAGAATAAAGAAAAAGGTAATAATAAAGTAGGATATTGGGTTGGAGGAATTGTATTATTATTAGTTGTATTAGCAATTGTTACAGCTTTAATCTTATTACCATCAACACCAGAAAAAACGGTAGATGGAATGTTAAATAGCCTAAAAAATGGAGATTTTGAAGGCGTTAATAAATATGTAAATTATGATGAAATTGTTAATGAATCAGAAATGGATGAAGAAGCACAAAACTTACTTTTTGATAAATTAAGTTGGAAAGTATTAAATATTTCAAAAGAAGAAAATACGGCAAGTGTAGAAATTGAAATTACAAATAAAGATTTCGCAGAAATTATATCTAATTACACACAAGAAGCTTTAAAAATAGCTTTTAGTGGGGAATCTTTTACAGAAGAAGAACAAAATAATAAATTAAAAGAACAATTAAAAAATGAAGAAATTGGAACAAAGACAGTAACAACAACAATACAATTAACAAAACAAGATAAAGATTGGAAAGTACAAGCAGACGAAAGTTTAGTAAATGCATTATTACCAGGTTTGCAAGAAGCAATGAATTCTTTAAATTCAATTATAAATGGGTAAATAGATAAATGAGAATAGAATAATGAAAATTACAGCAAAATAAAAAATACACCAATAAAATGTAAAAAATTTTAGAGGTGTATTTTTATTGGCTTAGACGATAAGGTACTTATTATATAGATATTATTTTGTATTGTTTGAAATAGGATTATTATGATACCTATATAATCTGCAAATGTCACAATTTAAGCATATAGAAACACGATTTTCAAAAATTAATTGTAATGTGTTTATAAATTCATCAATTTGATTATCGACTAGATGAATATGAATTTTTTTAGGAAGCAAAGTTAATAATGAGTTTAATGTATAATCATTAGATGAAAAAGATATATCACTCAAATATTTTGCATTAAATAGTTTGTCAGAGCTTAAAATTAAATTTTTATTTTCATCTAACAAAATAGACTCAGAAGTTTTATAAATTAAATGAACCATATTACAGTTTGTAGCTTGAGAGTTTATATATAGCTTTAATAAAGAAATAAACTCCATATATTCTTTTTCAATAATGTAATCACTTACACTTTCAGATATAATTTCATCTAAAATAGCACTATATTTTTGTAGTCTAAAATTAATAAAACCATCTAATAATAATGATTTATTGGTTGAAATAAAATCATATACAGAAGCATATAAAACTTCAAATTTTTTATCAAACCATTTATAATATTCATCAGATAGTAAATTATAGCAATTTTTTAATATTTTATCTCTTTCTAAAGAATCAAAATAAAAGTAATTTTTATGAATATTTCTTTTCATTAACATATCTTCGAATTCATCAATGATAAGAAAAGATAAAAGTTTACTTATTTTAGAAAAGAAATAGGGATAATCAGTTGAAAGATAGTGAATAATAATATTCTGATAGTTCTTAAATTGATTTTTTGAAAAACAAATATTTTCAATATCTGCATATTTTAATTCATTTAGTAGATAATCTAGTATTATAGAATTGTTTGTTTTTATACATAAAGACTTCATATGCAAAAATACCCCTTTCTCATAAAACTAGTATCTACCAAACATAAAAAACTTATACATTATTATATGATAATAAAAAAATTAAGTGAACGATAGTTGCCAAAGTTGCCAAAGGGGACGGGTCATTTTGGCAACCTTTATAATTTGTATTTAAATAAAAAAGAAGTTGCCAAAATGGCCCGTCCCCTTTGGCAACTTCTTTAATAATAAATCATATAATTGATATCTGGAAATACACAATCTTTTTTCGAGATATCTTTTAAGAAATCTTCATCAATCTTATTTTCCTTAATTTGATAATATAATTTTGTAAATCGTCCAATATGGTCTTTAATTCTTTTTTTAGCATAATCTACCATTGTACCATTTGTGATGATAAATAGCCAATCACTACTTTGTGCTAATAATAGTTCTCTAGCACATTGATTTAATGCTTTTTTCTTTAAACCTTTTGCATTTGGATATAAATGAGCAAGTTCACACATTCTATCACCTGCAACATGCAAATGTCTATGTGCATAATCATTGGTTGGATTTAGCCATACTTCACTATAACCATTAGCTCCCCAGCTAGAACGACAAGGGGATGCAACTTGCATGTTTGGATATCTATCAATATACTCAGATGGTGTAATTAATTCAAAATTACAGTCATCATAATAGATTTTCTTAAATAAAACATATAACCAATAAGGACCTTCATACCACCAGTGTCCATATAATTCTGCATCATAAGGGCATAGAATAATTGGTGGATTTTCTGTATATTGTGCAAGATTTTCAATTTGGGCATTTCTTGAATCAAAGAAGTGACCTGCTTGTTTTTCAACAGAATCTTTTGCCCATTGAAGATTATAATAATCTTTAAATTCTGTTTTTCCTGTAATTCTATAATACTTGATACCAGTATGTACTCTTACACCATTATGAGCAATATAGGGTTTTATATAATCATAATCAGCATCATAACCAATGTCACGATAAAATTCTCTATAGTTAAAATCTCCTGGATAGCCATCGATAGAACTCCATACTTGTCTTGAAGATTCAATATCTCTACCAAATGCAATAACACCTTCTGGAGAAACTATTGGAGCAAATGTACCATATAATGGCGTAGGATCGGCATATAAGATACCGTGAGATTCTGTAATAATATAATCAATCCCAAATTCTTTTAAATATTTATCAGCTTCTGGTACATAACCACATTCAGGAAGCCAAATACCACGTGGTTTTCTTCCGAAATATCTTTCGTAGGTTTGTACACCAACAGCGATTTGTGCTTTTACTGTCTTTTCATTGACATATAGTATTGGAAAATATCCATGTGTAGCACCACAAGTAATAATTTCTAATACACCAATATCTTGAAAATGTTTAAAAGCCTGAATCAAATTACATTTATATACATCTTTAAATAAATGTAAATCATTAGAATATCTATCATAATAATAATGAGATAATCTATTTAATCTTTCGTCACCAGCTGTTCTTTTAATTTCTTTTCCTGATAACTCAATCATTTGTTTTAAATAACGAATATATTTTCTTTGTAATAATTTATTATCTAACATAGAAAGTAGAGGAGGAGTCATAGACATGGTAATTCTAAAATTAACGCCTTCATCTACTAGTTTTTGAAAATTTGTTAATAATGGTATATATGTTTCAGATATTGCTTCATATAGCCAAGATTCTTCTAGATAGTCATCACTTTCTGGATGATGGATAAATGGAAGATGTGCATGAAGAACAAAACTAACATATCCTTTTTTTGCTTGCATTTAAATTCTCCTTTTATTGTTACTAAAATTTATTCCTTAAAAATGAATGAGACACTTTTAAACTTGCAACCTAAAGTGCCTCAAGATTTATTTAAATTTTGAAGAAAGACTTCCTGATGATGGATTACCAGAAGAAGGATTTGATAAATCGTAAATTTCTTCAACATTTTCATTTTTATAAATTGCTTTGTAAATGTCATATATATTATATATTTTTCCCATATTTTTAATAAAGGAAATATTTGAGAAAATCATTTTTTCAGTTTGGACACCTGTTTTTACATTTCTAAAGTAAATTGTTTTTTGTTCTTTACTAAATTTATTAAACAAGATATGGTCATTTGGTGATTCTATATCATTTGAAGTAGAGATATAGATATAATCTGTATTGATTTTTGGATTTTCTTTAATAGGGCGTCTACCTAATTCAATTTTATAATCACATTTAGCATCATTTACATGAAGATACCAACTATTTGCAAAATCATTAATATCAATTTCAAAGCGATAATTCATAGTTGTATTATGAATGATTAAAACAGGTTTTGTGGTTTCAAAAAAGTTCTCACCATATTGTTTTTTATAATTTTCTCTATCTTTATCAGAAATATCCCAATAAATAAATAAATTGTTAGGAGTTTGTGCCAATACTTTTACAACAGTTTGGTTATAACGATATGGTAAATCGTAATATTCTACAATATCTACTTTTGCTTTTTTAGTTCTAGCTTCTGCTTTTCTTGTAGTTGTTTTCTTCTTTGTAGTAGCTACTTTTTTTGTTGTAGTTTTCTTTTTAGCAGTTGTAGTAGCTTTTTTGGCTTTTGATTTTGTGCTATCGGCTTTAGATGTTGCTTTTTTATTTGCTGTTTCTTTTTTAGAGGCAACAGTTTTAGAAGTAGCAGTTGTTTTCTTTGCTACACTTTTAGTAGTTGTATCTGTTTTAGTTTTAGCAACTATATCTTTTTTAGCAGTTGTTTTTTTATTAACAGATTTTGTAGATTTTGTTGTTTCCTTTTTAGCTGTATTGGTTGCTTTTAATGGCGTAACTGCGTCTTTTATTTCATTTGTTTCTTTTGTTTTTCTTGGCATTATATATCCTCCTATGTAAATCTCTAATATTTCCTTTATATATTATACTAAATAAAAAATAAATTCAAGGGGATAATATGATTTTTTGAATTTATTTTAAAATATAATTTTTCCTTAAGAATTTTAATATAAAAATGGAAAAAGAATTAAGAAAAATAAAATTTAATATATGAAAAAATCGTTAAATCAGATATTTAACAATGTAAAAATCAAAAATATAATAATACCAATAAAATATTGAATACCCAACAGAGTGGAAAAAATGAAAATTAAGAGAAGATGGATATCCTATATTAGAATAAAGAAAAAATAATAATAAAAGAGATTTTTATAAAAATTAAATAACACCAAAAGTGCAATAAATAGGCAAAAAAAATGAATAGTGGATATAAACCGATAATAAGTGGATAAAATAACATTCACAAGAAGAGAATAAAAAAGTAAAATAGAAGTATAAAAAAGAAGAAATAGTGAAAACTAGTAAAAAGAAGAGAAAGTTTGGGACAATTGGAATCTGGTTCCAATTGTCCCAAACGAGTAAAAAAGAAAGGAAAGGGAAAAGCAAATGAGGAAAAGAGAAAAAAGAAGATACCAAAGAGCAAGAAAAAATGAAGGTATAACATTAATCGCATTAGTAATCACAATTATTGTGTTATTAATTTTAGCAGGAGTAACCATAGCAACATTAGCAGGAGATAATGGAATACTAACAAGAGCTAGTGAGGCAAGTGAAAAGACAAAAGAGGCAAGTGCAAAAGAACAGGTACAAATAGCAGTAACAGGAAGTATAGGAACAGACGGAAGGCTAGAAAATGGGAGTTTAAAAGATAATTTAAATCAAATAGAAAATATCAGTGGAGTGCCAGAAGAAATCACAGATGGAAGTTACCCACTAACAGTAACAGTAGATAGAGAATATAGTTATGTGATCAATAAAGATGGAACAATAGGAGAAGGGGTAACAAGAGAAGGAATCCAAGTAGGAGACTATGTCAATTACACATATGACACAAAGGCAGAAGGATATAATTTAGAAGCAACAGAAAGTGGAATCACAAGTGATCGAACAGTAAAACAAAAAAGTGGAATGAAATGGAGAATCTTAAATATTCACTCAGATGGAAGAGTAGATTTAATAGGAGATTTAGAAGAAGATATCAATTTATCAGAACAATATGTATATTTCAAAGGAGCACTAGGATATAATAATGGAGTATATTTATTAAACGATGTATGTAAAGAGTTATATAGTAATAGTAGTTTGGGAGTAGAAGCCAGAAGTATAGACTTAGAAGATATAGAAAGCCAAATGAATGAAAAAGGAATTGCGGCAAGAGATGCGTATATCAGTAATGGTATACAATATGGAGAAACAAAAACCTACACAGGAAGTAATGCAAATTATCCAAATTTATATGCACAAGAAAATGGAAGTGGAATCAATACAGAAACTGTAAAGACAGACGGAATCGGAGTAAGTGAAGATGGATATATAAGTCCAACAGAAGAAACATCAAGTAAAGCAGATAATTTAACAGTAACTCAAAGTGAATATTATTTTAGTAGTACACCAAGTTCATATTTTGATAATAGTGAAGTATATGATATGATATTCGGAACAACAGCAAGCTACTGGTTGGCTTCCCGTTATACTTACTGCTTTTCGCCTTATGCGGGCTTTGGCTTGCTTAATGTAAATTACTCTGACCTTGGCGGTAACACAATGTTCCGTTCAAGCGGCTACGCTGACAGTCTAGGCATTCGCGTTCGCCCCGTAGTTTCTCTAGAATCTGACATCAAAATCACAGCATGTGAAGGAGAAAACAGCAGTACAAATATGCACCAAATCAGTAAATATTAAAGTAAAAACAAACTTGGCTGATAAGTAAAGAAAAACCAATATAAATTTTCATATATCATGAAAAATGTATTAAAATGAAAACACCAATATGATATAATAAAAAATATATCAAGGAGGTGTTTTTATTTTATGGAAAAAAATATAAGAGTAGCAGGTATTGTTCCAATGAATGATGGATTTGTATTGATGCATAGAAAAAATGTTATCAGAAATAAAGAGTATCAAGAATATTATACATTTCCAGGAGGAGGACTTGAAGAAGGAGAAACTTTAGAAGAAGGTGTTATAAGAGAAGTAAAAGAAGAATTTGGAATCAATGTAAAAGTTACTAAAAAATTATATGAATTAGAAAATGTAAAATTAAATATGAAAGAATATTTCTTTTTATGTGAATATGTAGATGGCAAATTCGGAACAGGAGAAGGAGAAGAATTTTCAAATAATCCAGAATATAAAGACTCTGGAGAATACATTCCTGAAATTGTAAAAAAAGAAGACATATCAAAAATAGTGCTATTGCCATTAGAAATAAAAGAAAAGTTTTTAGAAGATTTCTGTTAGGTCTGTCCCTTTTGGACAAAAATTGTCCATTTTGGCACGTCCCCAATGGTTCATTTTGAAAAATTTAAAAATATCAAAAATTTGTTTGACATTTTTTTGTTTGTATGATATGATGAAGCAAATTAGGAGAATGGAGTGAAGAAAATGCCAAAAAAGAAACCAGAATTAAATAGAAGAGAGAAATCAATTTTACATTTTATTGAAAAACAAATCATGACACAAGGATATCCACCATCAGTAAGAGAAATCGGAAAAGCAGTTGGTTTAAATTCAACAGCAACTGTACATGGTTATTTAGCAAAATTAGAAGAAAAAGGATATATCAAGAAAAAAGATAAAAAAGGAAGAACATTAAGACTATTAAAAGGTGCTTCAGGAGAATCAAAAGTTACATCAAGCAAGGATTTTTATACACAAAAAGAATTAGTTGAAGTTCCTATTATAGGTAAAATAACAGCAGGAGAGCCAATATTAGCAGTAGAAAATGTTACAGATACTTTCCCAATTCCAATTGATTTTGTTGGGAATTCAGAAAGCTTTATGCTAACTGTTAGAGGAGAAAGCATGATAGAAGCGGGGATTTTAGATGGAGACTATATCCTTGTAAAAAAACAAAATACAGCTAATAATGGAGAAATTGTTGTTGCTTTAATAGGTGATGAAGCAACTGTAAAAACTTTCTACAAAGAAGCAGATCATATCAGATTACAACCAGAAAACTCTACAATGGATCCAATTATTGTACCAGACTGCGAAATATTAGGAAAAGTTGCAGGCGTATTTAGAAAAATGTAATCGTATTTATAATAAAAAAGTATAATTCGATTTTAAAATACATATGATAATTTAGTTAATGATAAATGAAAATTCACAAAAAATTTACAATAAATATATTGACCAATGACACTGTGTCACGTATAATGAATAGTACAGTGTCATTTAATTTTGTCTAAAAAAGGTTTATAGGTATCCTAAAAAATCTAAATAAAGAAAAGAAGGAGAGAGATATGCTAAAGGTATTAAAAAATTTGAAAAATTCATTAGGAGCAGTCATCATTATTGTTATATTACTATGTGTGCAAGCTTCAACAGATTTAGCATTGCCAGACTATACCTCAAAGATTGTAAATGAAGGTATACAAGCAGGTGGAATTGAGAGTCCTGTACCAGGTGTAATATCAAAAGAAGATATGGATTCACTTCTTGTGTTTACAGATAAAGATGATGAGATATTAGAAAATTATACATTAGTTGGCGAAACACAAAGTAATCATGAAGAAAAAAGTATAAAAAAATATTTTGGTAATGATTATGAAGTTCAAGCAGATACCATCTATGTTTTAAAAGATATTGATGAAGAGCAAGAACAAAATCTAACAGGAATCATTGTAGATCCATTAATGGAAATGACGACTATTACAAATGAAGAAACAGCAAAACAAATAAAAGAAAAACTTGTACAAAATGTTCCAGAAGAACAAAAACAATATATTCAAAACATGAATCTAATAGAAATTATTGAGCAAATGCCAGAAGAACAAAGTAAGCAAGTTTTAGCAGAATTTACTAAAAGAATAGAAGAAATGGATGATTCTATCAAGGAACAAGCTGCAATCTCTTCTGTAAAACAAGTATATATTAATGCAGGAGCTGATACAGATAAAATTCAAAATGATTATATTTTGAAAACCGGATTACAAATGCTAGGTATTGCTTTAATTACAATGGTATGTGCTGTAACAATTATGCTATTATCTTCAAGAGTAGCAGCAAAACTAGGAAAAACATTAAGAGAAAAAGTATTTAAAAAGGTAACAAGTTTCTCTAATGCAGAATTAAATGAATTCTCAACAGCATCTCTAATTACACGTAGTACAAATGACGTACAACAAATCCAACAATTAATTACTTTGCTATTTAGAGTTGTTGTTTATGCACCAATTATTGGTATTGGGGGATTTATAAGAGTACTTACAAGTACAGATAGTTCAATGGCTTGGATTATTGGAATTGCAATAGTTGCTATATTATTTATTGTAGGAACATTATTTGCAATTGCAATGCCTAAATTTAAAAAATTACAAGACTTAATAGACAAATTAAATGAAGTTTCAAGAGAAATTTTGACAGGCTTACCGGTTATAAGAGCTTTTAACAAAGAGAAAAAAGAGGAAGCAAGATTTGAAGTAGCTAATAAAGATTTAATGAAGGCAAACTTATTTGTTAATAAAGCTATGTCTATGATGATGCCAATGCTTATGTTTATTATGAACTCTATCATGATATTAATTGTTTGGGTTGGAGGACATAATGTTGACCAAGGTGTTATGCAGGTTGGAGATATGATGGCATTTATCCAATATACAATGCAAATCGTTATGGCATTCTTAATGATTTCTATGATTTCAATTATGCTTCCAAGAGCATCAGTTTCTGCAAGAAGAATTAATGAAGTATTAGAAGCTGAGTCAAGTATTAAAGATAAAAAAGAAACCAAAAAATTTGATCCATCTAAAAAAGGATTAGTAGAATTTAAAAATGTTTCTTTCAGGTATCCAGATGCTGATACAGAAATATTAGAGGACATTAACTTTACAGCAGAACCAGGAAAAACAACAGCGATTATTGGTAGTACAGGAAGTGGAAAGTCAACAGTTGTTAATCTAATTCCAAGATTTTATGATGTCACAGGTGGAGAGTTATGCATTGATGGCGTTAATGTTAAAGATGTTTCTCAAAAAGATTTAAGAGATATTATCGGATTTGTACCACAAAAAGGTGTATTATTCTCAGGAACAATAGAATCAAATATTAAATATTCTGATGAAAATATGTCAGATGAAAGAATGGTAGAAGCAGCAGAAATTGCACAAGCAACAGAATTTATTAATGAAAAAGAAAATAAATACAAAGATCCAATTGCACAAGGCGGAGGAAATGTATCAGGAGGTCAAAAACAAAGATTATCTATTGCAAGAGCAATTGCAAAAAATCCAGAAATATTTGTATTTGATGATAGTTTTTCAGCCTTAGACTTTAAAACAGATAGTAAATTAAGAGAAGCCCTATCAACAAAGACAGAAAACAAAACAGTAATTATTGTGGCTCAAAGAATTAGTACTATTTTAAATGCAGACCAAATTATTGTATTAGAAGAAGGAAAAATGGTTGGAATTGGTACACATGAAGAATTAATGAAAAATAATGAAACATATAGGCAAATTGCCTTATCACAATTGTCTGAAGAAGAATTAGGTGAGAAAGGAGGTAAGTAATATGCCAGGACCAATGGGAGGACCTAGAGGAGCTCAAACAACAGAAAGAGCAAAAGACTTTAAACAAACAACCAAAAAATTAATACGTTCCTATTTAGCAAAATACAAAATACCACTTATTATTGTAATGATATTTGCAATTGGTAGTACAATATTTACAATAGTTGGACCTAAAATATTAGGAAATGCAACAACAGAAATTTTTAATGGATTAATTAGTAAATTAAGTGGTGGTTCAGGAATTGATTTTGGAAAAATTGGAACGATTGCATTAACATTATTAGGATTATATGTGACTAGTGCTATATTCTCATTTGTACAAGGATTTTTAATGACAAATGTTGCCCAAAAAATCACATATAGAATAAGAAATGATATAGCTGTAAAAATTAACAAATTGCCAATGAAATATTTTGATAAAAAAACAAACGGAGAAGTACTATCTGTTATTACAAATGATATTGATACATTAAGTATGAACTTAAACCAAAGTATTACACATATTATTACAGCAATATGCACAATTATTGGTATTTTAGTAATGATGTTTTCAATTAGTTGGCAAATGACATTAATTTCGTTAGTTATTTTACCAATAGCAGGAATATTAGTAACAGCTATTGTAAAAAAATCTCAAAAATACTTTAATAGACAACAGGATTATTTAGGACATGTAAATGGTCAAGTAGAAGAAGTATATGGTGGACTAAATATTGTGAAAGTATTTAATGCAGAAGAAAAAGTAACAAAAGAATTTGAAAAAGCAAATGATGAATTATATCATTCTGGATGGAAAGCACAATTTTTATCAGGTTTAATGCATCCTGTTATGAATTTTATATCAAATGTAGGATATGTAGCAGTAGCAGTAGCTGGTGGATATTTAGCAATTAGAGGAACCATCACCGTTGGAAACATACAAAGTTTTATACAATATAATAAACAATTTACTCAACCAATTAACCAATTGGCACAAATATCTAATATGCTACAAGCCATGATGGCAGCTGCAGAAAGAATCTTTGAATTTTTAGAAGAGCCAGAAGAAGTTGTCACAACTAAAGGAAATATAGATACATCAAAATTAGAAGGAAATGTACAATTTGAACATGTAAAGTTTGGATATAATCCAGAAAAAACAATTATAAAAGATTTTAATGCCAATGTAAAAGAAGGACAAAAAATAGCAATTGTAGGACCAACAGGAGCAGGAAAGACAACAATGGTAAAATTGTTAATGAGATTTTATGATGTAACAGATGGAGCTATATTAGTAGATGGTCATAATGTAAAAGATTTTGATAGAGGAGAATTACGTAAAATGTTTGGTATGGTTCTACAAGATACATGGTTATTTGGTGGAACAGTAAAAGAAAATATCAAATATGGTAATGAAGATGCAACAGATACAGAAGTAATAGAAGCTGCAAAAGCAGCACATGTTCATCATTTTATCAAAACATTACCAAAGGGATATAACTCAATGATAAACGAGGAATCAACAAACATATCAGCAGGTCAAAAGCAATTACTTACTATCGCAAGAGTTATATTAGCAGACCCTAAAATATTAATATTAGATGAGGCAACAAGTTCAATTGATACAAGAACAGAGATACAAATACAATCAGCAATGGATAACCTAATGAAAGGAAGAACAAGCTTTATTATTGCACATAGATTATCAACCATTAAAAATGCAGATTTAATTTTAGTTATGAATCATGGAGATATTGTAGAACAAGGTACTCATGAAGACTTACTTGCTAAAAATGGATTTTATGCTGATTTATATAATTCTCAATTTGAAGAAGTTGAGGAATAAATAAAAACGCTAGACATTGTTTGGCGTTTTTTGTCTTTTGGAAGATATTTTGAGAATATCTCCACGAAACACAAAGACCAAATGCAAAATATTATAAATAGTAGAAAATTTAATGTTAAGTGGGCTTTGCCACTTAAAGATATTGAAATAGAAGTTAAGAAAGAAAATAAAGTATATGATGATTTATAATCATATGCTTTATTTTTATCATATAATGAGGCTGAAGTTTCCCAAAAGCAAATTATAACTTCATTATTTTATATAGTTATAAAAGTTTTAGTATAATTTTAAATGGAAACTTTTGTAAAAAAATGTTTATGTTTTTGATTTTTTGTGATAAAATTAGCAAAAATAATATAATAATAGGAGAAAATATGTTACCTAGACAAATTAATTTAGCAAACATCGAAAAATATCTAATATATATTGAATCAGATATTCAAACAAATAATTATTGTAGATTTTATGATATTAATATAATTTCTGAGAGCTTTTGTTGTGATCTTTTAAATATATCCTTTGGACTAGATTTAGAAAATGCTAATTTATTTAAAAGAAATCAAAAAGCAATTGATTTAGTGGATAAAAAAAGAGGAATAGCAATACAAATCACTTCTGAAAAAAGATTAAATAAAGTAAAAGAAACTTTTGAACAATACATAGATGCAGGTTTAGATAAGATATATCCTAATTTATATATTGTTACATTAGTAAAATATAATCCTTCAACATCAGAATATATTTATAAAAATAATGTTTTTAATATAAAAAGTAAAGTTTTAGATTATAGAGATTATATTAATATATTATCTAATAAATATGATAATAAAAAACTTATAGAAATAGTCCAATTTTTAGAAAGTGAACTTGAAATTTCGAGAGAACAAGAAATTGAACAACATGTAGAAGAATTAAGATTTGATACTGAACATAGTATAAAGGATGCTATCGTAGGGAATAGACTATATCCATATAATGTAAAGACTTGTCCAGAGTTACCTGTGATTGAAAAAATTGAAGAAACATTAAAATATCAATATTATTGTGTGATTTCGGGAGAATCTGGGTGTGGAAAATCTATATCTGCATATCAGGTTGCATATAAGTATTACGAAAAGGGTTGGAAAGTATATAGATTTTTAAATAATAATATATTTGACTATAAAATTTTTTCTAAATTTAATGATAAAACTTTGTTAATAATTGATGATGCACAAGTGATAAAAAATTTTCAAATTGAAAGGATTATAAGTAATGTAAATGTTAATATTAGAGTTATTATAACTATAACAGAAGAAATAGTAGTACAAGATGATTCAGTTGCATATATAACAAATCAAGACTCTATAAAAAAAATAGCAAAAGAGTACTTAAAAAGGAAAAATGAATTATATCCAATTTTAAGAGAAATAGATAAAGATATTGATGATAGATATATGAAGGATACCATCGAAGAAAGAATTCAAATAGCTTCCAAACAGAAAACACCATGGTTATTTAATTTTGTATTGAGAGGGGGATGGAATAGAGCAAAAACAGATTTTAAAAGAATAAAAGAGAGAAATGAAGCACATAAATTATTAATAATATTATCTTTCTTGCAATTATTGTATACAGATAAACCCATTAGTAAGTTAGAATTGTTAAAAAAATGCGAAATTTGGGATAAAGATTATGAATGGTTTGAAGATAATTTACAATATCTAGTTAAAAATAAAATTATTATAGAAGAATATAATAAGTATAGGTGTGCTCATATTAGATATGCTGATTTTTTTACATATATTTTTATTGAAAATAGTGACAAAGATGAATTAGAATGTATATTAAAATTTTTAAAAGAAATAATCCTTGATGAAAATTATTCTTTACAAGGAATTTCATGGGTATTACATAATGTCAAATCATATGGTAAAGGTGGTTATCTTAGAAATAATTTAATAAATGATGAAGAATTGCAAAAAATTGTAAATAGATGTTTTTCTTGTGAAGAAAGTTTGAATATAAGAAATGCATTATTTGTAATAGATGAACTTGATCAATATAATGAAAAAATACTAACAATATTAGAAAAAGAGAAATATTTAAAAAGAATTGCATATTGGATAGAAAATCTAGATAAGAATACGGGGTATGCATTAAGTAGGATTATTAATGATTACTTTATAAATAAACAGTTAAATATTAGATTGTTATTTTCATACATAAAAATTGATAGATTGGTAGAGAAAATTAATCAGTGTCATTATAAAGCTATTTGGCATATTTCAAATCTGTTAGAAAGACTATTATATGCAATAAATAATAAACAAATTATTTCTAAAATTAATATGCAAGCTTTAGCAGAGAAGATTAATGCAAATTTTAAGGATATGTATTTGGAAGAGATTGTAGATATTATAGGGGTTATAAATTTATATTATGATGAAGAGGAAGCTATTAAATTATATGAGGCAACAAAAAATGCTATTAGATATTATTTTGAAAAAGATGCATTAAGAGCATTTGAAAATATAGAGAATAATTTTTTATGGATGTTTTTTGGTTATTTATTTTCTTCAAATAAACAACCAAAAGAAAAATATCGAAGAATTGCAAAAGAGATACTTAGTTTTATAGATATAAACAAATTAGCTTTTCAAATTAGTAATACTAATCTTCATGATATGAAAAGATATGCTAATTTTTTGGATTGGATTAATATTGTAGATATTGAGATAACAAAAAAAATAGTGAAGTTAATAGATTATGATTTGATAGATGAAACTATGAAAAAACATTTAAAAAAACCACCATATGAATTAAAATTATTTATATACTCAATAGGCACATCAAAAGAAAAAAGTTTTTTGACTGGATGGATAAAAACGTCGAAAAGATTGAAATAGCAGAACCTATGATTTCAATTGTTTACCCTAAAATAGTTGAGAGGTGTATAGAGTGTTCGTATGAAGTTAATATATTTGGTCACAATGATTCATTTGATGAGGCACTTTCAATGATTATAGCGTTAAATGAATATGATGAAGAATTATGCATGAAAGTTCTAGAAGTATCTATAAATAAAATAATTCAAAAGATGAGCAACCTTCGTTATAGCATAGACTTTACTAAAGAAGAAATGACATATAACTAAATTATAATAAAATAATTAATGATAATGACAAAGTAAAAAAGAAAATGCTTAAAGAATTTGAAAGAATACTAAATATTTATAAATTGAATTCAGAATTAAAAGATTTTTGTAATATTTTATTATCAAAATAGTTTAAAGGAGAGAATTTATGGAAAATAACCAAATTACTATACAACCAGAAGAATCATACAAAATAATTAGAAAAAGTGTATTAACAGCACAATCAAAGGTATATACTGCTGTGAATTCCGCAATGGTACAAGCATATTGGGAAATAGGGCAAGAAATTCATAAAGCCTGTGGGGAAAATGATAGAGCTGAATATGGTAAAAAAATTTTAGAATATTTGTCAGAGCATTTAACAAAAGAATTTGGAAAAGGTTTTACTGTTACAAATTTAAAATATATGAGACAATTTTATCGAGCTTTTCCAATTCGCCACACACTGTGTGACGAATTAAGCTGGTCACATTATCGATTATTAATGAGAATAGAAAATGAAAATTCAAGAAAATTTTATATGGAAGAAGCGGTAAAATCTGGTTGGAGTGTAAGGCAATTAGAAAGACAAATAGGCACATTTTATTATGAGCGATTATTAGCAAGTCAAGACAAAGAAAGTGTAAAAAATGAAGTAGGATTACCAGACAAGATAGAACCTAAAAATATTGTAAGAGATCCATATGTTTTAGAATTTTTAGGATTAGAAGGAAAAACTAGTTTTTATGAAAAGGATTTAGAACAAGCGATTATAGATCATCTGCAAAAGTTTTTACTAGAATTAGGTAGAGGTTTTTCTTTTGTAGCAAGGCAACAAAAAATAACTTTTGATGGGAGAAATTTTTTTATTGATTTAGTTTTTTATAATTATATATTGAAATGTTTTGTTATAATAGACTTAAAACTTGGAGATTTGACACATCAAGACTTAGGACAAATGCAAATGTATGTAAACTATTATACAAGAGAGATGATGAATGAAGGTGATAATCCACCAATAGGAATTGTACTTTGTGCAGATAAAAGTGATCAGATTGTAAAATATACGTTACCAGAAGAAAATAGTCAAATATTTGCATCAAAATATAAATTATATTTACCAACAGAAGAAGAATTCAAGAAAGAATTAAATTTAGACAATTACGTAAAAAAAGATGAGGATAAAAATGAGGAATAATAGATTAATTTTTTTCTCCACTCGAAGATACACAACACAATTTGAAGAAGTTGAGGAATAATGTCCAGATGGAAGATATTTCTGGTTAGAACATTAAAAAATAAAATTCATATATCACAAAACAAATTAGAAAAAGGCATCGAAAGTGATGCCTTTTTAACTTTTTAATTTAATTATGGCATATTCGCCATAATTAATATCTAATTTCTTCTCTTTCCAAAAATAGAAAGAATTCTTAAGAAGATATTAATAAAATCAAGATATAATTGCATTGCACAATAAATATAAATTTTTTCTTGGTCAATGTCAGGTTCTAATTGTAAAGCTTTGATTTTATTAATATCATAAATGGTAACTCCAAAAAATATTGCTAAAATAACCCAATCTAATATTAAGTCAAAAACTGAACTCTTAAAGAAAAACAAATTTACTAGACTAAGAAGTAATCCAATAATTAAGAATACACTTAAATAAGTTCCCCATTTACTTAAATCTTTATTTGTTTTATATCCTATAAAACTTAAAATACCAAAGATTAAAGCAGAAGCAAAAAATAATGTAATAATTGAGTTTAACTCAAAAACTGCAAAAATAACAGATAGAGTGACTCCATTTAGTGCTGCATAAATAAAGTACAGGATACCAACAACAATTGGCGGTAATTTTCTAAATAAAAAGCTAAATAATAAAACAGCAACTAACTCAATAATTAATAATCCAGTAAAAGAATCAGCAAGTAAAATTTCAAAAAATAAACCTGAAGAGTAAGTATACCAAGCAATTAAAGCTGAACCTAATAACCCAAGGAACATCCAGAAAAATGTTTTTCCAAAAAGTTTATTTTCTACAGGTGTATTTTGAACTTCATTTTCTTCCATTTAAAAACCCCTTTCATTATAAATTTACCTAAAAAACACATTTCCTATGTTTATCTATAATTTAGTATACAAATAAAAAAAGAAATATGCAATATACAAATTTAAATTCTTAAAATATATTAAAGATTATTGAAATTTTATACAAAATGTGACATATTAAAAGAAGATGGAAAAAAGGAGGATTTTTAGTGAAACAAGAAATAAAAAAAGAATTGCAAAATTTAGCAGATACCAAATATAAAGAATTTCACAAAGGATTATGTCCAGGTACAGAAAATATAATAGGTGTGAGAGTACCAGTACTTAGAGAGTACGCTAAAAAATTATCTAAAAAATATGAAATTGATGATTTGCTAGAAAATATTGATGATGAATATTACGAAGAGATTATGCTACAAGGAATGCTAATTGGCTTAAAAAAAGATAAAGAAATATCTTATATATTAGCTGATATAGAAAAATTTGTACCTAAAATAGATAATTGGGCAATTTGTGATACTTTTTGTGTAGGGTTGAAAATAACTAAAAAGAATCTAAACAAAATGTGGGAGTTTTTACAAAAATATGTAAAGTCTAGTAAAGAATTTGAAATCAGATTTGGAGTTGTGATGATATTAGATTATTATATAACAGAAAGCTATTTAGATAGAAATTTTAAAATATTTGATAGTATAAAGAGTGATAAGTATTATGTACAAATGGCAGTGGCTTGGGCAGTATCTATTTGTTTGATTAAATTTTATGATAAAACAATAGAATATTTAAACAAATGTAAATTAGATAAATTTACATATAATAAGGCTTTACAAAAAGCAATAGAATCATATAGAATAACAAATGAACAAAAAGAAGAATTAAGAAATATGAAAAAAATATAAACAGTAAAAAATAAGAAGAATTTTAGGAGATAGTATAAAAATTTAAATAAAAATAAAAAAATAAGTATTTGACGAATCTGGTTTTATGTTATAGTATTAAAAAGTAAAAATAAGAAATACAAAGGAGAGTAGTATGGGAAGAGGAAGAAGAGAATTGGGAAAAGAAAATAAGGTAAAAAGCACTAAAAAAGTAAAAAGAATGTCACCAGAAGAAATTGCTAGAAAGAAAAAAATCATTACTAGAATAGGAATTGTAATATTGGCTATTATTATTTTATTTATCATTGCAATGATCGCCAATAATTATATTATATTGGATAAAAATAAAACAACAAATTTAGTAATTAATAATAATAATGTAACAGCACGTTTGAAAAATGAAATTATACAAGAAGATGGCGTAATCTATCTATCAGAAGATGATATAGAAAATTTCTTTGATAAATATATTTATTTAGAAGAAGAAAATAATAGAATTATTACAACATATAATAAAAAGATAGCAGAAGTAAGTTTAGATGAGAACATCATTAATATAAATGGAGCAGATAAAAGTACATCTGCACATGCAATAGAAAGAAATGGTGTGATTTATATACCAATTTCAGAAATGACAGAAGTATATGATATAGAAATAGGAAATATTGAAGAAACAAAAGTAATAACGATGGACTCATTAGATAGAGAGCAAAAAAAGGCAATTGTTACATCTAATTTAGCTGTAAAATCTTCAACGAATTTTATTGCTAAAACGATAGACAGAATAGAAAAAGGAGCAACAGTTGTTGTGATTTCTAATGATGGAAAATATGCTAGAATCAGAACAGAAAACGGAAAAATTGGATATATAAAAAGTAACAAATTGGCTAATGAATATATAGTTAGAGAAGATTTAGCCCAAGAAAAACAAGTCGAAGGAAAAATAAATATGACATGGGATTACTATTCAGAAGTTGCTTCAGCACCAGATAGAACAGGAACAACAATCGAAGGAGTAAATGTTGTGTCACCATCATTTTTCTATATAGACGAAAATGGTGTATTTAGAGAAAATATAGGAGAAAGTGGAGAAAATTATATTGAATGGGCACATAGCAATGGATATAAAGTATGGCCAATGGTGTCAAATGCTCCAGCTGCCAATGAAAGTCTAGAAGTTACCTCTGAAATTGTAAATAGTTATGAGAATCGAAAACAATTAATAGAAGAAATAGTAGAAGCATGTGTAACATATGATTTAGATGGTATTAACATAGATTTTGAGAATATGAAACGAGAAGATAAAGATTTATATTCAAGATTTATTATAGAGTTAACACCAAGATTAAATGAAGTTGGTATGGTAGTATCTGTTGATGTAACAGCACCAGATGGAGGAGAAACATGGTCAATGTGCTTTGATAGACATGTTATTGGAGATGTAGCAGATTATATTATATTCATGGGGTATGACGAATATGGTGTATCTAGTACAACAGCTGGAACCACAGCAGGATATGATTGGATAAAGTTAAATCTAGTTAAATTTTTGCAAACAGAAGAAATTGAATCAGACAAATTAATATTAGGAATACCATTTTATACAAGATTATGGACAGAAAATGCAAATGGGGAAATTGTAAGAAATTCAACAGTCAATATGGAAGATATAGAAGAGGTATTGCCAGACAATGTTCAAAAAACATGGAATGATGAATTAAAACAATATTATGTAGAATATCAAGATGGTTCTAATACAAGAAAAATGTGGATAGAAGACATAGAATCTCTAAAAGCGAAAGTTTCATTAGTTAATGAAAACAAATTAGCGGGTATCGCTTCATGGCAATATGGAATGGAAACAGAAGATGTATGGCCAATGCTAAAAGAAGAACTTGAACGTTAGGGACGTGCCAAATCGTTTCAAAATGATACCAAAAGGGACAGACCATAAGAATTTCCAAAATAGAATAAATAACAGAAGACGACAGATTTTTTAGGAAAATTTGTCGTCTTTAAAACGTTGTATATATAGAAATATTAATATTTTAATAAGGTTGTTATGTTTTTGGCTTTTAGTTATAAGAAATTGTTACAATTTACAGCAAATAGTATTTTATATATTAATATTTTTGGAAATAATGTGAAGCTGTGAATTATAAAATTGCTATAAATTAAATTGATAAATCCCTTGACAACAGTGATTTCAATGGTATAATACTAGTAAAGTGACATTTGGAGGGATTTTGACGAATGCAAAAAGAAAATGTATATTTTTCTGTGGATAAATTTGATGAAATGACAGATGAACAAATAACGATTGAAGTACAAAAGGGTAATAAACAAGCTTTATCATATTTAATGGATAAATATAAAGAATTAGTTAATATAAAAGTTAGCAAATACTTTATGATTGGGGCAGAAAGAGATGATATAGTTCAAGAAGGATTAATAGGACTATTTAAAGCAATAAAAACTTTTAACAAAGAAAAAAACAATAGTTTTAAGTCATTTGCAAATATGTGTATAGAAAGACAATTAATTACAGCAATTAAATCATCAACTAGACAAAAACATATGCCATTAAATTCTTATTTATCATTAAATGCATCAGCATATGATAATGAAGAAGAAGGTGGAATGGAATTAATCAATACATTGGATAATAAGACAGTAGAGGATCCATTAGAAACAGTAATGAAAAAAGAATATTATGAACAGATAGAAAATTCAATAGAAAAATCATTAAGTTCTTTTGAAAAACAGGTTTTAGACGGATATGTTAAAGGATATAGTTATGTAACAATAGCAAAACAATTAGATTCACCTGTAAAATCAGTAGATAATGCAATACAAAGAATTCGAAAAAAAGCAATTAAAAATATGTTGAATGAAATTTAAGGGAAATTGGGGACGGACCCTAATTTCCCTTTTTTTGGGGCTTCTAACGGGAATTGAACCCGTGACCTCAGCCTTACCAAGGCTGCACTCTACCAACTGAGCTATAGAAGCAAATTATTTGAACAATTAGTTGTAACGATTTATTACAAACTGAAATAAATTATACAATAGAAAAAAATAAATGTAAAGATTTCTATTGACTTTTTTCAAAAAAAGTAATAGAATTATTAACATAAGATAGAAACGAGTAAGAGAAAAAGTAAAATAAAGGTTATCTAAAGAGAAGATTAGTCATAGGCTGAGAGCTAATCCAGAAAAACATATTTGAAAAACTACCTCTTCAAGTTTTTGGCGAATAAGCCAAACGTGTGAGATACGTTATCGTCTTTTAATTAAGTGAAAAATAGGATGGAACCGTGTAATTTAGCACTCCTATGGATATTTTAAAATGTCCATGGGAGTTTTTTTAAAATATAAAGATTAAATTCGTAAAGATATAAGCAAAAACAAATCCATTGGACAAAAATAAAAGGAGGTTTTATTATGTTAAAAGTTACTTTAAAAGACAATTCTATTTTAGAGGTGGAAAAAGGAACAAGCATCTTAGAAGTAGCAAAAAAAATTAGTGAAGGCTTGGCAAGAAATGCAACTTGTGGAGAAGTAGATGGTGAGGTAAAAGATTTAAGATATGAATTACAAGAAGATTGTAATTTAGTGATTCATACTTTCCAAGAAGATGATTTAGAAGGGAAAAAAGCTTATTGGCATACAACATCACATATTATGGCACAAGCTGTAAAAAGATTATTTCCAGATGTGAAATTTGCTATTGGTCCAAGTATTGATAATGGTTTTTACTATGATTTTGATGTAGAAACACCATTTACAGATGAAGATAAAGCAAAAATTGAAGAAGAAATGAAAAAAATTATCAAGGAAGATTTAAAAATTGAAAGATTTTCATTGCCAAAAAAAGAAGCTTTAGAATTAATGAAAGATCAACCATATAAAGTTGAACTAATTGAAGAATTACCAGAAGGAGAAGAAATTAGTTTCTATAAACAAGGTGATTTTACAGATTTATGTGCAGGTCCCCATTTACTTGGCACAGGAAAAGTAAAAGCAGTTAAAATTCTTTCATCTTCAGGTGCTTATTGGAGAGGAAGCGAAAAAAATAAAATGCTTCAAAGAATTTATGCGATTTCATTCCCTAAAGCTAGTCAATTACAAGAATATCTAGATTTCTTAGAAGAAGCAAAACAAAGAGACCATAGAAAAATTGGAAAAGATTTAGATATCTTTATGACACATAAATTAGTTGGATCAGGACTTCCAATGTATTTACCAAATGGAGCAACAATTAGAAGAATTTTAGAGAGATATATTCAAGATAAAGAAATTTCTTTAGGATATGCTCATGTTTATACACCATCACTTGCAAATGTGGATTTATACAAAACAAGTGGACATTGGGATCATTATAAAGAAGATATGTTCCCTGTTATGAAAATGGATAATGAAGAAATGGTATTAAGACCAATGAACTGTCCACATCATATGTTGATATATAAACACCAAATGCACTCATATAGAGATTTACCAATTCGTATAGGAGAATTAGCACATGATTTCCGCTATGAATCAAGTGGTAGTGTTTGTGGACTAGAAAGAGTTCGTCAAATGTGCCAAAATGATGCCCATTTATTTGTAAGACCAGACCAAATAAAAGAAGAAGTAGGAAGAGTTTTAAACTTAATTAAAGAAGTATATCAAAAAGACTTTGGATTCCCTGCATCAAGCTTTAAATATAGATTATCATTAAGAGATAAAGCAAATAAAGAAAAATATATTGACAATGATGAAATGTGGGAAACAGCAGAAAGTCAATTAAGAGAAATCCTAAAAGAATTAAATATAGATTTCTATGAGGCAGAAGGAGAAGCGGCTTTCTATGGACCTAAAATTGATATTCAAATCAGAACAGCTTTAAATCATGATGTAACGATTCCAACTTGTCAATTAGATTTTGCATTACCAGAGAGATTTGAATTAGAATATATAGGGGAAGATGGAAAAGCACATAGACCAGTCGTTATTCATAGAGCAATCTTAGGTTCTTCAGACAGATTTATTTCTTTCTTATTAGAAGAAACAAAAGGAAATTTACCTGTATGGGTAGCACCTGTACAAGTAAAAATTCTACCAATTACAGATAATCAACATGAATATGCATATAAAGTAAAAGAAGAATTACAATCAAAAGGTATTCGTGTAGAAGTAGATGACAGAAATGAAAAAACAGGATATAAAATTCGTGAAGCACAATTACAAAAAATACCATATATGTTAATTGTCGGAGAAAAAGAAGTAGAAGGAAATACGGTATCTATCCGTTCAAGAGAAGAAGGAGATATTGGAGCAAAAACAGTAGAAGAATTTGAAAAAGATATATTACAAAGAATAAATGATAAAAAATAAGAAAAAGTTGTTAAAGAACAAGAGAGGATGCACATGATAAAAAAATGTGTATCCTTAAAAAATGAAAATAATATTGCTAAAAAATTGGCTTGAAATAGTTGACACAAATAGTATTTTATGGTAAAATAGGTAACTGTAATCCGCTTAGTCAAGGTATATAAATACTAACAAATAGCGTTAGTTACCTTTTTTTAAGGATTAGCGAGTATACAAATAAGGGAGGTGCATTTTAGATGTACGCAATAATTGAAAGCTGTGGAAAACAATACAAAGTAGCAGAAGGAGATGT
>CALXBY010000020.1 GCA_944386675.1 uncultured Clostridia bacterium | reverse complement strand
ACAATTATAGAAAATAGAAATGAAAATAAATTACCAATTATAGTAACAACTAGATTTAATAAAGAGAGTTTATTAGACAGATTTTATCAAAGTGACGATGAAGAATTATCAGAAGCTGTTATTCAAAAGTTGTATCAATTTTGTTATGGAATTGAACTGAAAAAATATGATCAAAATGAAAAAGAAAAAGTTAGTATAAGCAACTAAACTAAATACTAACTTAATCCAAAATCTAAAATTATTATAAAATATTTATAAACAAAAGTAAAGAGTATTTTAAGCTAAAAAAATTTAAATATTTTAGGATTTTTTTAATACAAACGAAGAAAAGTGATATAAAAAAGATTCCTCGGAGAGCAAAAAGGGTTTTAGGGCATTTTGCCCTAAACAGCAAAACGGTGTCAAGACACCATGCTGGCGAATATTAGGTACTAAAAAATACTACCCAATATTCGTGCAAAATAAATTTTGCAAATTCTTAATGCTAAGTAAACTAGCATTAAGAAATTTTTATATATAGGATGTGAGAAAAATGTATGTTAATTCGGAACAGGCATTAGATAGTGTTTTCTTATCATACGATAAAATATTAAAGAAATTACATCTACATGGATTAACAACTAAACAAGGTAAAGAAATAACAGAATTAGATTTAAGAAAAGCAATAGATGTTATGTTAGAAAAACATCCAACTTGTAGATGGAGAAGTGAGAAAATAAGAAGCAGAAAATATTTTATTTTGATAGAAGGATATTACTGGTTAGTAAATGTGTATTTTCAAAAAGAAAAAGCATTAATTGATGCAGATATAAGTTTTTTTGAAGATAGAATAAAATTATATGAAGAATTATTAAAAGCAGAGAACAATCAAAATTGGTGGAATGAAGATATGAATATAAAACAACTATGCAAATATTTTAATAGAAAAGAAATTACGATTAGAAAAGCAATTAAGAAAATGTGTGATAACAGATTAGGAAAATATAAATTTTTGATTAAAGATAAAGTACTGATTTCTGGTAAAGGTGTTAAATGGTTAAGTAAAAATGTTTTCAAAAAAAAGTATTTAGAGTTATTGGAAAAATATAAGATGGAGTTAACAGAGTTATATATTGAAAAAGGATATATTTATGATGAATTTTTTTGGAGAAATTAATATAAAAGTAATGACAATTTGCATTATTTTTATCATTACTATTTACTTTTGAATTTTTTAGTGATAATATAAGATACACCGGGGGGAAGAAAATGAATTTTAATGATATTATATTGGATTCTGTAAAAGCTAGAGATTTTAATAGGGGACAATCTGCAAAAATTTTTAAAAGAGTAGAAGAAAGTAAAAAACCAATAAAAGTTATAAAAAATAGTAAAGAATATATGGTAATTATGGAATATGAAGAGTTTTTAAAAATTATTGCTAAATTAAATAATGGAGGTATAAATGGAAAAATATAAATACATAGATTTATTTGCAGGTGCTGGAGGTATGTCCTTAGGTTTCGATAAAGCAGGATTTGAGAATGTTTTAGCAGTCGAATATGATGAATGTTTTGCAGAAACATATAAATTCAATTTCCCTGATCATAATCTTAGAGTAGAAGATATAAAAAATATTAGTAATGATGAAATAAAAGAAATAATTGGAAATAATAAAATAGATGTAATAATAGGAGGTCCACCTTGCCAAGGTTTTTCTATTGCAGGAAGAATAGGAAGAAATTTCATAGATGACGAGCGAAATCAGTTGTTTAAGGAATTTGTTAGATTTGTAAATGTTATTAAACCTAAAATTTTTGTTATGGAAAATGTTGCAGCTTTAAAAACACATAATAAAGGAAAGACAATAGAGGAGATTGTAAATGAATTTGAAAATGTAGGATATACTGTTAAATATGATGTCTTGAATGCTGTAAATTATGGAGTCCCACAACAAAGAAGAAGAATTTTTATTATAGGAACATTAGATGAAAATAATAAATTTGAATTCCCAAAAAAAACAAATAAATATATAACTATTGAGGAAGCACTTAAAGGGCTACCAGAATTAAAAAGTGGTGAAACAAGTAATATTCCTAATCATAATGCTATGCATCATTCTAAACAAATGCTAGAAAAAATGAGTTATGTAAAAGATGGTGGGAATAGAAATGATATTCCAGAAGAGATTAGACCGAAGTCAGGAGATATAAGGAAATATATTAGATACAATAGCAAAGAACCATCAATATGCATAACGGGAGATATGAGAAAAGTATTTCATTTTAATCAAAATAGAGCTTTAACAGGTAGAGAGTTAGCAAGAATTCAAACTTTTCCAGATAATTTTATATTTAAAGGAAATGCTGGAAAAGTTCAGCAACAAATAGGAAATGCAGTTCCACCTAAATTGGCTTTTCAAATTGCTAATTCTGTAAAGGAGGTATTAGACAATGAGTAAATATCCAAAAATAAATTATATAGGTAATAAGGATAAGCTCGTTGATTGGATTATAGATAATTTCCCTATAAAAAAAGGTGTAGTTTTAGACCTATTTTCAGGAGGAAATTCTGTTTCCTATGCTTTGAAAGAAAGAAACTACACAGTATATTCCAATGATGCATTATATTCTAACTTTGTTATAAGTAAAGCAATTATAGAAAATAGAGATAGAAAACTAAATGAGGATGTTTTAAATACAAAGGTTACAGAAAGTGAAATTAATAAAAAATATAATAATATAAAATTTTTAACTAATAGACTATACTACGAGGAAGAAGTAAAAGAATTAGCTAAACTCTTTGTTATTTCAGAAAAAATAGAAAATGAATATGAAAGATATATGTTTCTTGCTTTGATTAGAAGAGCTATGATAAGAAAATTACCATATTCTAGAATGAATGTACCATGGAATCAAATACAAAAACTTAGAGATGAAGATTATAGTTATAAAAAATATAAAAGAAGAAGAGCATATCATAATTATACATTTGAAAAACACATAAGAGATAATTTGGAAAATTATAACAACGCTGTTTTTGACAATAAAAAAGACAATAAAAGCTTTAATTATGATGCGTTTGATATGCTAGATAATTTATCAAGTAAAGTAGATATTATATACATGGATCCACCTTATCCAGCAACAATGAATAAATATGGGGATTTCTATGGCCTTTATGATAGAGCAGTTAATCATGAGATTAAATATGTTAATTTTTCTGAAAATAATATGTTTTTAAATAATTTAGAAAAACTTATAGAAAAATGCATAGAAAAAACAAAATATATTGTTATAAGTGAAAGTAATAAAACTAAACCTACTGTAGAAGAATTAAGCCATATGTTATCAAATTATGGAAAAGTTAAAACGTTTAGTAAAGAACATCAATATAAAGTAACGGGCAGTGAAAATAAAAATAAAACAATTGAAATGTTAATAGTTCTAAAAGTTAAGGAATCTTCAAAATAAAGAAGATTCCTTTTGATATATTAAAACGCATGCTTTTCAAAGAATCTATTTCTATGATAAGACAAATATTTTAAACGTTCAGGTGTTAAAATTTCTTTATCTAAAGTATATTTACAATATTTTTCAGCAATACTCTTATCTACATCTGAAGCAATCAGCATAGTGCCATCATCATTGAAGGAAAGGTCAAATTTATCAAAATAAGCATCGATATTTTTCTGTATTAGTAGACCATTATTATAATCATATGCCTCAGTAGTATTAAGTTCTTCCAAACATACATGACAAGGCTTTATATGTGAGGCAACCAAACCTTTATAAGGAATTTTTTCAACATAACAAACAATATCGTTATAAAGACGTTTTGATTCAAGTTTTAAGTTGTTTCTATATAATGCATGCATATATGGATCTCTTGTTGTGTCAATATCGGACAATACTAGTTTATCTTCCGCAAAAGCGACACCTTTATCTTTATGTGCATTTAAATCAGGCATTAAATTTAAAAATGTAAACATATATGCAATTTGATTATATTTATTTTCTTCAAAATCTATTGCTTTGGAATAGCTATATTGTTCTTTTAATTCATCTACCGTCAAATATCCTTTTGAAAATGATGATAAATCTGTAACCATTAATGCAATTATATCTTGCTTAGAAAGTACTTTACCTGGATGATACATAAGTGTTTTTAACAAAAAATTGATTTCTTTTTTATTTGTGTTGTCATTAGTTATAGAGGAATTGAAAGATGCGTTACCATAGAAAATTTCAGAAAATACACTTTTTTTCATTTCTTTTTCACTAGAAGATATACTTAAAAATTTTTTAGTCAACTTATGATATTTTTTCAAATAAGGAGATATAAATCCTAATTTTACAAATTGGTTTATAGACTTTCTTATAGAGCCAAAATCTTCTTTATGATAAATTGCAAATATATTGTTTTGAAGTTCTCTATATAGCTCTTGAAATTTACTTTGTTCTTTCTTATTTTTGCTTTTATATTTTTCAATATCAATCTTATTTATTTTTTCAATATTATCATCTATAAATTTAACAATAACTTTTAAAGTATTATTAAATTGTGCTCCAAATATATCTGTATATTCAACGGTTAGTTTCCAATATTCATCATATTGTTGACAGTGTTTTGCTCTTTTTGTACTCAAAAAAATCCCCCCAATAATTGAAATCATTATAATTATATAATTCTTTTAAAAAAAAATCAATCTTTCATAGGTTAGTAAAGCAAAAACGTATAAATATTGAGAAATCTTATAGTTTATGCTAAAATATAAAAAATATGGCTAGATAAATATGCAAATAGGAGATTGAAGAAAAATAATTGTAAATGTAGAATTACAAAAATTATATGTTGTTAAAGTAATAATGTTCAATATTAAGTAAAGAGGGGGATTATATGGCAAAGAATAGATTATCTATTTATCTAATAAAAGAAGGAATAAAAGAAGAAAACATTTTTGATGAAACTAATAATGTTCAGTTATTAAAAGAATATGATAACAATAAAAAATTATATTATCTTCCTTCATGGATTCATAGTCCGATTTGGCTAAATGCATTTTTTAATATGGAATGTAATGAATTACATCAAGCGAATTCTAGGGCGGTTTTAATTGTAAAATTAGATATTGACGGTAAGAAAGAAACTTTTGCTTTAACGTTTGGATATTCTAAGAATCTATTTGCAGAAGATGTACTTGAAGAGCAATTTGGTTTAAAAATTGTTTTAAATACTGTAGGGATAAATGATATAAGAAAAATATCTAAAGTGAGCGTAGGAAGTAATCAAAAACAGAGCCAAGAGCAAATGCCTAAAGCTACTAATATAAATGAATTTGGATTTGATTTAGAAAGAGATTTGATAAAATCTGTTACCGGTAAAAGCAATGATGAAATGTTTGAAAAAGGAAACTTGATAGGTGGGGATATATTTAGTGTTTTGGTTAATAGAAATATAAATAATATAGAAGAATTTTTGATATATTGCTACAAAAAATATAAAGAAGAAAAATATAAAGAAAATTTTGAATGGATAGATAATATAAAAGAAGTAAAATCAAAAAGTGAAATAGAGCAGTTGAATAATATATTGATACAATATATTAATGAGGAGAAATTTGACTGTGTATGGATGTCTATTCCTGAAGTAATAGATTGGGAAGGAGTAAGTGGATTTAATTATACTAATGATGGTGAAATAAATGATGATATTATTATAGAGAGGGTAATAGAATCATTGAGAAATGATTTAACTAATGTTGAACAATTAAAAAGGAAAAAAATTATAGTGACTGATATTGAAGGAAAAGAAATAGATAAATGGAGTGCATATAGATGTATAATTGCAGAAATTCAAATTGAAGGAAAATCATATTGCTTAAATAATGGTAAGTGGTATTATATAAATAAAGACTTTTCGGACAAAATCGAAAAAGAATATGCAAAAATTCAAATATCAAATTTGAATTTTATAAATTATGACACAGATATGAAAGATGAAGATGACTACAATGAAAAGCTCTCAAAATTCTTATCAAATGCTTATTTAATACATAAAATAGGAGAAATACCATTTGGAGGTGGAAAAGGAAATAAAATTGAATTATGTGATGTTATGACAAAGGACAACCAAATTATACATATAAAGAAAAATGGAGGATCAGCTTATTTAAGTCACTTATTTAATCAGGCAGCAGTTTCAGCTGAGTTGCTCTTAGACAGTACATTTAGGAATAAGGTTAATAGAAAAATGAGTGAGTTTGGATTTGATAAAAAATTTCCGAATGATTTTAAAACTACAGACTATACGATTATAATTGGAATTATAAATAAATATCATGATGAAAGACCTAAAATTCCTTTTTTTAGTAAGGTTTCATTGAGGTATACTATAAATTCAATGAAAAACTTGGGATATAAAGTTCAATTAAAAAATATTAATAAACTTTAGGAGGTTTACTACAAAATGCACTCATAATTTGGAATTTTGTAGATGTAAAAATTGTTATATAAATGGAGAAAAAGAATTTAACTAAATTATACTAATATGATGATGGTACGAAAATATTACCAAGAGATAAAAAAATTATCAAAAGAAATATAAAGAAGAGGAGAATAGAAATATTACAATTAGAATATAGAAGGCGAGAATTGAATTGTATTCTAATTATATATTTATTATCTTAAAGAAATTTACAGATTAAAAAAAGTACCTAAAAATCCAAAGTTTTTTCAAAATTTTGAAAAAACTTTGGATTAATTTTAACTATTTATCAATACAACCAATAATCAACTCAATACCATCACAAAAACCATTCCTATAATACTTCTCATTCCAATAAACAATATAATCTAAAAAGCTAGAATTAAGTAATTCAAGTTGCTTTTCTACAAACTTTCTATTCTGTTTAGGAACACTATTTAAAATCTTTTCAGAAATCTCATCAAATTTAACAGTATGTTTTCTATCTTCATCATTAACAAAAGCTAGGTCTGTTTCCTCTCTAAAATCTAACCAATCTTTAAAAATATCATCATTAACTTTTCTAAAATTATTCATAATCTAAATCCTCCCAAATTAAAATTTTTATTAATAAAATATTCTTTACAAGAGCTTGAAATACTAGAACAAACGTACTATATGAATTGGGTAAAAATTGGGTAAAATCTTCTCAAAAAATGCCCTAAAAATGCACAAATGTTCTATAAACTAAAACTCTTGTAAATACTGAAATACCAACAAAAACTCTAATTTTCACAAACTTACCAAAAGTGGTCAGGTCTCGCTCATAACCCGAAGGTCATGAATTTAATTTTATTACCCAAGCATACAAAAAAGTTCCAGAATTCATCTGAAACTCTATTTTTAAACTCATTAATATCTATCTATTTTATTCTATATTAACCATTATCATCAATTAGACATTCTTCCCATCAGCATTGTTTAGAAATGTCAATCAAATAAAAAAATTAATTCATGAGCTTTTTTAATCTTTTTCATTACTTTTTTCCAATATATTTTATAAGACCATGATAATGAGGTTTGCCATGTTCTATATCCAAACTATATTCATCGATAATCGAAATAGTAGTAAAATCAGAGAAAATTTTCAATATTTCATTTTTAGAAAAATAACTTGAGTAGGTATTATTAGATAATCTAAGGAAAACATTATTTTCTAAAGTTTTAAAATCAGAATGATTACGTTTGAACTGTAAAGTAGGTTCATCTGTTGAAAATACAGAGATATAAACCAATCCATTTTCCTTTAATTTTAATTTAATATCATCGATAATATGCAGAGCATCTTTTTTGTGTAAAAAATGTAATGTGTTTCTTGACATAATTAAATCATACTTATTTGCTTGAATGGTATAATCTCGAATATCACTTTGAATTAAATCAATGCTATTAGAGCAATTATTTTTGCATATTTCTAAAGCTTTTTTTGAATAATCAACACCAATTACATGATATCCAAGTTCTGACAAAACGATGGAATTATGACCTTCTCCAATTCCTAAATCTAATACATTTTTTCCTTTTAATAATTTTAAATATCGTTTGATATGTATGTCTAAGTTTGGTTTATTCCATAGTCGATTCTTAGAAAAATATTTTTTATCAAAGTTAATAGGGTTACCTATCATGAAATACCTCCTGAATTTTTTATTATAAAATTTAATTTTAAAAATTACCATTCTTAAAAACAGTTTTAAGAATATATAATTCTAATGTTTTAAGTAGAGATATATAGTATTTTTATAATTATTATATTCCATAGTTGTATTATAAATCAATTGTATGCATTTGAAAATAATTAATACGAAATATTTTACTTATGAATGGATTAACCAATCTATAATATAAAAAATAGGAAATAAAAATTTTTATTGATACATATGAAATAATTTGCTAAAATTAAGATATAAATAAATGAAATATTAGAAAAGGAAAAAGAATAAATGAAAGAAAATGAAAAAATTGATAGAAGGAATGCTAGAATTCTTTTTGATGTTTTTAAAATGAATTATGCTGAAATAGGAAGATTATATAATGCCTCAAAGGAAGCTGTGAGTAGGTTGTTTAGAAGTGGAATTGTCTATAAAGAAAATGGAGAGATAGACAAGGCAGATGATAATGAAATTAAGTTAATCGAAGAGATGCTAGAGAGAGGAAATTATAGTTACGAAGATGAAAATTATAAAATAACAATAATAAATAATCTTGAAGGAGAATATGGTTTTATCATCTTTTCTAAAAAAAGTGAAGATAATAAATTTATATATGGAAAAGATATATCTAATGATGATAAATGGAAGAAAATAGAAAATATAGTAAAAAGTAAAAGAATGAATGAGCTATCAGAAGAAGAAAGAGATATGTTAGATAAGTCTATGGAAATAAAAGTATTGAATAAATTATGCTTTCGTCCATATGATTATAAAAAGTTTCATAATTTAAAAAGAAAGAGAAATTTGAATGAAGATAATTATGTGAAGTTTCTGGGATATGAAAATTATGTACCTAAAAAAGTTGAAAATACAGATGATAGAATAATAAAATTTTTTGAAGAGCACTTAATTGATGGAAAAGTATATATTTCTTCAACAGAACATTGGATATATACTTGTGCAAGTAGAAGTAATATGTCTATGGATCAATTTGTAAGATTTTTTGGATATGAGAAGTATGATAATAGAAATAAAAAAATAAAGCCATATAAACATGACGAAAATACTTATAGATATGTAAAAGAATTGTTAGAAAAGATTAGAATAGAACAAAAATATAAAGATAAAATTAGGAAAATAAAAGAAAATGAAAAAATTATTATAAATAGAGACAAAACGTTAATAAATGATTTAAAAGAATTATATAAGGGAAGATGCCAGATTTGTAAAAATGAAATAATTCCAGTTATTGAACAAGAAGATGGGACAATATATAGTGAGGCTCACCATATAAAAGAATTAGCTAATTATAAAAATATGAGTATAGAACAAGAAAATGAAGTTTTAGATAATTATAAAAATGTTATCATTCTATGTCCATATCATCATCGATATTTACATTACAATAAAGGAGGAAACTATCGATTAATAAAAGAAAAAGGTCAACTTTTTTTATCAAATGATTTAGATAAAGTTGAAATAAAAATGGATTATCATTTGAAAGATAATTACGTTTAGGAGAAAAATTTTCTAGATAGAAGTAAATAAAAATATGGTCAAATTAAAAAGTACAGGTATATATACTTAATAAAAAATTTGGAATATAAAAGCAGAAACTTAGATTTATTAAAGAATCTAAGTTTTTTTGTATAGAAAATTTGCTCTTATCTTAATACATATTATGATATATATTTAATAACCCCACACTAATACTAACATATAAAATTCGACAATTACTGACAAATTTTATAAACATGCTATAATATAGCATGTTTGAAACAAAAGAACAAAACTTTTAAAGTAAAATCTATTTTTTAATTCTAATTTTAATTCTAAAATTCCACAAAAGAAATAAAAATAAATCAAAAAATCAAATTATAACAAGGAAAAGGAGCAGTGAAATGAAAGAGAAAATTAGTAAATTAGAAAAAATATACGAAAAATTAAAAAGAGATATGAGCTATATGTCGGTACGTGATTTGATTAAACTAAATGATGAAGGAAATATAAAATATGATCCAGGTTACCAAAGAAACTTTATATGGAATACTACAAAATCTACTAATTTGGTAGAAACAATCTTAATTAATGGAGAGATACCACCAATTACAGTAATGAAAAACCAAGATAAAGTAGAAATCATCGACGGGAGACAAAGATATGAAACTTTACTTAGATTTTACAATAATAAATTTAAATTAAAAGAAATAGGATTACAAAAAGAAGCTTTAAAAGATTTGAGAGATATGTACTATGATGATTTACCAGAAAATTTAAGAAAAATATTTTTGGAATATAAATTTAAAGTAATAACATATACTGCGAATCTTTCAATATCAGAAAGTGATATTGATTTGGTAAAACGTGATTTATTTAGAAGATATAATTATGGAATGACAGCTCTTAAAAAAGCAGAGATTGCAAGAGCTAAATATTTATATGAAGCACTAACAGAAAGCTTAGAGATGTTATTAAAAACTGACGAGAAGCTATATAATCAATGTATAGAAGTTTTGTTACCGGCTAATAAAAGAGAAAAATTAGAAGATAGAGAAAAAATAAATTTATTATTAGTTAATATAAGAGAAATGATAACAACAGTATATATCCCAATTATAGAAGAAAAATCAGTAAAATTTGGAGCTACAGTAATAGATAGATATTATGAAACTTTTATAATTAAAGGATTGTCTGGTAAAGAAAAAGAGGAAAAAAGAAATGAATTTGTTAAGATATTTGAAAAAATATATTTAGTAAAAAAGAAATTAGAAAAGGATAATAATTATCTACAGAACAATACGATCTTCTTTAAAACATTATATTGGATGTTTGCAATATTGTATAAAGAATATTCTGATGATTTTTATAAATTTAATATTAATCAATTATGTCATTATGTAGAAAATGGTGGAAAAGGCTATTTTGATAATTATGAAAATTGGACATCAAACAGTATAGAAAATAGATACCACTATATGAAAAACTATATAAATAAGATTTTAAAATTGAATATTGATGGATACTTAGAAGAAGTAAGAAATAATAAAAAGAAGGTTGCATGTAAAAGAAAAGAAAAATTGCCAAGAGATGGAAGTTGGAATAAAATTGGTGCCGAAAAACAAGTGGCGACTTATTTGGATTCAATGAAAATAAGTGAAATAATTGAGCGTATAAAAGAAAACAGATTCATAATTAGGTCAAATTATCAAAGAGGAGAGGTAACGAGTAGGAAGAAAGCATCAAGAATAATAGAAAGTATTATATTAGGGGTTAAACTTCCTCCTATATATATTCATGTTAAATCAGGGGAAGATGGTATAGAAAAATTTACTGTATTGGATGGACAGCAAAGGTTAATTAGTATATTGAAATTTATGGGAGAACAGGTAACTGATGAAAAATATGAGTGGATAACAACTTATAAGGATAAATATGCTTTATGTGGATTAAAAGATTTAGATGGATTAAATGGAAAAGTATATGAAGGGGAAGATAGTTTAACGCCTTCAAAAAGAAAGTTAATTGATGACTATGTAGTAGAATTTATTAGAATAAATCAAAAAGGAAATGAAGAATTTAATCCTATTGATATGTTCTTAAGATTAAATCAAAATCCATGTCCAATAGGAATCAACAGTTTTGAAATGTGGAATTCGTTTGATATCGTAAAATGTATAGATAGAATAAAGGAAATAGCCCAATGTCCATTATTTAAACAATTTACCGCTAAAATGGAAGAGGCAGAATTAGTAACAGTTTTAGCTTATATGAATTATAAAGAAATAGACATAGAGCATATTAATAAATTCTTCTCAGTGTATAATTGTATAAAAAATAGAGATAAAAGAAATGAACATTATGAAATAAAATTAAAAGTATTAAATAAAGAAGGAATTACGAATTATCTAGAGAAAATTGAACCAGACACAAAAGAAGAAAAAGAATTATTAGAGTCAATAAATTCAGTAAATGATTTTGTGGATAAATTAAAGATACTATCAAATAATAAAGATGAAGTATTACTTAAGACTTTTAATCCATATATGAAAAATCCTACAAAAGTTAGTAAAAACGATTTTTATATTATTTGGTTAATATTGCAAGAGATTGATTCACATATTATAAAAACATATAGGAAAGAAATTTTAGAAGATTTAGAAGAGGTATTTAAGTTGATGAAAAATATGCCAGAAGATAAAAATGAAGAGTCATTTATAAATTTTATAAAAGATGTGGCAGAGAAATATGCGAAATATTCAGGAAAAATAAGTTAAAAAAGATAGTGAAAACTCCATTATTAATTCATAAAACAAGGAGTTTTTATTAATTTGTCTTATAAGGCTATATAAATAATACAAACATTGATATTTTATGTAAAATATGTTATAATAATGATTAGAAACTGCTAACAATTGGCTATGTATAGCCACAACACACAAGAAAGAGAGGAATTCATCATGAAGTATGAATTTTCATTGTATCAGAACAACGTATCAGTACACGCGATTGTGAGCAATCCCACCTTTAAAGATGGCGTCATGAAGGCCACAATGGTAGGGAAATTTTCCGGATTTACAGAAGATGGAAAATGTATCTATGAGGCGTGTGAACCTCACGAATTCATCGCAGGCGGTGCAGGATTCTGTCTGGAAGAATACAAGGAAGAACTGTAAGCGATTGTTCAGATTGGTGAAATTAAATCCCCAAAGGTGTCTAAGCCTTTGGGGATTCCTCATAAATAAAAAGTACAATTCATAGGTTTAAAAAATCTGTTTCACATGACGAATATGTGGAATACCACAATTAATAAATATCTCAATTACATCCACACGCACAAAAAGATTATGAATATGATGTTTATACAAATAATACTGACAAGCTTTGAATAAATGGTTTTGCTTATTTTTATTAACAGCCTCTATGGGAGAACCATATTTAAAGCTTGTTCTTGTTTTTACTTCTATAAAAACCAATTCATTTTTAGAGGTATCTTTAGCAATAATATCAATTTCTCCTTGATAGCAAGAAAAATTTCGCTCTATAATGATATAATTTAATTTCTTTAAATACTCACAAGCTAAATCCTCACCATATTTTCCAGTTACTTGTTTGAAATACATATATAACCACCTGCTACTTTCTTAATATATCCTTCTAACTCTAGTGTAAATAAATCATTAGAGATTTTTGAAACTGATTTAGAGGTTATTTTACAAAGTTCATTAATAGATATAGGGTTAATTGATATTAAATTATAAAGGTATGCTAATTCTGGATTTTTTAATTTTTTTTTTTCAATAATATTTGAAAAAGCCGAGTTATCATTTCTGGAGATTATAGACTTTGTAGATTTCATAGAATTAAAAGATCTTTTAGATTTTTTAGAATTTTCAAAAATTTCGTAATCAACATGTAAAGAATTTAAATCTATTTTTTGAATTGTTTTATATTTTTGTGTCATTTTTTTTAGACATTTGATTTCTTGCAGAATATCTTCTGTATTAGTAACTAAGATAGCGCCATTTTTTATTAATTTATTTGTTCCAATCCCGTGTGAATTCCAGATTTCATGTGGCAAAGCGAAGACTTTTCTGTTTTGAGAAAATGCCAATTTAGCAGTAACACTTGTACCACTTCTAAAGCCGGCTTCTATTATTAAAACACCTAAAGAGAGTCCACTAACAATGCGATTTCTTTCCAAAAAATATTTGGATTGGCATTTTGTATTAGGTGGATATTCACTAATTATTAAACCACCATTATCTAAAATTTTTTTATATAAGTCTTTATTTTTTTCAGGAAAAATGTAATCAAAACCATTTCCTAAAACGGCAATTGTTTTTCCAAGTTGATTATAAGAATATAAATGTGCTATTGTGTCAATACCGCTCAGCTAGTCCACTTACAATAGTGACACCACATTGAGATAGTTCATAGGAAAATTTTTGGGCTAAAAGTCTGCCATTTTTTGTACAATTACGTGAACCTATAATTGCAATAATAGGATTATTTAATAAATTAGTATTTCCTTCAAGATACAAGGTTTGTGGTGGATTAGGTATATTTTTTAATTGTTTGGGATATAGTTTGTCAGTAATCTGAATCTGTTTTATAAAATCACTCCTTTTTTTGATGTTCATAGTATTTAAAAATAACGAAAGAAATTATTAAATCTATATTGTGTTACATTTTTTCTCCAAGTATTACATTATTAAAAAATAGCTAAATAAATTATTAAATGCTGTAAAATGTTTAATTAAAATATTTTAATTTTATTTTATATATGAATAAAAATAAGTAACATCATCTATGCCAATATTTCCTATCTAAGCTTCTATATTGTATAGCTTCTGCTAAATGATGTGTTTGAATATGCTGGGAATTATCTAAATCAGCAATAGTTCTAGCAACTTTTAAAATTCTACTATAAGCTCTAGCACTCAAACCAAGTCTATTAAAAGCTGTTTCTAAAATTTGTTTACTTTTAGGGGAAAGCTTGCAATATTTAGATATTAAAGCAGGGGTTAATTCTGAATTAGAAAAAATGTGATAATCTTTATAGCGATTTAATTGTATATGTCGAGCCTTGTTTACTCTTTTTCGGATTTCATTAGAGGATTCCGAAGGAGAAGTATTTCCTAATTTTTGATAATTTACACTTTCTACTTCGATATGAATATCGATTCTATCTAAAAGAGGACCACTTATTTTATGAATATATTTTTGAATTTGTTCTTCTTTGCAAGTACACTGCTTTTCAGTTGAACCATAATATCCACAAGGACATGGATTCATACTGGCAATAAACATGAAATTGCAAGGATAAGTGGTGGAAAAATCAACTCTACTAATAGTTACAGTTTTATCTTCTAAAGGTCCTCGTAAAACTTCTAAAGTAGATTTATTAAATTCAGGTAATTCATCTAGAAATAAAACACCATAATGTGCTAGACTAATTTCACCAGGTTTAGGAATTCTTCCGCCACCGACTAAGGAGGTTTCAGTAATTGTATGATGTGGACTTCTAAAAGGTCTTTTGAAAATAAAAGGTACATTTTCAGATAATAGTCCAGAGATACTATGGATTTTTGTTATTTCTAGAGCTTCTTCAAAAGTTAAATCTGGTAAAATAGAGGGGAGTCTGCGTGCTAGCATTGTTTTCCCAGAGCCAGGACTTCCGAATTAAAAGACAATTATGTCCACCAGCTGCTGCAATTTCTAAAGCTCTTTTTACATTTTCTTGTCCTTTAACTTCTGAAAAATCAAATTCATAATCGGAATTAATATTGGAAGTAAATTCTAGTGTTTTTTCTTTTGGAATGATAATATCTCCATTTAAATAAGAAATAATTTCATTTAAATCTGAAACAGGAATCATTTCAACTTCTTTTATAATGCAAGCTTCTTTTGCATTTGCTTTTGGTAAAATAATTCTTTTTATTCCTAAACGTTTGGCTTCTATGCAAATGGGTAAAACTCCTTTAACAGAACCAATAGAGCCATCTAAGGAAAGTTCTCCAATAAAAATAGTATTATCTAAAGGTTTATCAGAGATAACACCAGTAGCAATTAAGATTCCTATAGCAATTGGCAAATCAAAAATGGAACCTTCTTTTTTTGTGCTAGCAGGGGCAAGATTGACAACAATTCTTCGACTTAAAAATTCCAAAGTAGAATTCCTTATAGCTGTCTTAACTCTTTCTTTTGACTCTCTGATACTTGTATCAGGTAATCCTACAATTTCAAATGCAGGCATACCTGCAGATATATCAACTTGTATGTTCACTAAGTAACCTTGCAGTCCATGCAAAGCAATACTTTTTACAATTGATAACATTACATCATCCTTTCTTATAAATTTTAGTTTGAGTTTTTTGGATATATAAGAATGATAAAATAGAAAATAAATGTGAAAAAATAAAAATAAATGTATATGAAAAATCAAATATAAAAAAATAAAATTTAATTATATATTGTTTATAAATGCCCAATATAATTAATCATAATCGAATAAAGTATACAACCATTTCCATAATTTGTCAATTGGTTTAGAAAAATTTTATAGTTATTATTTAATATTTTGCTATATGGAAGTAATAAAAAGGAAAAGATTTTATAATTTAAGGAATAAAATAAAAAATATAGAAAAATAAAAGTATAATAAAAGATGAATCCCGGCACTTGAAAATCAAGTACCGGGAAATTTTGCCATAGAGAAAAGTTACTTAACAAGTGAAGAATCACAAAACGGAATCATCCTTTTTCCCAAAGGCAAAGTAGGCATCTGTTGATCTAAAAATTCAAATAAATTGACGTACTGCAAGAGCTCCTGCGGGTCAGACACTGAAAAATCCTTAGAAAAATCATATACGCAGATAGATTTATCAGATGAACCATATACAACTTTTTCAAAGTGAGTAGGAATGTGCTTTTTCTTTAAAAAGTATTTTGTATAAGCACGCAGTCCTTTTTGAAATTGTGTTATAGACATCTTTCTTATACTGCTGAGTCTGAAGAAATCAATACCGGTCATCCAGTCTCCATTTGGGAACAGTTGCTCTTTTATGTTTCTCAAAAATGTAACATTCTTATATTGATAAATGTCAGAGGTTATCTGAGCATATTCCAATATAGTATCTCTAAGATTCTTAGGAATACGAGCCAGAAAGGCATCAATCATCGGAATAAGAATATCTCCATCAGGCATTTTTGAGAATAAATCTGCATAAATCTCAACGATGAAATAAGGAAGCATAAAGTTATTATTTTCATTTATAATAGCTTCCTGATTGAGTTTAAAGTTTTCAGGGTCCAAAGGAAGTCGATGATAGTTTACCAAAAATACATAATATAAACTTGCATATTTGATTTTAGTTAAGGTATCATACTTTCCCTCAGGGTCCCAAACCTTACGAACTGTCAATTTAATATAAGATTTTACTTTAGGCGCATAAATATACATGAATTTTAATGCACGTAATTTTTGCATTATGTCATTTGTTTCAATAAGCATGTTTTGTAATGCAATATCTTGATAATTTAAATCTTTTAGATAATGGATTATTCCGCCAGATAATCCGAAAACTTTAGAAATTTTTTGCTGTTCTTTAAGGGTAAGCATACTTAAAGCCTTTTTCAAATCACTGACAAAAAATGGAACAATCACAGAGCAATTGTTGCTACTTAACAGTTCGTGATATAAAAGAACATACCGTTCTGCATAGCGATGCTGAGATGCATCTAATGCTAAATTGGAAATACTGCTTAGTTCTTTTGGTGTTATTAATTTTTTCATAATCATTTCTCCTTTTCTATTTTTGAATTGTAAAACAGATGCCTAAATATGTTGGCATATGTAATATTTTACCATAATTTACATAATAATTCAACTGAGCAGCATTGAATGATAGATAATGATATTTTTATCCATTAAAATATTATTTTAGCTTATGTGTATAAGAGTTTGAAATTTTCTTTACTTTTGGAATGAATTGTTATACTATTAGTTATATAAAATATATATTTGAATTTTGTAGGTAAACAATTAATTACATTTTATAATAAATGGTCACAAAATAAGAAAAATATTCATAAAACGACAGGTTTCGACAAAAAGTAACAAATATATATGATACAATAACAAAGTAAAAAGTAAAGAAGGAAGTGATATTTTGAAATATTACAATTTAAAAGTAATAACATTGTTAAAACAAAACATAGAAAGTGTGCAAACATATGAGAAAATATCAAATTTAATAGCTTATGCAATGTTAAAAGATGATTTACTAAAGAAATTACATGAGAAAAATACATATAAAAACTATGTATTCTGCAATTTATATCCAGTAGAAAAAGATACCATATATAAAATAGGAAATGTGTATACTTTTGATCTTAGAGGAATTGAATTCGAAAAAATGATAAAACTAAAGCAGATATTAGAAACTACAGAAAATGAATACTTTAAAGTCATACAAATTAACTTTCAAACAGGAATCCAAAGAAATATAAAAAAATTAATCACATTAACACCGGCTATTATCACCACGGAGAAAGGCGATTATGATATAAAGGAAAATATAAGTCTGGTTAAAGACAGAATTTTGTCGAATACACAAAAGAAATATAAAAACATATATCACACAGAGGTAAATATGGATTTTATACAAGATATAAAGAAATTGAATAGAACACCTATAAAAATACCCTATAAAAATATAAACATATTAGGTAATAAGTTTGAAATACAAATAAAAGAAGATCCAATGTCACAAAATTTAGCATATTTAATTTTATCAACAGGAATATTAGAAAAGAATAGTCAAGGATTTGGCTTTTGTATGGCAAGGTAGGAGGTGAGAAAATGACCTATGATTTATTAAATACATTTAAAAAATATTTTCAAGATGATAATGTCATTATTGATACATATAAATTAGCAGATGGATATTACTATGTATTTGATGAGGACAATAATTTCGAAAAAATGCAAATTTTAAAAGGACAGTCAGATAATTATGAATTAGAAAAATATATAAAGATTAGAGATTTTTATAGCAAATACTTAGCCTCTAATAAAGCTTTGGATACAAATTACATAGAGGAAGTAGGAAATAAAAAATATACGATGTTAAAAAAAATTTGTAGCAATAATATTTATACATTATTTTTTAAGAACAAATGTGTATTAGGGATATGTAATAAGGATGCAATAAAAGATGCAGTACCAGTAGAAGTTTTTAAAAAAGGGATAGATAAATATTATGAGTCACTTATGAAATTAGGAAATAATAAGAAAGAGGAAATACTAATAAAAGAAAAATATACAGAGGAAGAAATAAAAACAAATGAAGAACGAATATTAAAAGCATTTGATAAGGTATATCAAGATTTAGAAAAGGAAGAATTACCAAAAGAAGTATGGGTTAAAATATTTTTAAAAAAAGATATAGAGGAATATAAAAGAGTAGCAAATATATATATAAAAGTAAAGTTGTTTAATACAAATGATAGTAATATAAAAATAGGTGAAACTACATATGGTTCTAACAATTATAATTTTGGATTAAATAATAAAAAGCCATACTTAGAACTAAAATCAACTCCATTTAAAGTAGGTTCATTTATGAATGATACAGATATAGAATTAATGAATAAAATGTATATTTGGTTATACAACAATGCAGCAGGAAAAGATTTATTAAAATTACCAGTAGATTGGAGCTTTCATGGAATTCCAACGGAAGAGGAAGAAATAAAAGATAAAAATACATATATCATAAAAGTTGCTGGAAATAATGGAAATGCAAGAATTGATGACTTTAGATATACAAGCAAATATAATACGAAAATAAGAGAATTTGTATGTAAAAATTATTTAGAAAAAGGACAACCAATTGTGTTTCAGACAGAAAATATATATGGATTAAGATGGTATACAAGTAACATTTGGTTTGCAGAAAATGAGGAAAGTACGAAAAATTATATCAAAGATGCCTACAATGACTATGAGCAAAGAATATCTAAATCAATGTTGTTAAATTGGAAGAAAGAATTGTTAAAACAATATAGTCCAATATTTTTAGAATTATTTGAAGAAGAAAATCCAGAAAATTTTATCAATGAATTAGATAAATTAGCAACAGAAATTATAGAAAAAATGTATGTAGAAAATCTAAATCAGAAAAGAAGATATATCTATAATCCAAAAAAAGCATTTAATTTATGGATAGCATATAAACAATATTTTAATAAAAAAGGAGAGGATGAGGGAATGAAATTAAATAATCTTCGAAACGAATGTGAAGAAATCATAGAACGAAAAGGACAAATAACAACAGATGAACAATATTATTTCTTAGTAGGACAAGTCGTATACTATTTATTAAATCAAAGCAAAGCAGAAAAGTTAACACAAGATGTAACAGAACCATTTTTAAAAGCAAATACAATAAAAAAATTAAAAGATGAAATAGAATTTTTATATCAAAAATACAATTATGATATTTATTTAAAACATCCTAAATTTAATAATATATTGTCACAAATATTGTTACAAGAGCCAGAAACAAAAATTAAAGAAAACAAAAAAATCATATTAGCAGGATTATTAGCAGATAATTTATTTTATTCAAAACAAGAAAATTTAAATAATGGAGGTAATGAAAATGGAGAAGAAAACTAATCGAGTATATGGAGTTATTGGAATAAAAAGTAAATTAAGCAATTGGAATGCGGATTTTACAGGAAGACCAAAAACAACATCTGATGGTAATATTTTTGGAAGCGATAAAGCATTTAAGTATCCTATAAAGAAAATGTGGGAAAGTGAAGGGGAAAAGGTATTATATATTAAGTCTTATAAAAATGAAAAAGGAAATTTACAAGCAAGAACATTAGCAGAAAGATTTGAGCAATTATTTGGAAAAGAAGTAAAATCTATAAAAGATAAAAAAGAATTATTAAAAGACTTATTTTCAGCAATTGATGTTCAAAATTTTGGAGCAACATTTGCAGAAGGCTCAAACAATATGAGTATTACAGGTGCAGTTCAAATAGGGCAAGGATTAAATAAATATGAAGATTCAAGTGTAGAAATTATTGATATATTATCACCATTTGTAGATGCAACTAAAAAGGATACAGCTCAAAATACATCAATCGGAAAGAAAATAGTATCAAATGAAGCACATTATTTTTATCCTTTTTCAGTAAATCCACAAAATTATGATATATATACAAATGAAATAGAAGATTTAGAAGGATATACAAAAGAAAGTTATGAAAAATTTAAAAAAGGTTGCTTAATTGCAGCAACAGCATATAACACAAATAGTAAAGTGGGTTGCGAAAATGAATTTGCAATATTTATAGAATGTAAAGAAAATAGTAAATTATATTTAGCAAATTTAGACCAATATATTCAATTTAGAAAACAAGAAGAAAAGGATGTAATAGATATAACAGAATTAGAAGAAATATTGAATCAAGAGGAAGTAAAACCAGAGATAGAAAAAGTAGAAATTTATTATAATACATATACAACTGAATTGATAGGAGCAAAAGAAGGAGATATTGTGAAGAATCTATTTTAGAAAGGGTAAGGAGAAAATTTAAATTTTTCTAACCAGATGTGTGCCTTGAGAAAGGAATGGTAGTAAAAATGGAAACAATAAAGTTTGAATTAACATCTTCAATGGCAATCATAAAAAAGCCAGATAGTAATGAAACATATTATACATATAATTTCCCTCATAAAATTATGCTCTTGGGATTATTAGGTGCAATTATTGGATTAAACGGATATAATTATTATTCACTTCAAAAAAATTTAGGTAAGCCAGTAAATAATTTGCCAGAGTTTTATGAAAAATTAAAAAATATAAAAATAGGAATTGTGGCAAATATAAAAGAAGAAAATTATTCAAGGAAAATTCAAACGTTTAATAATTCGGTGGGATATGCATCAAAAGAAGTAGGAAATAATTTAATTGTTAAAGAGCAGTGGCTAGAAAAACCGAGTTGGACAATTTATCTTTTAGAAACAGAAACAGAAGAATATAAAAAGATTAAGGATTATCTAATAAATAAAAAGTGTGAATATATACCATATATAGGGAAAAATGATCATTTTGCTAATATAAAAAATGTAAAAATAGAAGAGGCTGAAAAGGTAAGTGAAATATCATATATAGATAGCTTATTCGAAGAAAAAATTGCAATTCCAAAGGAGAATTTATTAGAAGAGTTATTAGGTTTTGATAATCGAACCAATAAGGAATATTTATATGAAGAATTATTGCCAGTAGAGTTAAATGAAAAAATAGGATATAGTAAATTTTCAAAATTCATATATACCAATCAAGAACTAGAGATAAAGGATAATTTAGGGATATATAGTGTCAATGGTAAAAATATATATTATTTTTAAGAGGGAGTAATCTATGGAAAATGAATATATAGAAAATCTAATAAATCAATTAAATCATATTTATTATGCACATACAAAAGCCAGTGGTTCAAAGGAACTACTGGCTTCTCATCTAAGTTTAACATATCAATATTATGAGAAAATGGAAAAAAATAAAAAATTGGATAAAATTGTAAGAAATATAATTTGTAATACATTTCATACAAATAATGAAGTGACAGAGGAAGTGTATACATTATTTAAACAAGCAATATATTATCATGATATAGGGAAAATTAATCCATTGTTTCAAAAAAATAAAATGAATAATGACTTAGCAATAGAAATGGAAAATATAGATGATACGCATGCAGCTTTATCAGCAAGAATATATATAGATGCAGTATTAGATAAAGTAAAAGAAGAAAAAGATAAAAGTTCGATGGAGAAATTGACGATATTATATGCTGGATATTATTTTGGATATATTATATCAAGACATCATACAAAATTAGAATTGATAGGAGAATTACTAGATAGTATAAAAAATAAAGAAATTCCTGACATACCAAAACCACAAAAAGAGATATATGAAAAGCAATTAGATTTAGCTAAAATAAACGGAGCAATGGATATGTTAAAAATAGAGCCAATAGAAATGTATATACTTTGTAAATTATTATACTCATGTATCATTACAGCAGATTTTTATGCAACATATGATTATATGTCTGGACAGAATGTCGAATTTGAAATAAAAAGAAAAGATGATTTATTTCAAAAATATGAAGAATCAGAATTAATAAAAACAATTAGAAAATATGAAAAGAAAGAGATAGAAATAGAAAAAATCAATAAATTAAGAAGTGATATGTTTCTTGAATCTGAAAAAATACTAAAACAAAATTTAGGGAAAAATATATTTTATCTGGAAGCACCTACGGGGTCTGGAAAAACAAATATGGCGATAAATTTAGCTAGAGTCTTATATAAAGATAATGAAAATATAGATTCTATTCATTATATATTTCCTTTTAATAATATAATAGAGCAAACGGATAACACTTTTCAAAAATACTTTGATAAATATCAGGACTATGTAGTTATAAATTCAATTTCTTCCATGGTAAAAGACACAAATGAAAACTTGGATTATGAAGCCGTATATACCAAAAATATATTTAATCAATATCCAATTGTAATAACATCACATATTAATTTGTTTAACACCTTGTTTGGAACAGGAAAAGAAAAAAATTATAGCTTATATAATTATATAAATAGTGTGGTGATTTTAGACGAAATACAAGCATATTCAAACAATATATGGAGAAAAATGATAGAAATGTTTGATAAATATGCAAAATTACTAAATATAAAATTTATTATTATGTCAGCTACATTACCAAGATTAGACAATTTACTAAAAGAAAAAATTTCGGATTTTTGTGTATTAATAAATGATAGTGAAAAATATTATAAGAATGAAATATTCTCAAACAGAGTAAAGTTAAATTATGAGTTATTGGAAAATAACATAAATATAGAAGAGTTAGCAGAAAAAATATGTAAAATAAACGGCAAAAAAATATTAGTTGAATGTATTAAAAAAAATACTGCCGAAGAATTGTACCAAAGATTGAAAATGTTTAATAATAATACATATATAATGACTGGAGATGATAATAAATATTATAGAAGAAAAATAATCGAAAAAACAAAGCAAGAAAAAGAAATGATATTAGTAGCTACACAAACGATAGAAGCAGGAGTGGATATTGATATGGACATAGGATTTAAAGATATATCATTTTTGGATAGTGAGGAACAGTTTATCGGAAGAATAAATAGGTCAAATAAAAAGAAAGACTGTATAGTATATTTTTTTGATTTAGATGAAGCAGGAAGCATATATAGAAATGACAAAAGAATAGAATATAATTTAAAAAAGAAAGAAAATAGAGAAATCTTAGAAAATAAAAAATTTGATTTATTTTATAATAAAATTATAAAAAGAATTGAGGAAGAAACAGAATCATATACAGAAAATAATATAGAAATCTTTAAAAAATACTGTGAAATGATAAATTATAGAAAAATAGATGAGATTATGACTTTAATAAAACCAAAAGATACAGTTGACATTTTCATAAATTATACAATTTATATAGACGGAAAAGAAATAAAAGGAAAAGAGGTTTTTGAAAAATATAAGGAGATTTATTTAGATGATACTATTTCCTATTCAGAAAAAAAAGTAAAGCTATCACAAATATCTGAAGAATTAAATTTATTTATATATTCAATATATGAAAATCAAGTACAACAATTAGAAGGAGAAAAAATGCTAGGAATGTATTATGTAGAAGATGGACAAAAATATATAGAGGATGGAAGATTTAATAAAATGAAATATTTAGAAAAAGGAGAAGAACTATTTTTATGAAAATAACAGGAACAATTATAAATTATTATTTCCATTGCAAAAGACAATGCTATTTATTTGCTAATAGAGTTAACTTAGAAGATAATTCAGAAGATGTAAGAATGGGAAGAGTATTACATGAAATAAAAGCAAAAGATGGAAATAATACAGAAATAAAATATGAAAATATGGTATTAGATAAAGTAACATCCCAATATATAGAGGAATATAAAAAAAGTGATGCTGATACAGAAGCTGCAAAAATGCAATTATTGTTTTATTTAAAAAATTTAAAAGATAAAGGAATTATAAAAGAAGGAAAGCTAATCTATAATGAAAAAAACAAAAAAGAAAATAATAAAACAGAAATTATTAAGTTAGATGATGTTAACTTGAAAAAATTAGAAAATTGTATGGAGCAGATAGAAATATTGATAAATCAAAAAAATGTACCAGAAGTGGAAAAAGAAAATAAATGTAAACGATGTGCATATTATGAATATTGCTATTTATAAACAGAAAAGGAGTTAGTAAATGAAATCAGAAAGTAAATACATAT
>CALXBY010000019.1 GCA_944386675.1 uncultured Clostridia bacterium | reverse complement strand
ACAGTAGAAAATGGAAAATTAACTTTAGAAATTTCTCAAGGTTCAGATGGAGATTATAATGGTAATGATTCAAAATACTATGTTTCAGAAGATAACGGCAATACCTGGAATTCAGTAGAACAAATAAACAATTAATGACATAATAACTTCCTTTCATTTTACAATTAACAATTCATTTACTTATATATATAAATAGATAGAGTGTAATAGTAAACAGTAAATTACTAACTACACTCTATCTTCTTTATTTTTATTATAATTTTATTTTCTAATAGATTGTTCCACCTGTTTCTTTATATTTTTTAAACGTTTCTAAACATTCTTCCCTATCCATTTTTTTCAAATGAATTAAATCAGCATGATTTCCTTTTAAATATTCATAAATCATATCATCTCGAAAACCGATTTCCCCTGCATCTTCTTTTGTACAACCATAATATACCTCTTTTATATTTGCCCAAATAATAGCAGATAAACACATTGGACATGGCTCACAAGATGTATATAATATATACCTAGATAAGTCATATGTATTTAATTTTTGGCAAGCTTCTCTTATAGCAACAATTTCCGCATGGGCTGTTGGATCATTTTCTTTTATAACTTGATTATTTCCATTTGAAATAATATTTCCCTCCTTATCTACAATTACTGCACCAAATGGTCCACCATCTCCTCTTTTAATTCCCTTTTCTGCATTTTGTTTAGCTATTTCCATATATCGATTCATTTTCCTCCATCCTTTCTTTTTAGATTTTCATAGAAAATTTATTTTTGCTTTAATTTTATGTTCGTTTTTTTATTTTTCATCTATAATTTTATTATAATTCTTAATTTTCGTAAATAGACTATTTAAAAATTATTTTTTGCAAAAAAGATATTCGTCATGATTTCTATTCTATTTTCATATATTTTTATGAGGTGTTTTCATTGACTATTAAATCCATACATATAAAAAAGAATTATTTAATATGTATCTCCCTGCTTATACTAATCGTTTTTCTATCTTCTGTCCTTATTTATTATTTTACTCAAAAACATCCTATGTCTATTATGGTGAATTCTGATAGTGAAGACGATTTTATTAAATGGGTTGATTTTACAGTTCCTTGTAAAGTTTTAAAACTAACTTCTGAGCTAGATATCAATTCTCATAATAATCATGAAAATATTACCTATAATTGGATTGAGTTATTAGCTTATTTAGCTTGCATCTATGGTGGAAATTTTAAAAATTTTAATGAAAATGATTTAAATAAAATTGTAGAAAATTTACAAAATGGAAAATCAATGGAAGATCTGACCTCAACCTTAACATTTTATGACTATTATTTAGAAGCTTATTCTGCTGTTCTAAGTGGTTTTATTGGTAAGTACTCTATTGAAACATTAGACGAAAATAATCAAAAAGTGTTAAAAAATACATATGGTTTAAAAGCCTTCTTACCAATTGCCAAAAATTATTATTTTACACATTATAAAGACTTTGGAAACTCTAGATCTTATGGTTTTAGAAGAACCCACTTAGGAAATGATTTAATGGGAAGTATTGGTACTCCTATCATCGCAGTTGAATCTGGTATTGTTGAACAACTTGGATGGAATCAATATGGTGGTTGGCGTGTTGGCATTAGAAGCTTTGATGGGAAACGATATTATTACTATGCTCACTTACGAAAAGACCATCCATATGTAGAAGGATTAGAAAAAGGAGATACCATAAAAGCCGGTGATGTTATTGGTTACTTAGGTATGACGGGATATAGCATAAAAGAAAATGTAAATAATATTAACGTTGCTCATTTACATTTTGGAATGCAACTTATTTTTGATGAATCACAAGTAGATAGCCCTAATGAGATTTGGATAGATGTTTATGAAATTATTGAATTCTTAAAAAGTAATACCTCAGAAGTATATCTTTCAAATAACGAAACCAAAGATTATTCTAGAAAATATGATTTCATGGAAGAATTTTTAACAGAATAAAGAAAAAAAGTTGCCAAAGGGGATGGACCATTTTGGCAACTTCTCGGCAAACTTCCTAATACTTATTTACCTAATTTTACAACAATATCTCTTTTTATTTTTCCTCTATTAATTTTTAGTGTTACCTCATCATTTGGTTTTTTTGTATATATATATTCTCTTAAATCATTCATTGTTTTTAACTCTACATCATCTATTTTTGTAATTATATCTTCCTCTTTTACACCTGCACTTTCTGCTGGTCCGTTTTTTGTTACTTCTGCTACATAGATACCTTCTTGGAAATTGCTACTTACTCCTCCTGTTTCTAAATATGGTATAACTTCTGTATCATAGGCATATATTCCAATTTTAGCTTCCTGAAAATCTCCTGTATTTTGATAACTTTCTATAATCGGTTTTACAATATTAATTGGTATCGCAAAACCAATTCCTTCTGCTGAGGATATTTTTACTGTATTAATTCCTATAACTTCTCCATTAGGATAAATTAACGGCCCTCCGCTGTTTCCAGGGTTAATTGTTGCATCTGTTTGTATTAGGTCTGTCATATAAGATATATTTTCTTCCTCTTCTATTTTTATAGTTCTATTTTTGGCACTAATAATTCCAGAAGTAACTGTTCTTCTAAACTCAAAACCGATTGGATTTCCTATTGCATAAACAGTTTCTCCTATTTTTACATTATCCGAATCTCCTAGTATACTATACTTTAAATTTTTAGCTTCTATTTTCACAATAGATAAGTCTATACTAGAATCACTCCATACAACAGTCCCATTATAGTTATTTCCATTTTCTAATGTAACATAACACTTACTGTATTTACTACCTGTTACATGTTCATTACTTAAAATATATCCATTTTCTGTAATGATGACACCTGTTCCCAATCCCAGTTGACTTTCCGTGCTATTTGAAAAAATTGAACTTCCTGTATTTTTTAATTTTGATATACCTACTACACTTTCTACTGTTTCTTCAATAACATCTGCTACAGTTTTGCTTTCTTCTTCTACTTTTTCCACAGTTTGTTCTTCTATTGTGGATTGTGTCCTTTGTGTCGTATAATTTGAATCATATATTTCTATATTATTGTATGTAACATATACATAAAACCCCAATATCCATATTATTAGTATAATAATCATTGTAAAAAGAATTTTTTTGCCAGTGCTTTTCTTTTTATTGGTTTTTCGCAACAATATCACCTCAAAAATAGTATTAACGATATTTTTTTATTTAATCACAAAAAATGAATCCTCTTTATTAAACTTTTGTCTAATAAAGAGGATTCATCTTAAACCTAGCTTGCCAAAATGGCCCGTCCCCTTTGGCAACTTTTCTTTATACTCTTTTTAATTCTTCATAACGTTTAACTTTTTGAGTTGTTGTTTTTATCAATGGTTCTGTCGTTATAGTAATATGTTTTATATGTTTAAATACAGGTAATTGTTTGTTTATTTCCTTTATTTCTTCCCATATGCTATCTTGATATTCTTTTTCTGTTTTTTCTCCAAATTTTTCTTTTATTAAGTCTTTATCGTAAACAATTTTTGCACATAACATCGTATCTGTTTTATCTTTTCCCCTTTGGTATACTAAAGATTCTGTTACATAAGAAAGTTTATTTATCAAATTTTCTATCTCTTGTGGATATACATTTTTTCCATTTCTTAAAACAATAATGTCTTTTTTTCTACCTGTGACATAAATAAATCCATCTTCTGTTATGTATCCATAATCTCCTGTCCTGAACCATCCATCAACAAATGCCTTTTTGTTTTCTTCATCATTATGATAATATCCCATCATAACACTTGGACCTTTAACTAAAATTTCCCCTTCTCCATTCTCGTCTGGATTCTCTATTCTTACATTTAAACTAGGTAAAGCAAGTCCTACAGAGCCTGGCTTTTTCTCTTTATCTGATTCTGCTGCAATAACTGGTGACGTTTCTGTTAATCCATATCCTTGTACCAATTCAATTCCAAAATTATTAAATCCAACAATTGTTTCTTTATCCATAGGTGCTGCACCATATAATACTAGACGAATATTGCCACCTAAATTATCTAGTATTTGTTTAAAAATCACTTTTCTTAAATCTATTTTACATTTTAATAAAACATTTGAAACTTTTATCATTGTTTGAATTAAGTTGTCTTTTCCTTGGTCATGAATTGCTTTTCGAATCTTTTTATACATTGTTTCCAAAACTAATGGAACTGCTACAAATACAGAAACTTTATATTCTGCAAGATTTTTTTGTATATATTTTAGTCCATCACAAAAGGCAACTGTACACCCACTATAAAATCCATAAAGAAAAGTTACTGTACATTCAAATGTATGATGAATTGGTAAAAAAGAAAGTAGTGTGTCTGTTGGATATAGTTTTACCCAAGACGCAAAATCAGATAAATTAGCACATATATTTTTTTGAGATAACATAACTGCCTTTGGTTCATTTGTTGTTCCTGATGTAAATAACATAATAGACATTTTTTCGGGATTAATTTCTACTTTCTCATATTGATCATTTCCTTTTTCTATTAATTCTTCACCTTTTTGCAATAACTCAGAAAATTTTTCTATTTTCTCATCCACTATATCATCCATACAAATTAACATTTGTAAATTTACATTTACATCTTCTTTTAACTTTTTCATTACATCTAAATATTTCTTATCAAATATAGCAACTTCTGCTTCACTTCTTGTTACTAAATTTTCTATTTCATTATCTGGGAGTGCTTTATCCATTGGTACTATAATCATATTTCCACTTGTTACTGCTAAATAAGTCACACACCATTCATATCGGTTGTTTCCAATGACTACAATTTTTTTATGCTCTAAATTTCTATTTAATAATGCGGTAGCAAAGGCTTTTATATCTTTTCCAACTTGTTTATATGTCTTTTCTACATATTCCACATGTTTCAAATCACCATTTTTCTTATATTTATAAGCAACTTTATCAGCATACTTCTCTATAGAATATTCTATCATTTCTCTGTAATTTTTAATTACTCTTGGTTCATAGACCTTTCTATTTTCATTATCTCCCATATTATCCCTCCCATTTTTTCTTCATTCTATCTCTATTTTTTTATTTTTTCAATACTCCAATAATTTAATTTTAGATATTATATTCAAATATAATATCTATACTTTTCTAAGAGTTCTACACTAAAAATCAAATAATAATAAAATTTATAAAGTTCTTTCTATTTTATTGCAACTTTTTTACAGAAAATGTATAATAATGTCAAACTGAAAAGATAAAAATAAAGAGGATGGTTGAATTATGGAAAAAGAAACTTTTAATTTAACAGTACCACAAAATTCTATTTGGTTAACTGACAAATTTTATCAATCTACCACAATTTCAAATATAGGTGGAACTTTACTATTCAAAGAACAAGTAGATTTAGACATATTAGAAAATGCTATTAATCTATTTATCAAAAAAAATGATGCCATGCGATTATCTCTTAAAATAATTGATGGTATTCCACATCAATATGTAAAAGATTATACACCTATAAAAATAAAAAGATTCTTTTTTGACTCAAGTACAGAGCTAAAGAGAAAAGAAAAAGAGTTTATTAATATTCCACTTAGTTTGGAAAACTCTTTTTTATATGAATTTAGACTTGTTAAACTTTCTAATGGATTTGGAGGGTTTAATGTTACACTTCATCATATTATTTGTGATGCATGGAGTATGAGTCTTTTAATTAATCAAATTGTAACTTTATATTCAAATTTAAAAAACCGGTAAAATGATAGAAGATGATAATACACCTTCTTATATAGATTATATTAAATCTGAACAAAATTATTTACATTCAGAAAAATTAAAAAAAGATTCTGCATATTGGGAAGAAGTTTTTAGTCAATCTCCTTCTCTTGTATCTTTTTCCTCAAAATCTTCCCCTTCTATTAATTCTAAAGCATCTCGTTATATTTTTCCATTAGAAAATAGCTCAGAAATTAATGAATATTGTAGAAAGCATGATATACCTATTTTTACATTTTTTATGACTGTTTTTTCATTATATTTATATAAAACTTCTAACATAAATGATGTAATCTTAGGAACACCTATACTAAATCGTAATGGAATAAAAGAAAAAAATATGATGGGTATGTTTGTAAATACATTACCAATGAAAATTCATATAGATGCAAATCTTCATTTTCTAGAGTTAGCAAAACAAGTAGCACAGAATCAATTTTCTTTATTCAGACATCATAAATATGCTTATTCTGATATTTTAAAATATATAAGAGAAAAATATAATTTTTCTAATAATTTATATGACACTATCATTTCATATCAAAATGCAAGAGATAATGCTAGTATTTCAAATATACATTATTCTACAAATTGGGATTTCTGTGGAGAAATATCAAATAGTTTAGATATTCATATTTATGACATGGATGATAGTAAAATATTAAAACTTTATTATGATTATCAACTTCAAAAATTCAATGAAGATGAAATTAAAAATATTAATTCCCGTATCATTTATATGATAAAACAAATTTTAAAAAATGAGGATATGTTTATTGATGATATTAAATTATTAGATGATGCTGAAAAGCAATTGTTAGTTGACTTTAATAAAAATGAAACTGTCTATGATAAAGATGAAACATTAATTTCTTTGTTTGAAAAGCAAGTAAAAAAAACGCCTAATCATATAGCATTACAATTTAAAGATAGTACTTTAACTTATTCTGAATTATATGATAAAGTTTGCAAATTTGCTAATCATTTACGTAAAAAAGGTATTAATAAAAACACGCCTGTTGTTCTATTAATCAATCGAAGTCTTGAAATGGTAATTGCTATACTTGCTACTTTAAAAGCAGGTGGCTATTATATTGCAATTGATCCTTTCTGGCCAAATGATAGAATTAATTTTATTATGCAAAACAGCGACAGTCATTTTCTAATTACTAGTGAAAAATATGTTGCCAATTATGAAGATAAAATGAATTGTATTTTAATTGAAGCAATTCCTCATTTAAAAGATAATTCTGTTTTAGAAAATGTTACTACTCCAGAAGACTTAGCTTATATTTTATATACTTCTGGTTCAACAGGAAAACCTAAAGGAACATTAATAACTATTAAAAATGTTGTGGGATTACTAAATTCTACATACCATATTTTTAAACAAACAGATCAAGATATATGGACTCTCTTCCATACATATACTTTTGATTTCTCTACATGGGAAATATATGGTTCTTTACTTTATGGAAGTAAATTAATTGTAATTCCTAAAGAAATTACAACTAATCCTAAAGCTTTTTTCGATTTAGTTGTTAGAGAAAAGGTTACTATACTTAATCAGACACCAGCTTATTTTTATAAAGTAATTGAGCAAGAGAAATTATTTGATTTATCTGCTGATGATTTATCTATTCGATATGTCATTTTAGGTGGAGAAGCTGTTCAAGCAAAACCCCTAAAATATTTCAAAAATAAATATCCAAATATCATTATTTATAATGGATATGGTCCTACTGAAACAACTGTATTTGCTATTATGGGAGAAATTACTAAAGATGATATATTAAAAGATGACATTTATATAGGAAAACCTATATCAAATTATAAAATTCATATTATGGATGAACACTTAGAACCACTTCCTATTGAAATTGATGGAGAAATATGTATTAGTGGAGTTGGTGTTTGCAATGGATATTTCAAAAAACCGGATTTAACTAAAGATAAATTTATTCATACTAAAAATTATGGATTATTATATAAATCTGGAGATGTTGGACATTTTTGTCTAGACGGAAGAATCCGTTATATTGGAAGAAATGATAATCAAATAAAGATTAGGGGCTTCCGTATTGAGTTAGATGAAATACAAAAACAAATTTTAAATTGTGAATATGTAAGAAAAGCAATTGTTGTTCCTGTTGATAATAATAATTTTACAAAATCTTTGGTTGCATTCTTTGAAGCTGATAAACCAGATTTAACAAATACCGTTTTAGAAAAGATAAAGAAGAATCTAACTTCATATATGATTCCTAAACTTTATCAAGTTGATGATTTTCCGATTAACAATAACGGAAAAGTTGATGTAAAAAGGCTTGTAGCAACTATTCACGAAAATACATCTCATTCAAACTTTGTAGCACCAAAAAATGGCATAGAAAAAGAACTTTTAAATATTTTACAAACACTTACTAATATGCAAAATATATCTACGCAAGATGACTTTTTTGAGGATTTAGGCTTAGATTCTTTAAATGTAATGGATTTTGCTACAAAACTTTATAAATACCAAATAGAAATACAAGATATTAATAATTATACGACAATCGAGAAATTAGCAAATAAAATTATGAATAATCAATCTGATGAATTTTATGGAAACAAATTACAAAAAGATGTAAAAATTATAGATACGAAATTTTCTTATGACTTAACAAATATATTGTTAACAGGCTTTACTGGATTTTTAGGTTCACATATTTTTTATGAACTATTAGTAAATCCTGATGTAAAAAAGATATACTGTTTAATTAGAAAAAAATATAATGTATCAATTCAAGATAGATTTGACAAAATTATTAATAATTATTTTACAGATTTTAACATACAAAATTTAATTAAACAGAAAGTTACTTTATTAGATGGAAATTTTGAAGAAGATTATTTAGGATTACAAATTTCAGAGTATAATGAGATAAAACATATTATTACAACAGTTATTCACTCTGGTGCTAATGTAAGACACTATGGTAGATACGAAACTTTCTATAAAGCTAATGTACAAGCTACTAAAAATATTATTCAATTTTGTAAAGCTTCAAATGCCACACTTGCACATATCTCTACTGTATCAGTTGGTGGTTATTGTAAATTAGGTGAAAATAAAATATTAACTGAAGATAAAATTAATATTAGTCAACATTTTAGAAACCATGTTTATATGATAACAAAATATGAAGCAGAATGCGAAATTTTAAAAGAAATAGAACGAAATAATCTTCATGCTAAAATTTTTAGACTTGGTAATATTATGCCAAGAATAAAGGATGGTAAATTTCAAATTAATATGCATCAAAATGGTTTTCTTAGCAGACTAAAAACATTAATTGAAATACAAGCTACAACTAGCAAAATTAATTCTGTTAGCATCGATATAAGTCCTGTTGACATCTGTGCTCACTTTATCATAGAATTAATGAAACATACAAATAATAAAACAATTTATCATATAAGTAATTCTAATCTTTTTAATTTAAAAGACATCATGTCTAGTTTCGGACTTACTCTTAAGGAAGTAAGTATTGATACTTGTATTAATTCAATAAAGAAATTAAACCAACCTTTAAATGCACATTTAATGAATGATTTAATTTCATCAGAATACATAGAAGTACCATTCTCTGCTTCTATAACAAACAATAGATTACATGATCTAAGTTTTGATTGGCCTAAAATAGATGAATCTTATCTATCTAATCTTTATCATTTAATTTTACAAATTTAAAATGAGGAGTATACATATGAAAAAATTTAAATTACATATATATTCAAAAATTTTTATAATAGACATTCTTTTAATCTTTGCTATGTCTTATTTGATACCTTTATTATCTGGCTATCCTCCCTATTCGGAGGAAGCCAGCTTTCAAATACAAATTGAAGGTTTAACCCATACTCAGCAATATATGGCATTTGGAGTATTTGGTATCATTTTGCACTTTACATTTCTTACCATATGCTTTAAAAATATATTCAAGTTCTTAAAAGGCTATGAAAATAATGAAAAATTCTCTAATACTTTTATAAAAAAAATTAGAGAGCAATGTTTTTCTATTAATAAAAAGATTATACTTTTTCAATTATTTGTATTAATTCTTTTGTTAACTCTTTTATTTATTAATGTAAAAATTAGTATTGTTTTATGTATAAAATTTTTGTTAATTTATACTTCTTTTATGATGTCTTCGGCAATTATCTATATTATTTTAATTAGAGATGATATTAATACAATTATTAGAAAAACATATACATTTTATGGAGAATTACCATTAAAAATTAAAAAAACTAAATTTCACATGAACTTGATTACCAATTTATTACCTTTCTTTTTCATCGTTATTGTCATTAGCTGTTTACTAGGCTATACAAAAGTATGTGATCAGTTAGGAGAAAGTTCTTACTACTATTATTCTCTTTATTTAAGTGATATTAACTACTCTCAAGTGACTTATGATGAGTTAAAAGATGCTTTAGGAAAAATCCCTTTAAAAAATCGTGAAGATTATTTTTTAATTATTAACAAAAATAATCAAGATTCTATTTATTTTTCTTCACCTAATGGATATGTTTCTGATTTCTTCTTACTATATATGGAAAATTATTCTTCTCAAACCAATGGAAGAATTTACGAATATTTTGGAGTTGAGGAACAAGCTTATGTAAAAACTGTTCATTTAGCTTCTGGAGAAGATTTAATAATTGGATTTAAATATTCAAATACAAGTGTTGATACTATTATCTTTTTTGTTACCATAGCTGTATTATCTACAATCTTAATTAGTGTTGTTCTTGTCGTTTGGGCTAGAAATACAAGTAAAAATATTACAGAAGTATCTACTGCTATGACTGAAATAGCAACAAATGAAAATGTAAATAAAATAAAGACATTGCCTATTTTATCTACAAATGAGATTGGAGATTTAACTTCAGCTTTTAATAAAATTCAAAAGCTAACATATAATCATATTAAACAAATTCAAGATAATAAAGATACTTTAATGGAAAAAGAACGTTTAGCATCTCTTGGTCAATTAATTGGTGGTATTGCACATAACTTAAAAACACCAATCATGTCGATTTCTGGTGCAACAGAGGGATTAAATGATTTAATAAAAGAATATGATTCATCAATTGATGACCCTGAAGTTACTTCACAAGACCATCATGATATTGCAAAAGATATGTCTTCATGGACAGAGAAAATTAAAACGCATACAGAGTATATGTCAGACATTATAACAGCAGTTAAAGGTCAAGCTGTTACTTTATCAGAAACAGATTCTGTACATTTCACATTAGATGAGCTTGTAAAACGTGTTGACATCTTAATGAAACATGAATTAAAAAATGCACTTATTTATTTAAATATTTCTATGAAAGCAGATGAACATACAACAATAAACGGAGATATTAATAGCTTAGTCCAAGTTATCAATAATATGATTTCTAATGCTATTCAAGCATATGATGGTAAGACAAATAAAAACATTGACTTAGTATTAGAAGAAAAAGATAATACTATATATATTCATGTGAAAGATTATGCTAGTGGAATGCCAAAATCTGTACAAAATAAATTATTTAAAGAAATGATTACCACAAAAGGAAAAAATGGTACTGGATTAGGTTTGTATATGTCTTACTCTACCATTAAAGCTCACTTTAATGGAGATATTACCTTTGAATCAGAAGAAGGAAAAGGTACAACTTTCACAATCATCCTACCATTGTAGGAAAAGACTTGTATGTGTTTTAGAAAAAAGCCCTTTTTATTTATCTTATTATTAATTAGACAATTTATAAAAATGCTACACGCTTATCCTCTTTTTGCAAAAAAAAATCAAGTTGTGATGTATAAAAAATACCATCAAAAGCTTGATTTTTATTTTTTTTATTAATATAATTAGAAAAAATAAATGTTCAAAGAGGGGGTTAAAATGAGAAAACATTTACAAGGTGTAGAAAATATAGAAAACAATACTTATAGAATTATTGCAGTAGATGACGAAGAAGGTATTATCGATTCTTTATCTATCTTTTTAAAACGTTCTGGTTATGATTTTACTGGTGTTACCAATCCTCAAGAAGCAATTCAATTAATAAAAGAAGAACATTTTGATCTAATGATTTTAGACTTTATTATGACACCTTTTCATGGTGACCAAGTGGTTGAAGAAATCAGAAAATTTAATAAAGATTTATATATTTTGTTACTTACTGGACATAAGGACTTGGCCCCACCTTTAGAAACGATTAGAAGACTAGATATACAAGGATATTGTGAAAAAAGTGACAAGTTTGACCAATTACTTTTATTAATTGAATCTGGTATAAAATCTATTAAACAAATGAATGAAATAAAAGAAATCAATAATCGATTATCTAATACTTATGAAAAATTAGAGCAAGCATACTTAGAATCTATTAAAACCTTAAGATATACCATAGAAGCAAAAGATATGTATACAAGAGGTCATTCTGATAGAGTTGCCGCTTTCTCTGTATTGATTGGTAAAAAATTAGGATTATCAGATGAAGATTTACATACTTTAGAAATTGGTGGACTATTCCACGATATTGGTAAAATTGGTGTCCCTGATAGTGTTTTATTAAAGGACTCAAAATTAACAGATGAAGAATATTCCCAAATTAAGCAACACCCAAATATTGGTGTTCACATATTATCAAATGCTTCTATTTTTGATGACATTTTACCAATTGTAGAACATCATCATGAAAAATACGATGGAACAGGATACCCTCGGAAAACTTGCAGGAAATGATATTCCTTATTTAGCTAGAATCACAGCAATTGCTGATAGTTTTGATGCAATGGCTTCTAGAAGAGCATATCGTGATTCTCTAGATTTAAATACCATTATTTCTGAGTTTGAAAGGTGTAAAGGAACACAATTTGACCCTGAATTAGATGATTTATTTTTAGATATCTTAAAAAATCATTATGATGAAATAAGAGAAATTCAAGAAAAATATAAAGCAGAACAATAGGGACGATTTGACACGTCCCTAACATTTCATTGAAAGTCCTACCTTTTGTCTTTCTTTATCAATTTTTATAACTTTTACTTTTACAATATCTCCTACTGAAACTACATCTGATGGATTTTTGATAAATTTATCACTCATTTCTGAAATATGTACAAGTCCATCATGTTTTACACCAATATCTACAAATGCTCCAAAGTCAATAACATTTCTAACAGTTCCGGTTAATACCATTCCTTCTCTTAAATCATCTAATTTTAATACATCACTTCTTAAAATTGGTTTTGGCATATCTTCACGAGGATCTCTTCCTGGTTTTGATAATTCATCAACAATATCTGTTAAAGTCATTTCTCCTATATTTAATTCTTTTGCCATTTTTACAACATTAACACTTTTTAATTTAGTTCTTAATTCTTCTAATTTTTCTTTATCTTTTAAGTCGTTTTTATTAAATCCTAATTGATTTAATAATTTTTCTGTAGGTTCATAACTTTCTGGATGAACTGCTGTAATTTCCAATGGGTTATCTCCGTCAAATATTCTTAAAAATCCTGCACATTGTTCAAACGCAACTTTTCCAAGCTTTGGAACTTTTAATAACTCTTTTCTATTTTTTAATTTTCCATTTTCATCTCTATATTTTACGATATTTTTCGCAATTGTATTATTAATTCCTGAAACATATGAAAGTAATGATGGGGTCGCTGTGTTTACATCAACACCAACTTTATTAACACTATCTTCTACAACACCTGTTAAACTTTCCGCTAATTTCTTTTGATTAACATCATGTTGATATTGTCCCACTCCAATCGCTTTTGGGTCTATTTTTACTAATTCTGCTAATGGATCTTGCAAACGTCTTGCAATAGAAATAGCACCTCTAATAGATACATTAATATCTGGATATTCTTCTGTTGCTAATTTTGATGCAGAATACACAGATGCTCCAGCTTCACTAACAATTACATAATGCACATCTTGTGATGCTTCTTTTATCATATCTGCAACAAACATTTCTGATTCTCTTGATGCTGTTCCATTTCCGATTGCTATCATATCTACTTTATCTTTTTCAATCAATTTTAATAATTCTTTTTTAGCACCTTCTATATCATTTTGTGGTTCTGTTGGATATACAGTTGTATAATCTAATAATTTTCCTGTTTCATCAATTACTGCAATTTTACAACCTGTTCTATATGCTGGGTCAAATCCCATAACCGTTTTTCCCTTAATTGGTGCTCCTAATAATAATTGTTTTGAATTTTTTCCAAATACTTTAATCGCTTTATCTTCTGCCTTTTCTGTTAAATCTGAGCGAATCTCTCTATCAATTGATGGCTCAATTAATCTTTTAAAACTGTCTAAAATCGTATCTTTTAACATTTTGGTAAATTGTGTTTCACCTTTTAGAATATCTCTTTCCATATATTCTAAAATCTTTTCTTCTGGTTTTTCAATTTTTACTTTTAGAAATTCCTCTTTTTCTCCACGATTAATTGCTAATATTCTATGGCTTGGTATGTATTTTATAGCTTCTTGATATTCATAATACATTTCATAATTTGATTTTTCTTCTGGTTTTGCTGCCTTTGTTTGAATCGTTGCCTCTCTATAACAAATTCTTTTAATTTGTTTTCTGTATTTACTGTTATCTGAAATATCTTCTGCAATAATATCTAAAGCACCTTGCAATGCATCTTCTGGGCTAGCTACAACTTTATCTTTATTTTTCTTATCCTCTTCTGATAAAGATTCAATATTTACATATTCTTTTGCAATTTCTAAAATTGGTTTTGTTTCTTTTTGTTCAATGATAATCATTGCTAGTGGCTCTAATCCTTTTGCCTTTGCAACTGTAGCTCTTGTTTTTTTCTTTTGCTTATATGGTCTATAAATATCTTCTACTTCTGCTAATGTTTTACAAACAGCAATTGCTTGCATAATTTCATCTGTCAATTTTCCTTGTTCATCAATTGATTTTACAACTTCTTCTTTTCTTTGTTCTAAATTTCTTAAATAATTTAGTCTTTCCCCTAAATCCCTAAGTATTTCGTCACTTAGTCCTCCTGTTACTTCTTTTCTATAACGTGCAATAAAAGGAATTGTATTTCCCTCATCTATTAATTTTATCGTAGCCTCTACTTGTTTTGGCTTAATATTTAATTCTTCTGCAATTGTATTAATAATTTTATCCATTCTTTATATCCTTTCTATTCTTTTTCTTCAAAAATCGTATCATCATCTTTTATCCAATTATCTACAGCTTCTATTCGATATTCTGTTTTCGTATCTCTCATATATACCTTTTCTATTCCTGCATTAATAATCATTCTTTTACAAAAAGAACATGGTTCATTATCTTTTACATATTCTCCATTTCGTTTATTAATTCCAACTAGATACAGTGTAGCACCTATCATATCTTTTCTAGCAGCACTAATAATTGCATTTTGTTCACTATGTACAGATCTACATCTTTCATACCCTTTTCCACTTGGCATTTCACATTTTTGTCTTGTACAATATCCCAAATCAATGCAATTTTCTCTTCCTCTTGGAGCCCCTGTATATCCTGTAGAAATAATTTCATCATTTTTTACAATAATACTTCCATAATTATTTCTAAGGCAAGTCCCCCTCTCAGCCACACTTTCTGCAATATCTAGATAATAATTTATTTTATCAACTCTTTCCATTTTACCACATTCCTTTCGAGAGAACTTTTTATTATATAGAAAAAATCAACTTTTATCTTGACCCTATATAGATTTTTCCGTGTACAACAAGGTTAAAATTTTACGCTTTTCTTACTCTACTCCTAAATACTCATTATAGGTAACTTCTCTATCGATTATTTTTCCATTTTCTTTTATATCAATAATTCTATTAGCAACAGTTTGTGTCAATTCATGGTCATGTGATGTAAATAAAATATTTCCCGTAAAACGTTTCATTCCTTCATTTAATGATGTAATACTTTCCATATCTAAGTGGTTTGTTGGCTCATCAAATATTAAAAAATTTGCTCCTGATAACATCATTTTTGATAAAACACATCTTACCTTTTCTCCTCCAGACATAACTTTTACTTGTTTTAGAGCTTCATCTCCTGAAAATAACATTCTTCCTAAAAAGCTTCTAACATAGGTTTCATCTGGGTCTTTTGAATATTTTCTAAGCCATTCTGTAATATTTTCATCTGTTTCAAATAAATAATTATTATCCTTAGGGAAATATGACTTTGTAATAGTTGTTCCCCACACAAGTTCTCCTTCATCAGGTTCTATTTCACCTTCTATAATTTGGAACAACACTGTTTTTGCTAGTTCATTATCTGCTAAAAATGCAATTTTATTTCCTTCTTTTACATCAAATGAAATATTATCTAATAATTTTACTCCATCTACTGTTTTTGAGATATTTTTTACTTGTAAAATCTCTCTTCCTGGTTCTCTATCTGGTTTAAAATCCACATATGGATATTTTCTATTTGATGGTTTGATTTCTTCTAGTTCTATTTTCTCTAATGTTTTCTTTCTTGAAGTTGCTTGTTTTGATTTTGAAGCATTTGCACTAAATCTTGCAATAAAGTCTTGCAATTCTTTAATTTTTTCTTCTTTCTTTTTGTTTTGTTCTCTTGCTTGTTTTAATGCTAATTGACTTGATTCATACCAGAAATCATAATTTCCTGGATATACTTTTATTTTTCCAAAATCAACATCTGCAATATGGGTACATACTTTATTTAAGAAATATCTATCATGAGATACAACAATAACTGTATTTTCAAAATCCATTAAGAAATCTTGTAACCAGTTAATACTTTTCATATCCAAGTCATTTGTTGGCTCATCTAGTAATAATACATCTGGATTTCCAAATAAACTTTGTGCTAATAGTACTTTTACTTTTTCCTTTGCTTCAATTTCTTTCATGTATTTATAATGATTATCTGGTATAATCCCTAAATCATTTAATAAAATTGCTGCATCTGATTCTGCATTCCAACCATCTAATTCTGCAAATCTTTCCTCTAACTTTGCTGCTTTCATACCATCTTCTTCTGAGAAATCAGGTTTTGCATATATAGCTTCTTTTTCTTTCATAATGTCATATAATTCTTTATTTCCCATGATAACAGTATCCATTACTGTATATTCTTCAAAAGCAAAGTGGTCTTGTTTTAAAACAGATAATCTTTCTCCTTTATCTAGACTAACATCTCCCTTACTTGGCTCTATCTCTCCTGATAAAACTTTTAAAAAGGTTGATTTTCCAGCACCATTTGCTCCTATAATTCCATAACAATTTCCTTTTCCAAATTTTATATTGACATCTTCGAAAAGTACTCTCTTTCCAAATCTGACAGTTACTCCATTTGCACTTAGCATGTATTTCATTCCTTTCTTTAAACATTTATCCTTTTATTGCATATAAAAATTCGGTTTTTAGCTTGACTAGCTGTGGATTTTTCCGTATGCAATTTTAATTTTTTTCTTTGGTATTATACACTATTTTTACATAATTTTCAAGGATTTTTAAGGAGAACAAAAGCAATATACTAAATATTTTTGACCTTTTTATTTTTACATAAAAACAGAATCTATAAAGCACGGAAAAAGGAGTTCATAACGAACTCCCTCTTCTTCCTGAGAAAATTTGGTTTTTTGTTTTGCTTTACCGTGGTTACTGTCCAGGCTTGTCTTCAATCAAATCAGGATATTCTGAAAAAAACACCAGCCCATCTTCTGATAATCCTACATATACCGTATAGCCATTCTCTCTTGTCGGATCATCAATTTCTGGAGAAATCATTCGAACTTTTGTATTGTCTAACCGATCTTCACATCCAGGATCTGAATAAGCTTTCACGTCTGAGCTTAGCTTATAATACTTCCCGTCCTGTTTGAACCGAATAGAAAGATAATATGCTGGAATATCAGGATTCACTTGCTGTTTTAATCCCGCATTTTCGACCTCAAGAGCGGAAATCTTCTCAGCTTCCTCTTTTTCTTGTTCTTCCAACTGCTTTTCCAGTTGCTCGATTTCTGTTTTAGCTTCTCTAAGCTCTTTTTTTAGTTCAGACTTGCTTTTTCCGCATCCTGACAGCCCAAGAGCTACCACCACTACTAATGCAACTAACGTTACCTTCTTAAATGTCCGTTTCATCATGTTTTATCCTCCTTCTCTCTTTTCTTACTGCACATGATTACTACATTTTTATTATATCATGAATTTAACATAATTTCAATTTATGGTTAATTTTCATTGATTTTATATTAATCATCAAATAATAATTTAATTCCCCATAAGCCAGATAAACCAACCAATCCATATACAATTCTAGATAGGATTGTCATATCTCCAAATATTAATGCAACTAAATCTAATTCAAATAATGCAATTAATCCCCAATTAATTGCCCCAATAATAATTAGAACTAATGCAATTTTATCTATTATTTTCATTTTTCTTCCTCCTTTTACTTTGTTTTTATTATTCTAACCTTTTTTCTTTTTATTTATACAATTATTGAATTTTTTTATTTTTTGTGATAATTTGTAATAAGAAAAACATATAAAATTCAAATACTTTTTTCAACAGATAGATTTTTATGTTGTTCCTATAAAATTAAATTTAGGAGGAAAAATTTTGAGAAGAAGTAGAAGAAATAGTAGAAAATCACATAATCATTTAAATGATGATACCAAAAAAATCACCAATATTTTGATAAAAACTGTCTTTATTTTACTTGTTTTATTTTTAATTGTTATGATTTTTCATATTGCAAGTAATTTAATAAAATATCATTCTATTACAAACCAATATCTTGAAACACTAAGTACTATAGAAGATAGCACTAACACACAAAACACAGATACACAAAATACAAATGAAGATACGACTTTTAATTTAACGGCAATTGGAGATGTTATGTGTCATAATACACAATATATGGATGCGTATAATTCTGAAACCGGTGAATATGATTTTTCTTATGTATTTGACGATATTGATTATTATATAAAAAATTCTAGTATTACTGTTGCAAATTTAGAAACTACTTTCGCAGGTGAAGAAAAAGGATATAGTAACTATCCAAGATTTAATACACCTGACGCATTAGCATATAATCTAAAAAAATTAGGTGTTGATGTTGTTTCTACTGCAGGAAATCATAGTCTAGACTATGGTTTCGATGGATTATCTAGAACAATAGACACATTAAATTCAGCAGATATTTCTCATGTTGGAACTTATAAAACCCAAGAAGAAAGAGATACTATTTTATTTAAATATGTAAAAGGTATAAAAATTGCATTTTTAAATTATGCTTATGGAACAAATGGAATTACAATTCCTTCTGATAAACCTTATTGTATTAATTTAATTGATAAGGATTTAATTAAAAATGATATAGAAAATGCAAAATCACAAGGAGCAGACATGATTGTTGCTTCCGTACATTTGGGAACTGAATATAGCACAGCTCCAAATGATGAACAAAATGAACTATCAGATTTTCTTTTCCAAAATGGTGTTAATATTATTTTAGGAACACATCCTCATGTACTACAAAAAATGGAAAAAAGAACTGTTACATTAGAAGATGGCTCTACTCGCGATGGTTTTATTATTTATTCTTTGGGAAATTTCATTAGTGACCAAAATGCCAAAAATACAAGAACATCTATTATATTAGATTTACAAATAACCAAACATACAGATGGTACAATCACAATTGATAATGTTTCTTATACACCTATCTATATGTATAAAGATTCTTCATCAAGTTCAAAAAAGATGAAATTGTTAGATATAAATAAAGTGATTTCTTTATATGAACAAGGAATTGATACATCTATTGGAGAAAGTATGTATAAGACATTAAAAGGAGAATTAGATACAATTTCTAATATTTTGAATCAATAAAAAATATGTCAATGGGGACGGAGAATTTTGACACAATTTTATGTCAAAATTCTCCGTCCCCATTAATATCCATTAATAATTAATTTAACATATCTTTTCTCTTTAACCACCAAGTAACTGCTAATGTCATGACAACTGCTATTAATACCATTAAAATGAAACCAATTGGGCTATTTTGAAATGGTAACTGTACATTCATTCCCCAAAAACTTGAAATCATTGTAGGAATAGCAAGTACAATTGTAATAGATGTTAAAAATTTCATAACGCCATTTAGATTATTAGAAATAATAGAAGCATATGCATCCATAGTTCCATTTAAGATATTGGTATATATTTGAGCCATCTCTATTGCCTGTCTATTTTCGATAATTGCATCATCTAATATGTCTTCATCATCATCATATAATTTTATAATTTTTCCCCTCATGGTTTTTTCCATGACTATTTCATTAGATTTTAATGATGTTGCAAAATATACCAAACCTTTTTCTAAGCTTAGTAATTTCAATAATTCTTTATTTTTCATTGAATTTTTTAATATATATTCTGCAATTTCTGTTTCTTTATTGATTTGTTTTAGGTAATTTAAGAAATATGATGAATTTAAATAGAAAATTTGAAAAATAAATCTAGTCTTTTTATATGTTTGAAAATTCTTTATTTTTCTCTTTTCAAAATCTTCTATTACTTTGTTTTTTCTTAATGATACTGTTATGAAATAATCATCTCTTACAACAATCATTCCCAATGGCATTGTTGAATAAATATCATTATCTTCACTTTTTTCTATTACTGGAACATCTATTACAAAAAGTATTGTATTATCGTCCTCTTCTGTATCAATTCTTGCCTTTTCTTCATAATCTAAGGCATCTCTTATAAAATCTTCTTGAATATTAATACTTTCACATACTCTTTTTATTTCATTTTCGGAGGGATTTACTAAATTAATCCAGCTTCCTTTTTTGAATTCTTTAATTTCTTCTAATTTGTTTGTTTCCATATTTGTATTATATATTTTTAGCAAATCTCTCACCCCTTTTAAAATTTACATAATTTTTATTTAAAAACAAAAAAATAAATCTAATGTTTCAGTTGTTATTTAGATTTACCTTTTTATTGTAAGTGGTGCGCCATAGAGGAGTCGAACCTCCGACCATCAGATTAAGAGTCTGCTGCTCTACCAACTGAGCTAATGGCGCATATTTATATTGAACAATTAATATTATACTACATTTTTTGAGTTTGTCAATGGGAAAAGAGGGATTTTTCTCCTAAGAATAGATGTCAATGGGGGCGGGGATTTATGGCACTAAAATTTGGTGTCATAAATCCCCGTCCCTATTGACATCCGTTTCCCATTAATTCCTAGTAAGATTATTCTGTAGTTTCTGTTGGTGTTGTTTGCTCTGTATCTTGTGTTTCCTCTGGGTCTTTTCCTGTTGTTTCTTGCTGATTATTTTCTGTTACCGTACTATCATTATTGGTTGTTGCATTATTTGCTGATGAACTTTGTGTTGTTGTAGTTGATTTTCCTCTATTTATAATTCTTTGCATTGCACTATATGTGTCCTTTGATAGTAACTTGGTTGAAATCACTTTTCCATTTAATCTTTTTGTCATATACGTTTCAGTTACTAAGCCATTTGCTCCTTTTTGTTTTACAACTTCTTTTCCAGGTGCCAATCTTGAATCTTCAACATATTTAACTGTATATGGTATTGTGGAAATTGTTTTTGTACTAAATGAATATGTATATTCTCTATCAGCTTCCTTTATTCCAAATATTGAAACTGTTGCAATTCCACTTTTTGCTGAAGCAACAATTTTTACAGGATATGTTCTTGTATTTTTAAATCTAAAATCTGTTGAACCATATACAACTGTTGCATCTCTTCCAGCTCCTACATATGAAGTAACAAATTGATGATTTCTTCTTTCAACAATTTCCATATCTGACATTAGTGCTGCATTATATAATGTTGAAGAAATTTGACAAATACCTCCACCAATTCCATCAACTACTTGACCATTTTCATATACTTTTGCATTTTTATATCCAGTCGCATATGATCTTGGTCCTAGTGTTTCATTATATGAAAATGTTTCTCCTGGCATTAAAACTTTTCCATTTATTTTTTGACATGCTAAGCTTAAATTTGTTGTTCTATCTTTATCACTTGCATCATATCTTGTTGTAAAAGTTGATAATTGATCTGGAAAAGCTTCTGTTCCAATTTGATCTATTGTTACATTTGGTTTTGTTATAGTTAATTCAATGATATATTCATCTTTTACTTCAGCTGCAATTATTTCTTTTGCTTTTTCTACATCAAAGTCTACTCCTTCAACTTCTGGATAAACTGTAAATGGATCTTTTGTATAATATGCATCTTTTGCTTCTTTATAAATTTCACTATGTATTTTATCAATATCTATATCTGCTGGTGTTTTTGTTTCTACTGGAATCTCTATAACACTTTCATTTACATTGACATCATTTAATATTTCTTTTGTCTTTGCTAATAGTTCATCTGTGTTTACAACGACACCCTCTTTTCCTCTAGTTATAATCAATTGATCTTCTTCTACACTATAGCTTGGTTCTACTAATAATCCTGGTAAATTTGCTCCTATATCATTAATCGTTTGTTTCGTTACTTCTTCGTTCATTGACATATTAACATTAAAATCTCTTTTTCCAATTAGTGTTCCTAAAATATTATAATTGTTTATGAATATATTTTGATTTCTTCCTAAAGAATATGCTTCATTAACAGCTGCTTCTACATCATATTTTACTTCCATAAGTGTTGGATTTAATTCTGCTTCATATTCTTGATAATTTAAGTCAATATTTTTTTCCATTTTCTCAGTATATATTGTTTCTAATTTTGCCATCGCTTCTTCTTTTGTTAATCCAGAAACATCTATTCCTTTTATCGTAACTCCACTTATAATTTTTTCATTACTAATATTCGTTAATGCAAAAACTGTAGAAAATATTAATGCCACAACTGCAACAATAATAAGTGAAATAATAAATTTTTTTAACCTTTTTTTATTACTCTTTTTACCATTCACCTTTTCATTTTTTGATGCTTTTTTTACTTCTTTTTCTTCTTGATTTGACTTTTCATTTTCAGCTTTTGTTTTTTTATTTTCTTTTTTTATTTCTTTTTCATCATTCTTATGTTTTTTATTTTTTTCGTCCTTATTTTCTTCAATTTCTTGTTTTTTATTTTCTGTAGATTTTTCCTTTTTATTTTCTTTATCTTCTTGTTTTGCTTTACCTTTTGATTCATTTTTTTCTTCTTGCTTTTCTTCTTTATTATCTTGCTCTTTTTCTACTTTTTCCTGCTCTTTTTCTTCTACATTATCTAGAATTTTTTCTTCTTTTGGATTCATCTTGGTCTCCTCCATTAAATCTTCTTTCATAATATCTTCCCCTTTTTTTCTTATACTTAAATATTATCATATTCTTGTTTTTTTGACAATATACATATCTACTTTTAAATTTCGTTTATTCCATTATATATCTTATTCAAAGCAGCTTTTCCTAATTCACACATTTGTTACAAAATAATTACAAATTGATTACATTTTGGATATTTTGTTTATTTTTAAAAAAAATACTTGAACAATGTAAAATTTAATATTATAATGTTTTTAGCAAAAGATAAACAAGGAGAGATTTTAAAAATGGAGTTAACAAAGAATATATTTTTTAATACTGATAAATTAGTTGAAAATACAAAAGTTAAAATTTCATATACAGGGAAATTATTCCAAGACGCTTCTAAAGAAGTGTTTATTCACTATGGATTTGGTGCAAATTGGGATAATATAAATGATGTCGCTATGGAAAAAACAGATTTAGGATTTCAAGCTGAAATAACTTTAGGAGAAGGCGATACATTTAATTTCTGTTTTAAAGATGAAAATAACAATTGGGATAACAACAATGGAGAAAATTATATATTCAATTTAGAAAAACTTCCAACAGAATTATTAGTTCTAGAAGATGAACCTGTTTCATTAGGATCTGCTAGAAAATTAAGAAAATTTCATTTATGGAGTAAAAAAATTCGTTTAGCAGTATATAAAATTATTACTTATCTTCCAAAAATCATTTCTGGAAATTATAAGAAAAAATCAACAAATAATAATGAAGAATAAAATACAAGAGACTTTTATAAAAAAGTCTCTTGTTTGTTTTTATATAGATGTTTTTTATTTTTAACTTCCTTTAAAATCTTATGTAATTACCAATCCTCCATTTATTGAAATAACTTGTCCTGTTGTAAAATTATCTTCTATTAACCATTCCACACATTTGGCAATATCAATTCCTTCTCCTATTTTTTCAAGTGGTGTTTCTTCTTTTATTTCATTCCATTCTTCTTCTGTTAAATATGCATTCATATCTGTGTTCATACATCCAGGTGCTATTGAATTCACCCTTATATTTGATGGTCCTAATTCTTTTGCCAATGCTTTTGTCATTCCGTCAATTCCTGCTTTTGTGGCAGAATATGCTACTGCACAAGAACCGCCATTGATACCATAGATAGAAGAAATATTAATAATACATCCATTTTTTTGTTTTATCATATAACTTATAACTTCTTGTGTTGTGCAAAACACAGAATATAGATTTACTTTCATGACATTATCCCAATCTTCATCTGTAATATCTTGAAACATTTTTTCTTGATTAATCCCTGCATTATTAATCAAAATATCTATTTTACCGTATTTTTTGATTACATATTCTATCATATCTTTTGCTTCTTTTCTTTTGGAAACATCTGCTTTAAAAATATCTATAAAAATATTTTCTTTTTCTAAATTTTCTCTTAACCCTTTTGCTTTTTCTTCCGATTGGTTGTAATTGGCAATCACTTTTATACCTTTTCTTGCTAAATCTTCAACAATTGCTCTTCCAATTCCTCTTGAACCTCCCGTCACAATTGCAACTTTTTCCATATTCTTACCTCTTTTCATCTTTTATTTGCTTCCATTTTACCATTTTATTTGATAAATATCAATAAAAAGCCATCTCTGCTAAGCAATAGATGACTTTTTATTCTTTCCTTTTTTCTCATAAACTATATCTATTATTAAAATTATAACACCTATTATAGAAATCATCTTTGAAAAAAACATTGCTTTAGTTCCTGCATATTCCACCTCAATATGAACATCTGAACTTTCTGAAAGTAAAATTGCTAAAAACCCGTTTTCACTTTCAAAACTTTTGATTTGTTCTCCATTTACTATCACTTCATACCCAGGGTAATATATATATGGAAATTCAAAAATGGTTTCATTATCCATAACATCCGCTGTACAACTTAATTTTTGCCCTTTCTTCTCTACATCTTTAATTGTACCATTTCCTTTTGTTATATAAACTGTATCTTCCCTTTCTCTTACATATTCTCTATTTTGATTAATACTTACAGGTAAGTATTCTCCTCTTCCCATTCCAGTAATTACATCTCCCTTATTTTCTGTAATCTGTCCTATTGTATATTCGTCAATTTCTACCATTTTTGAATTCTTTGGTATAAAAGGAATTAGAATAATTATATATAAAATGGAAATTGTTGAAATCACAATAATATCTTTAATATTAAAGTTTTTTATCAGTGTTCCCACATTTATACCACATATTATTGCTAAAAAGAAATTTGCAAATAATAACATTCTCCATTTGAATTGGATAATTTGGAATAAATTACTAAATGGGCCTAATGGAAATTCTTTTATTGTTATTAAGATAGATAACAATCCTAAAGTTAAAAATAAAAAATATTCTTTCTTATATTTTTCATTTATTCTCTTTCTTATCGCAAATATAGATAGACATAGCATAATTAAAATTGGAATTCCTATTTCAAATACATGTGTTGCATCTTTGCTAGTAAATAGTAAATCCTGTATATCTAACCCACTTTGATAAAACGATTCTTCTGTTGCCATACTATTATCTTGATATACTTCATATTCAGCAAAAGTATATGTTTCAAGCATAGGCATCCAGAAACAAGCACTTATACATACAATTAGTATAATATTTATAATGAACTTTTTTAATATTTCCTTATCTTTTAATTTCACAATATTTAAAACTACATATATACTTGCCATAATAGCCATAAGGAATGTCATTAAAATATGTGTAAAGATTAAGCCGAACAGCGCCTACACATAAAAGCCAATCTCCTTTTTCTTTATGAAACAAATTATATAATCCTAAAAATACAAGTGGAACAAATATATAACTTAAAAATTCTCCTATCGCATTTCTTATATACATATCTGTCAAATGATATGGCATGAGCATGTATAAAATAGAAATTAATGTTGCAATTGATTTACTCTTCGTTAGTTTTTTAGAAAAACTATACATTGTTATTCCGAGAAAGTAGAAGTCCTAAAAATAATGTAAATTTATATCCTCCTATAAATGTTGTTATTATGCATTTACCAATTAAAATCATTATTATTGATAAATTTCCATAAAATAAATCCCAACTATATCCGAACCCATTTGCTAAACTTAATAAAACTTCTGTATGTTCACCATTTATAATTGATAAATATGTAGCATATGCTCTAGCTATATGTTGAATTCCATCATCATAATATACATTTAAATCTTTCCAAAATAATGGGATTGAAAGTATCAATGCTACCAGAAAAATAGTTATGAAATATTTATATTGTTTTAATTTTTCTTTCATTTTATTTTGTCGCATAATGAAAATATCTATTATACGAATTTCTCCTTTCTTTTGTTTGACATATAAAACTTTTGATATTTTTCTATAGATTATCACAAATTTTTAAAAAAATATAGTTATTTTTAACTTTAATTACTTTATATATTGAAGTAATTTTATGATTATAAAGATTATATGTTTTTCTATTGGATTAATTATTGGCTTTTTCTATATTCTTGTTTAGTAATAGCAAAATAATTTGATAATTTTTAATAGTATGGTATAATCTTAATAGATATTAATTTGTCGCGTAAAAAACAAATTCTTTAATGGTAAACAAATAAATAGGGGGGAAATATATGGAAGAAAAAGATAATGATTTAACAAAACAAATGATGCTTGAAGAAGTAATAACAAAGGCAGTTCAGATACCAGGTGTTAAAGTTAATAGAAAACAATTTTTAGCAGAACAATTTGCTTCTAAAGCAGATAATTTAGAAGAAATACTTGATAATGGTCCAGTTGAAGCAGGAATAAAAAGAGAGGATATTAATCTTTTATCAAAAAAATTAATATTAACTAGAACAAGTCAATCATCAATAGCTTCATTTGTAGCAGGAATTCCTGGTGGGTTGGCAATGGCTGCAACAATACCAGCTGATGTATTACAATTTTTTGGAATGTCATTACGACTAGCACAGGAATTATCATATTTATATGGTGCACAAGATTTATGGGATGATGGAAAAATAGATGATGATAAAGTAAAAAATCAACTAATATTATACTGTGGTGTTATGTTTGGAGTTTCAGGTGCTGTTTCTGGTGTTAGGGTACTTTCTACGCAATTATCAAAAACAGCATTAAAGAAAATCCCTCAAAAAGCATTAACTAAAACATTTTGGTATCCAATATTAAAGAAAATAGCAAATTTTATTGGATTAAGTTTAACAAAGAAAACATTTGCACAAGGTGTATCAAAAGCTGTTCCTGTAATTGGTGGATTTATATCTGGAGGGATAAATTTTGCTTCCATGATGCCTATGGCAAATAAACTAAATGATACTTTAGACAAGGCAATATTTAATTATAGTGATGAAGAGTTTGATAAAGATATAGATATTATTATGAATTCTGATGAATGCGAATAAATAAAAAAATAAAATATTTTAGTTTTTACTTGGATATTTAATGAAATAACTTAAAATTCCTTTTATGTTCGCTTGTTTTTGGTTGTAAATTATTGTAATATAATAGCAACCTTTCGCTTGAAAAGGCCAGTCTTTTCTCAAAGGCAGAAAGGGGTGTCTATATATGACCATCGGAGATGCACTTCTTTGTTTAGTTGATAAACTGTTAGATGAAAGAGAAAAAGTTGTGAGACTTGAACTTTCTAAACAAAGTCAACAAAATACTGAAGCGCAAACAAGCAAAGACTAATGTAGACATTACATAATAGTCGACAGAGTAGATAGTTGCAATCTGCTCTGTTTTTTTGACATAAAAAAAAGTATGTGCAGTTGCATTACACATACATCCATATTTGACCATCGGAGCCAAACACATTTATTATGTACTTAAATAATAACATATTATGAATGCTTTGTCAAATGAAATTGCAAAAAATCCAACTATTAAATATTCCTCACGTTTGTTGGTTATGAAAGGCAAAAATAGCCGACTCTATAAATAATATAAAGCATAAAAAAAAGCCAATCATCAAGAGCTTCCCTCAAAACGAATGACCTTTATAATGGAGCCACTTCCCAGATTCGAACTGGGGACCCTCGCATTACAAGTGCGATGCT
>CALXBY010000018.1 GCA_944386675.1 uncultured Clostridia bacterium | reverse complement strand
TATATTTTTTAGATATCGATTTTAATTGTTTGTATTGTAGCATTAAATAAAATATATTTCAATTTATAAAATTTATTTGAATTTATAAAAATATTGCTTTTTTATCAATAATCATAAGATTATAATTATTGATTATTATTTTCTTTATCATTTAATAAATAAATACTAACACAAGCAATTCCAATTCCTAGCATAACTAATGATGTCTTTACATCTATTTGATTTAATATATTTAATACAACAACGGCTATTCCCATTGCTAAGGCTACAGCTTTAAAAATTAAATTTATTAAATCTTTTAATTTTGTGTTAGAATCATCTTTCTTTTTAGCTTTTAAAAGCTCTTCAACAGATACACCAAGTATATCAGCTAATTTAGAAATAGAATTAACGTCTGGACAAGATAAATCTCGTTCCCACTTCGAAACAGCTTTATCTGTAACATTCATTTTTTCAGCTAATTCATTTTGCGTCATACCTTTTTGCTTTCTTAAATAAGCAATTGTTTCTCCAATACTTTTCATAATTATATCCTCCTTATTTTATATAATTAAATGATAGAATGCTTAATAAAAAAAGTAAACCAATAATCGGTTTAGTTTTCTCGACCATTAGTTTATTTTTGGTGGAATCCTATTTTATAATGAAAAATTATAGTTTTCTTACTTTTCATATGTTTTTCTAATTTCTTCTAACAATTCAATATTTTTACCCATATTTGAAATTGTACAGCTATATTTATCATTATCTAATTTTATAAAATTAGTATAAATATTTTTATATGTATTTGACCCAATTATAGCATTAAATGAAACTATCTTCAATATGATTCAATATAAATTGCTTTTGCAAGATAAGGTGTAATTTCATTTATATCATACCAACCAGAGCTTTTACTATCATTTTCTAAACCATTGGGATTAGAAACATAAACCATCCTATTTCCATCAGTAGCAAGAAGAGCCATATAATGAGAAGCAGTCGTCCAACGATTATCATGAGGCGTATTCCAAACACAAACAATAATCGGCCTATTGGTAAGTAAATGTTCTTCAATAGCTGTATTTGATAGATGCTCAGAATCATAATAAAAACCAGAGTTCTTAATTCCAAAAGTAGAAGATAATTCACTCGGGAATTGTTCGTAATCCATAACTGGATAATATCTTTGCCTTAAATCTTCAGGTGTATAATTTTTTCCATAACCGCTTAAAATAATAGACATAACAGTAATACCACAACCATTTTCGGACATAGTATCTCCCCAATAAGTGTTATTGCTCCAAGAAGCATCTCCATTTTGTTTATATTCTAAATATGTTTTTTGATGCTTTTCTTCTGTGGTAAAAGTTGTAAAATATCCATCTTTATGCTTTACTTTTTGCTGCCCAACTCCAGAATAATTTGAATTTGTATCTTGTTTAATAACATCATATTCTAAGTGATTTTCTAAAGAGGATATGAAATTCGTATTATTAACTGAAATATCACGAGAATTTATATATGAATAAAGAATGACAGATAATAAAATTAAAGATAAAATCAATCTTTTTTTATTTAATTTTCTTCTAGGTAATTTTCTTTTCATTTTTAAGCCCTCTTTCAGTTTTAAATTTAAATAAATACTTTTAAAGCAAAAGCTATTGTGAATATATTTTATAAGATAAATGCAAAAAGAACTTTAAGAAAGGATTAATAAATTCTTAACTTTTTCTTACATTTCGAAAAAACGAATAAAAATGGGAAAAAGTATGGTATAATGCGATAAAAGGAAGGAGAGTAATATGAATATTCTCGTATTAGATGATGAAAAAGAAATTGCGGATTTGGTAGAATTATATCTACAAAATGAAAATTATCATATATATAAATTTTACAAATCAGAAGAGGCACTAAATTGTATAGATACGAAGAAAATAGATGTTGCCATATTAGATGTTATGATTGAAGGAAAAGATGGATTTGAAATTTGTAGATATATTCGTGAAAAAGGACTTAAATTTCCTGTCATCATGCTAACAGCTAAAATAGAAGACAATGATAAGATAAAAGGATTAACTATTCGGAGCAGACGATTATATCACCAAACCTTTCAATCCGTTAGAATTGGTAGCAAGAGTAAAATCAGCATTAAGAAGATATACATTATATAATGGAGAAAAAATATCAAACAATATAATAGAAATTAATGGATTAGTGATAGATAAAGATAAACATAAATGTTTATTGTATGAAAAAGAAATAGATTTTACGCCAATAGAATTTGAAGTATTATTATATTTAGCAGAAAATAGAGGGAAAGTGATTTCTTCAGAAGAATTATTTGAAAAGGTATGGAAAGAAAAATATTTAGATAGTAATAATACGGTTATGGTGCATATTAGGAGAATAAGAGAAAAATTAAATGAAGATACGAAACATCCGAAGTTTATAAAAACGGTATGGGGAGTTGGATATAAAATTGAAAATGAATGAATTAACAAAGAAAAAAATTAGATTAAGTATGTCTTTAATAGGTAATATGATTGTTGCCTATATCATTTCTATGATTGTATACTTTATAGTTGCTCTATTTTTAGAAAATGGTTTATCTATTATGATAGAAAGTTTAAATTATGAAGTATATTATTGGATTGTAAATAATAGAAATATTGTTGTATATCTATATATAGGTATTGTTATGGCCATTGTTATTTATAGATTTATGTCAAAACATGTAAATGATATACAAGAAGTATATAATGCTTTAGATTTGATATTAAAAGAAGACAATGAAACTATTAAATTGCCAAGCGAGATGAATCAATTTTCAGATAAAATTAATGAAATTAAATATGATTATATATTAACAAAGAAGAATGAAAGAGAAGCGGAACAAAAGAAAAATGATTTAATTGTGTATATGGCTCATGATTTAAAAACACCATTAACTTCTATTATTGGATATTTAACATTATTAAAAGATGAAAAAGAAATATCAAAAGAATTGCAAGAAAAGTATATTAAAATTGCCTTAGACAAGGCTTTAAGAGTAGAAGATTTAACCAATCAATTTTTTGATATTACAAGGTATAATTTACAAAAAATGCCGATTAATAAACAAGAAATGAATTTAGTATATCTTTTAAAACAAGTTATTGATGAATGTTATCCAATGCTTGAAAAAAGAAATCTTAAATGTGATTTGAAATCTGTTGATAAAGTAATGTATGTCGGAGATGGAGATAAACTAGCAAGGGCATTTGATAATTTGTTAAAAAATGCTATAAATTATAGTTATGAAAATACGACGATAGAAATACAATTAGAGGAAAAAGAAGGAAAAATATCTATAGTATTTAGAAATAAAGGAGATAAGATTCCACAATATAAACTAGATAAACTATTTGAAAAGTTTTATAGAGGTGATGATGCAAGAACCAGTAGCACTGGAGGAGCAGGATTAGGACTTGCTATAACTAAACAAATTATAGAGTTGCATCAAGGGAAGATTTATGTTAAAAATGATAATGAATATATAGAGTTCTTTATAGAATTATAATAAAGTAAGTTAGAAAAGTAATTTAACGAGAACTGATATAGACATGAAATTAATTCTAGATTTATTATATGAGGTGGTTTATGGGAAGAGTATTAAAAGTAAGAGAAGTAGGAGATCCTATTTTATCAACAATATGTGAAAAAATAGATATACAGCATATAGATGAATCGATAATAGAAATCATAGAAGATATGAAAGAAACTTTAAACTTTACAGGTGGATATGGAATTGCGGCTCCACAAATAGGTATTAATAAAAGGATTGTCATTATACAAGTGAAAAAAGAAAATTGTACCTATCAAGATTGTGAAGATATTCCAACAACAGTTATGATAAATCCGGTTTGGAAAAACCTATCAAAAGAAAAATATATAGAATATGAAGGGTGTTTAAGTGTACCATCCATTAGAGGAAAAGTGGAAAGATTTCATGATATAGAAGTTACCTATTATAATGAACAGGGAGAAAAAATAACAAAGCAAGTTCATGGATTTACAGCAAGAGATATTCAACATGAATGTGATCATTTAGATGGAATTATATTTTTAGAAAAGGTAAATATGCATAAGGGTTTTGCTACAAAAGAAATGATAAATAAATATAATTTAAAAGAGAACTTGTAATAAAATTGTAACAGGTATAATTAAAAAATTTTGAAAAACTATTGACAAAATAGAGAAAAAACAGTATAATCTATAAATGTCAAGAGTAATGCAGGTGTAGTTCAATGGTAGAACCTCAGCCTTCCAAGCTGATGACGTGGGTTCGATTCCCACTACCTGCTCCAAAAAACATTTATAGCACTAATTTTAGTGCTATTTTTTTATAAAAATGAAAAATAAAGAGTGGTTGCAAAGAACCACTCATAAAGTCTTCTACATTGCAGGTACTAATATCAAAGATATTGCACTGCTGAGTTATGAATTTATTATAATATATAATATGCAATTTTGTCAAAGTTTATATTTTTTCAAAAGTTTAGGATCTGATTCATTTGTGATAATGTCTTAATAAATCATTTGAGAAAATGTCTCAACCAAAAAATATTATAGATACTTTCAATAAAAAATTATATAATACAAAAGTTATTACATTTTTATTGGAGGTACAAATGAGAAAGGTTGAGTTAACTATGAAAGAAAATTTAAAATATTTAACAATAAAAAAATTAGTAGAAACAAATGGAAACAAGAAAAGAGCATCAATTAAATTAGGTTGTACAGTTAGACACATTGATAGAATGATTGCAGGCTACAAAGAAAAAGGAAAAGCGTATTTTGTACATGGGAATCGAGGTAGAACTCCCGCTCATGCTTTATCAGAAGAACAAAAAACAGAAATTGAACAGCTATACCTATCAAAATATTATGATTGCAATTATACAGTGTTTACGGAATTTTTAGCAGAAAGAGAAAACATATTTCTTTCGACAGATGAAGTTAGAGTAATTTTAAGGGATAAATATATTCTTTCTCCTAGAAGTCATAAATCGACTAGAAAACGATTAAGAAAACAACTATTACTTGAACAAAAAAGAGCTAAATCAAAATCCGAAAAGGAAAAAATACAAGCTAATATTGTTGCTGTTGAAGATGCTCATCCAAGACAACCTAGATGTCAATATTTCGGTGAAGAAATTCAAATGGATGCTTGCATACACCTTTGGTTTGGTACTGCTAAAACGGCTTTACATGCTGCTATTGACGACTCAACTGGTAATTTAGTAGGTTTATATTTTGATGAACAAGAAACATTAAATGGTTATTACAATGTTACTAAACAAATTTTAATGAAATATGGTATTCCTTACAAATTTAAAACAGATAAGAGAACAGTATTTGAATACAAGAAAAAAGGATCTTCCCTGCTAGAAGAAGATACCTTTACACAATTTGCTTATGCCTGTCACCAGTTAGGCATACAGCTTGAAACAAGTTCTGTTCCTGAATTTAAACCTCGTATCGAAAGGGCTTTTCAAACTTTACAACAACGCTTACCCCAAGAACTTAGATTAGCCAATATTACTACCATTGAAGAAGCCAACCAGTTCTTATCTCAATACATCAAAAAATTCAACAAACAGTTTGCTCTGTGTATTAATCATAACAAATCTGTATTTGAAAAGCAACTAGATGAGAAAAAAATTAATTTAATTCTGGCAGTTTTAACAAAAAGAACTATTGATAGAGGGCATTCAATTAAATTTAATAACAAATATTACAGATTGGTAAATCGTGTAAATACACCTATTTACTTTAATCATGGAACGAAGTGTATTGTCATCAAATCCTTTGATAACAAGCTTTATGCAACAGTTAATGATAATATATTCGCTTTAGATGAAATTCCTGAAAAACAAGCTTTATCAGAAAATTTTGATGAGATACCAGAAACTAAACAAAAAAGAGTTTATATACCATCTATGAGTCATCCTTGGAATCAATCTTTTTTTGATAGTTTCATTCAGCTACAAGAACATCGTTTAGAAAAAGTTTCTTAATTTAAAATTTTAGCACTAATTCTATTAAAAATTAGTGCTAATGTTTAAAAAATTTTGAGACATTTTCAAAAATGATTGACAAGTTTATATTTTTTCAAAAGTTTAGGATTAAAAGTTTCTTCCGCCAAATTATATTTTGCAAAGTCTTCAAACCAATATGAAAGTAAATTTGCTTTTTTTAAATTATTATTATCAATATGATAAGTTAATAGTGCATCTAGTTGATTTAATGCTATTTGTTTATGAGATATGGTGTTTATATATAGAGTTCTATTTTCAATAACTTGTTTTTGTTCCAATAACAACACTCTCCTTGAATTATTTTTTAAAATATATAGTCAAAGTTATTATACCAAACATTAGTTCTGAAATCAATAAAAATAAAGAAATCGATTAAATAAAAATATTGAAAAAATTCATGAATATGATATAATAACAAAGACTGAGCTAGTAAGAATATCTTTATAGCAAAGTATTTAAAAATTTCTGATACTAAAATGTTATTGAAGTAGAAGTATGAACATAATTTTTAGGGGGAAATCATGGATACAAGGGTTGCCATAATAGGAATAATATTAGAAAAGAAGGACGAAGTAGATAAATTAAATTCTATTTTACATGACTATTCAAAATGGATTATTGGAAGAATGGGAATGCCATATCCTAAAAAATCTATCAATATTATTAATATTATCGTAGATGCACCACAAGATGAAATAAATACTTTATCAGGGAAAATAGGTAAACTTTCTGGAATTACAAGTAAAGTTATTTATTCCAATGTATAATAAAGATATATTCTTATTTTAAAGCTCTATTTCTATAAAAGGAGGAGTTTAAAATGGAGAATGAAAGTGTTATTAATAAAAGAATAACCGAATTTTCAAAAGGTGCTGATATAGCACAAACAATCATTATATTTTTAATTGCCCTATTAGTTCCAACATTTTTAGGACAGTTAATTATGAGTTTATTTGGAACAACAAGTGTGATGGCAAGCAATTCACAATTAATTGTTGGAACAGTTGTGAATATGGCTTTAGTCACAGCAGCTATCAATTTAAAAGGTTGGGCTAAAATTCTTGGAGTTGTAACAATGCCAAGTATTTCTACTATATTAAGTGGGTATGTATTTGGAACAGCTTCTACATATATGGTATATATGATACCAGCAATATGGGTAGGAAACTTTGCATTAGTTTATGCTTACAAATTTATCATGTTAGGAAAAAATAAACATTACTTTTTAGCTGGAATTGTAGGTGTTGTTGTAAAAGTAGCAATTATATTTGCATTTTTTGGAATTTTAAATGCATTTGGAGTTTTTCCAGAAAAATTAGTTTCAAATTTACAAACAGCTATGAGTACAACACAATTGATTACAGCTACATTGGGAGTTATTTTATCTTTTATCATTTATAAATTAGAGAAGAAATCAGCTAAAGAATAAATATGAATTGAAAAATGTGAACTTTAAATTTTTAAAGTTCACATTTTTTGTTTATTATTAGTCTACTATTTATATTAATATGGAGTATGAACTTTTAAGACTGTCCCTAAAGTTCACGCTTAAAATTTATAAAAAAAGAACTAGATTACTGTTATAGGAGAAATCTAGTTCAATAAACAAAAAATAATTATAAATCGATATATAAATATATGATTTATTACTGGTATTGTAGCAAATAAAAGAAAACAAGTCAATAATAAAATACAAAAAACAACAAATTTCTATAAAATATTACAGAAGAAATTTATAAGGAAAGATTTCTTAAAAACTATGAATATTATTGATAAATTTCTAAATTTTTAAAGGCAGGTCCGTATAGATTTTTACCCATTGCATCATAACGAGAACCATGACAAGGACAATCCCAAGTTTTATCAATATCATTCCATGTAAGTAGACATCCTAAATGTGTACAAATTGGGTTAATTGCATGAATTTGATTTTCTTTATCTCTGTAAATGCCAACTTTTTTTACATCTAGTTCGATAATCGCTCCAGAGTTTGTTTTTATATTTTCCAAAGAAACATTGGAAGATTTTAATTTATTTAGTAATAAAGAGTTTGTAGAATCAACAACCATATTTTTTACTTCATCAAAATTTTTAAATAATCCAAATCTTGTAGAGTCAAATAAATAAGCATAAGGATTTTTTCTTTCACAAATTTCGTCTACAATTAAATTTGCTGCAACATTAGAAAGTGTCATGCCCCATTTTTTGAAACCAGTTCCAACATAGACATTTGGTAATAAACTAGAGTATTTACCAATGTAAGGAAGTTTATCTAAAGAAATACAGTCTTCACTACTCCATTCATATAAAGTTTCACAATCTGGATAATAAAGTTTCGCAAAATTTTTTAAAGTGTCATAAGGGTTTTCATGAGAGTAATCATGACCTGTTTTACAATTTCCACTAGCTATTAATAAAATATCTTTTCCATTAAATTTTGCGCTTCTAAAAGAGTAGATAGGAGAAGAAACATTAATATACATATCATTTAATAATTCTTTCTTTGTATCTAGAGCAACGATATAGGAAGTAGATTGATATAATTTAGAAAAATAAAAACCAGGAACATTCATAAATGGATAGCGTGTAGCTATAATGACATGTTTTGCTTTTATCATTTTACCAGTATCTGCATAAACTATAGAATTATTCTTATCCTTTTCTATATCAACTGCAATGGTATTAGTATAAATTTGTCCATTTTTTTCAATAATTGTTTTAGCTAGTCCCAAAATATATTTTAAAGGGTTAAATTTGGCTTGATTTTTAAAACATAAAGCACCTTCAGTTTCAAATGGTAAAGAAACATTTTTAGTTAGTTTAGCATGATAATCTAAGTCTTCTAGAACTTTTTGTTCTTTTTCTAATAAAGCAAGTTCTTCTTTTTTAGTAGTATACACATAACTATTTTGTATTTCAAAATCACAATCAATTTCTTCTTTATTAATAATATCTTGAATATTTTTAATAGCTTTTTCATTTACTTCTAGATAATCTTTGGCAAAATGCATATCATAAGAGGTATTAAGATAAGAATAAAATAAGCCATGCTGACTGGTAATTTTACCAGTTGTAAAACTAGTTGTACCTGCTAAATTATTTTTATCGATTAAAATTACTTTATATCCTAAGTGACTTAGATAATATCCACAAGTCATACCAAAAATACCGGCACCGATAATACAAATATCAGTTTCTAAATTTTTATCTAATGTTTCAAATTTTGATAATCCTTTTACAGAATCTATCCATAAAGAATTCATAAAATTCCACCTTTCATAATAATCTTTCCCTTAGTATAACCAGAATTTTGGAATAAATTATAAAAATAGTGGAAAAATGAATAATATAATGATATACTGTGAAACAGAAATAAAGATTATATAGGAGGGATAAATATGAGTGAAGAGTTAAGAGAAAAGCTTTTTGATAAAAAAGAAAACGGATGGAAAACTGTAGATAATGAAGAAAAACAAAATATATTTGATTTTTCAAAAGGTTATATGGATTTCTTAAATCAAGCAAAAACGGAAAGAGAATTTGTAAAAATGGCAAGAAAGCTTGCCGACCAAAATGGATTTAAAGATATTATGGAATTTGATTCCTTAAAACCAGGAGATAAAATATACTTTGTAAATAGAGATAAAAGTATGTATTTAGCAATAATCGGAACAGAAAGTATTGAAAAAGGATTACATATCATTGGTTCACATGTAGACTCACCAAGACTAGATTTAAAACCAAATCCTTTATATGAAGATACAGAAATGGCTTATTTTAAAACACATTATTATGGTGGTATTAAAAAATATCAATGGACAACAATTCCACTTAGTATCCATGGTAGAATTGTAAAAACTAATGGAGAAAAAATTGATATTTGCATTGGTGAAGATGAAAATGATCCAATTTTTACAATTACAGATTTATTACCTCATTTAGCACAAGATCAAATGGAGAAAAAATTAAAAAATGGAATTGATGGAGAAGACTTAAAACTTTTAATCGGAAGTATTCCTTATGAAGGAAAAGGAAAAGACCAAGTAAAATTAAATATTTTAAATATATTAAATCAAAAATATGGAATTACAGAAGCAGATTTAACAAGTTCAGAAATTGAATTAGTACCAGCTTTTAAAGCTAGAAGTTTAGGATTTGATGAAAGCATGGTAGCAGCATATGGACAAGATGATAAAGTATGTGCATATACATCACTTACAGCTATGATGGAATTAGAAAATGTAAAAAATACAGCTATATGTATTTTATCTGATAAAGAGGAAATTGGTAGTATGGGAAATACAGGTATGGAATCACATATGTTCGATTTCTTTATATCAGAAATATTAAATAAATTAGGTGTAAATAGACCAAATCTTTTAGACAAAGTATTTTGTTTTTCAAAAATGTTATCTTCAGATGTAGATGCAGGTTTTGACCCTATTTATGCTTCTGTATCAGACGCAACAAATGCAGGATTCTTAGGAAAAGGAATTAGCTTAAATAAATATACAGGTGCTAGAGGAAAATCAGGTGCTTCTGATGCTAATGCAGAATATGTTGCATGGGTAAGAAATGTATTAGAAAAAAATAATATTCAATATCAAATTGCAGAACTTGGAAAAGTTGATGTTGGAGGAGGCGGAACCATAGCCTATATTATTGCCAATAAGGGGGCAGATGTTATAGATTGTGGTGTTCCAGTATTATCAATGCATGCACCTTATGAAGTAACAAGTAAATATGATGTTTATGCTGCATATAAAACATATAAAGCATTTTGGAATGCATAAAATTATATAGCGTAAAATACAAGAATAATTATAAATAGAAGACGAAATTAAAAAAGTAAATAGAAAAAACAAAAAAGGTAGATTAGAAAAAGATAAGCTTTTTCTAATCTACCTTTAAAAAATATTAATCTTTATTAAAGTTAATTAACAAGTCAATCATATTATCAACAAAATTAAGTTTTTCTTCAGATAAAGTATTCAATTTTTCAGATATTTCTATTTGCTTCTTTATTGACTCATTTGCTATAAGTTCTTTAAAGATAGTATTGGGAGTAATACCTAAAATATTCATGTAATTAATTAAAGTCCTGGTTTTAATTCCGCTATATCCGTTTTCAATTCTAGAAATATATTTTAAAGAAATTCCAAGCTTTTCTGCCATAACTTCCTGAGTATAGCCGTTTTTAACCCTAAAATCTTTTAATATTTTTCCAAATGTTTTATCAATATCACTTTTTGAAATAGAATTCATTTTATTCCTCCATAATTCCAAAGTATTATCATAAGTATAACAAGCTGACAGCTAAGATAGAACACAGTAATAATGTAATCAAAAAATAACAAAAATATTCTTAAAAACTACTAAAAAACTTGAAAAATAAAACTAGAAATGATAATATTACTTAAACAATATGTATAACTAAAAGTTATACATACAAGAAAAATAGGTGGAGAAATAATTAGAAATGATAAGAAATGAAGAATATATAGACTATTTGAAAAAAGTTATATCTTGTGTAAGTTATGGAGATTATTATTCAATAAAGGAATTATCTGTTTTAAAATTAAATAATTTAAAAAAAGATACAATAAATATGGAAAAAGAATTGCAAAAATACATAAAAACAAATAAATGTGAAATAAATCTAAAAAGTTTCAAAAAAGAGGAAACTAGATGTCTTGAAAATTTATATATGGAATATTTATTTAGCAAAATAAAAGAACATAGGGAACTTAAAGAAATTGCTTCAATAGAGGAATTTATGAAGGAAATAAAATGACCAAATAAATGCTTAACTGGTCATTTTTATTTTTGTTTTACTTTTTAATTTGCTAAAAAAGAATAGAACATATTGACAAATGTTAAATAACAGAAATATTATTAGAAATAAAGAGGGTTAATAAGCTATTGGAGGGATAAGATGAATATAATAAAACCTAAGATATATGAAATAGAAGAAATAGGTAATTTAAAAGTAGAAATACAGGAAAATCTTGAGAAATACGAAATATGTGAAAAAAGGTTTAAGGAAGAAGAAGAAAATATAGATGCCGATAAATATACATTTAGAAATTGTATATTTGAATCTTGCAGATTAAGTCATTCTCATTTTGAAAATGCATATTTTTGTGATGTCATATTTCAGAATTGCGATTTTTCAAATTCTGATTTTAGCAAGGCAGGATTCAACAGAGTAGAATTTATTAATTGTAAATTAACAGGATGTGAATTTATAGAGTCAGACATCTTTAATACATATATAAAAGAATCTAACTTTGCTTATGTGAATTTTTCAGAAGCAAATTTTAAAGATGTAAAGATGGAAAGTAGCAATTTACAAAATAGTAGTATAAATGAAGTTACATGGAAAAATATTATATTTTCAAAATGTGATTTAAATAGAGCAGAACTGGTTAGAACAAAATTACAAGGTATTGATTTTTCTACTTGCGAATTTAATGGAATTACTGTAAATATACCAGATTTAAAAGGTGTAATTGTTAATGAATTTCAAGCATTAGAATTATCAAAATTATTGGGATTAAAAATTAAATAGATATATTTTTTTGCTTATTTGATGTTTTAAAATAATAAAAGTAGTCAGATACTCGTATTTATAATATAAAGAAACAAAAAACGGCAAATCTTGGTAGTAATTTACAGCTTTTTGTGGTATAATATATATGTGTGTTAAAATAGAGAAATCTAAGGAGGAAACATGAATCGAGAAGAAAAATTTGAATTTGATATTGCAAACTTAAAACAAGATTTAGCTATAGAAGAAATGTATGTTACAGATGAAGACGTGGCATTACTACGAAGATATTTTGAAAATGAAATTACTATGCCTGAAATGATTGATATAATAAAGAAAACAACCATGTAAGGAGAAGGTTTTATGAGTGATTTATATGAAGCTAGAAATTCTATATATTGCTATAAAGATAGTGATGTATTAGTAAATAAGTTTGATATTAGAGATAATAAAACGTTAGAAGAGCTTGAAAGAAAAATTGTTTTAGCAAAATTATATGAATTAAGACAAAATCATCAAATTGGAAATTTTGATATTACACATTTTGTTGGTATCCATAAATTCCTTTTTGAGGATATTTATCCATTTGCAGGACTTTTCAGAAATGAAAATATAGCAAAAGGAAATTTTAGTTTTGCAGAATGGGAATATATAGAAGATGAATTAAGAAAATTATTAAATCAGTTAAAAGAAGAAAATAATTTACAAAATTTAGATAGAAATACATTTATAAAAAGACTATCTTACTATATGGCTGAATTAAATGTATTACATCCATTCAGAGAAGGGAATGGAAGAACGATTAGAGAATTTATAAGGCAGTTAGCTTATAAAAATGGTTACGTATTAAATCTAAAAAATATGGATCCAAAAGAAATGCTACATGCCTGTATTCGTTCTGTAGTAGATACGAAACCATTGGAAAATATTATATCAGAATGTTTGGAAGAAGAATAAACGAAATAGAAAAATAGAAAGTGTGAGAATAGACATGTCATTTATAAAAGCAAAAGAATATTTAGAAAAATATGGATTAGAAAATAAAATTATGGAATTTTCTGTTTCTTCAGCAACTGTGGGAGAAGCAGCTAAAGCGGTGAATTGTAAAGAAGAGGAAATTGCTAAAACATTATCTTTTATTGTAGAGAATAGACCAATATTAATTGTTGTTGCAGGAGATAAAAAAATAGATAATTCAAAATATAAAGCAGAATTTCATGCGAAAGCAAAAATGATACCATTTGAAGATGTTGAAAGATTAGTAGGTCATGAAGTTGGAGGTGTTTGTCCTTTTGGAATTGAGAAAGATGTACAAGTGTATTTAGACACATCTTTAAAAAGATTTCCAATTATTTATCCTGCTTGTGGTAGTTCAAATAGTGCTATTAAATTAACAATAGAAGAATTAGAGAAAACATCAAATTATGAAAAATGGATTGATGTTTGTAAAAACATTTAGAAATTAAATGGGTATATTTCTAAAAAGTAATGAAAGATAAGAATAAGGAAAATAAAAAGTCAAGAGTGTTAAACTCTTGACTTTTTTTGGTGAGCCAGGAGGGGTTCGAACCCCCGACCCCAGGCTTAGAAGGCCTGTGCTCTATCCAACTGAGCTACTGACCCATGGGTAAATTGACAATAAATATAATAGCACAAATAAAACTGTGTGTCAATGATTTTACGATAAAAAATCAAAAAAGTCGGATTTTGATAGCTAGGTAGTTAATTATAACAAAAATTTATAGGACTTTAAAGTTGAAATAGCAACCCAATAATTCCAAAAAGGATAAATAAACTATTAGAAATGACTTCAATTATATTTTGATTAAATTTCATACTTAGCAATTTCCCAAAAACAATAGCTAAAATATTACTACAGACCATTCCTAAAATAGAACCAACAATTAAAGATAATTTATATTCAGGATATTGGATTCCAAGTCCAATAGAAGAAAGAAAAGTTTTATCCCCAAGTTCACCAATAAAAATACAAAACGCAATGATAAATATATAATTTATTTTTAATTTAGAAAGTTTTGATATAATACCAGATTTGTTACCATTATCAGTATCAAAGTTTGACTTCTTTTTCATAGAGATAAAACCAATAATACCAAATAGAATAAAAGAAATGTAAGTCAATAAATTTAAAAAATAAGAAAAACTCTCATTAGAAATAGAAGCCAATCTACTTCCTAATAAAATGGCAAAACCATGACTAAGAAAAGTTCCTAAAGCAATACCCAATATGATGTTTTTTATTTTACTTTTTGTAGAAAAAGATAAAACCATAATTTGGGTCTTATCTCCAAGTTCTGCAAAAAATATGATAGAAAACGATAATAGCAAAGGATAAAAATGATTCATAGGTGGCCTCCATTTCTTAATTAATAAATATGTAAAAAGAAATAAAATTATGAAAAAAGAGGAAGATAAATTGAGCAAATGTAAGTATCCCTAGGACGGAATGTGAATTTTTTGTGAATTTCTTTACATCGATAAAGATAAATGATAATATGTTCAAGGTATAATAAAATCAAAGGAGGAATTTTTGTGATAGAGGTAAAAAATGTTACAAAAAAGTATGGAAAAGCTGTAGCCGTAGAGAATATAAGTTTTACCATAAATGATGGGGAAATTGTGGGCTTACTTGGACCAAATGGGGCTGGAAAAAGTACGACAATGAATATTCTAACTGGTTATATAGAACAAACATCAGGAGAAGTAACCATAGAAGGATATAATACATTAAAAAAGCCTAAAAAAGCGAAACAACAAATTGGATATATGCCAGAAGGAGTACCTCTTTATACAGATTTAACTGTAAAAGAATTTGTGACATATATGGCAGAATTAAAACAAGTTAACAGGAAAGAAAGAAAAGAAAAAGTAGAAAAAGTATTAGAACAAACCGGACTAAAAGATGTTGAAAATAAATTAACTAAAAATTTATCTAGAGGATATAAACAAAGAGTTAGTATGGCTGGAGCATTAGTAGGAGAACCTAAAATTTTAATATTAGATGAGCCAACTGTTGGATTAGACCCAAAACAAATTACAGAAATTAGAAATCTAATAAAAGAACTTGGAAAAACACATACAATTATTTTAAGTTCCCATATTTTATCAGAAGTTAGCCAGATTTGTAATAAAGTTATTATTATTAATAAAGGAAAAATTGTAGCAATCGATACACCAGAAAATTTAGAGGATAAAGTTAATAATAATAATTGTATTTATGTTACAGTGGAAGATACAGAAAACAAAATAGCAGAAATAAAAGATAAAATAGAAGATATAAAAAATATAGAATTAGTTAGAGAAAATGAAGATGGAACAAAACAATATCTAATTGAAGCAGAAAAAAATATTGATTTGAGAAAGAAAATTTTCTCTGAATTTGCAAAAGAAAATATAACGATATTTGAGATGAAAAAAGCTGATACAACATTAGAAGAGGCATTTATGAAATTAATAGAAGGAGGAAATAAATAATGTGGGCAATTATAAAAAAAGAATTTAAATCCTATTTCTTTTCACCGGTAGGATATGTTTTTATAGGTTTATTTTTAATTATGTTTAGTATATTTTTCTATACAGATGTATTTTATTATCAAAGTACAAATTTTGAATATATATTTTACTCAGGAGCAACCATATTAACATTTATTACTCCAATTTTAACAATGAGAACATTAGCAGAAGAAAGAAAATCAGGAACAGAGCAATTATTACTAACATCACCAGTTAGCATTACAAAAATTGTTTTAGAAAAATTCATTTCAGCAACTTTGATTGTTGTTATAACAGAACTTTGTACATTTATGTATTTTGGAATCTTATCATATTTTGGTGCACCACATTTAACAACAGCATTAGTTACTTTATTAGGATTTTTACTACTTGCTATGAGTTATATAGCATTTGGATTACTTGCTTCAAGTATAACAGAAAATCAAATTATAGCAGGTGTTATTACAATAGGATTTTTCATATTAACATGGTTTTTACCAAATTTTAGTGATATATTTACCAATTTTTCATTAATAAATATATTTACTAATTTCCCAACAGGGCAAATTGATATTGCAGATACAGTAACATTTGTTACATTCACGATTATGTGTTTATTGCTAACAATTATTGTAATGCAAAGAAGAAAAAGTGTAAGGTAAGGAGGTTAGTAGCTTGAAAGAAAAAGAAGAAAAGATTAAAAAGGAAAAATTACCTAAGGAAAAAAAGACCAAAGAAGAAAAAAGTCTAAAGAAGATAAAAGAAAATAAGAAAAAGGATAAAGAAACTAGTAAGTTTGTTCAAATAATAAAGAAAAAATGGTTGATTGATGGGACAAAAACAATCATATTGGTTTTACTAATCGTAGCTGTATTCTTAGCAATCAATATTGGTATGCAAAGTTTAGATTTAACACCAATCGACTTGACACAAGAAAAATTATATACTTTAACAGATGAAAGCAAGGAAAGAGTAAAAAATATTGATAAAGATGTCAATATATATTTTGTTGGATATGCTGACAGTGATGCAGATTTAGCACTAGCAAAACAATATAAAAGTGCAAATGAAAAAATTGTGGCAGAAGCAGTAAATGCAGACGATAGACCAGACTTAGCAGAAAAATATGGAATCGAAAGTGGATCAACAGGAATTATTGTTGAATGTGGTGATAAATCAAAAGTTTTAACATCAAGTGACTTAGTAACTTATGATAGTTCAACATATGAAACAATTAGTATTGCAGAAGAAAAATTAACGAGCGCTATTTTATCTGTTACAGCAGATGATATACCAAAAGTATATTTCTTAGAAGGATATAGCGATTTTTCATTAAGTTATAATATGTATTATTTAAGTGTATATTTACAAAATGAAATTACAGAAGTAGAAACATTAAATATTTTATCAACAGGAAATGTTCCAGAAGACTGTGATACGTTAGTAATTACTTCACCATCAAAAGATTTTGATGATGTAGCAACAACAGCTATTACAGATTATATCAATAGAGGTGGAAATATATTATGGCTAAATGCAGCAATGTCAACATCAGTAGATTTGCCAAATATCAATAAAATTTTAGCTTTATATGGAGTGAATCCTTTTGAAGTAGGCGTCATAAGAGAAACAGATTCATCAAGAATGGTATCTGGTTCACCAGATTTAGTTATACCAAACTTAGGATATTCAAGTATAACAGAAGATTTATATAGTGATGGAGTTATCTTTAGATATCCAACAAAAATTAATATCAATGAAGATGGATTAGATGAATTAAATGTTGTAGAAACAGATTTGGCAACAACTAGTGAAAGTTCTTATTTTAGAACAAACTTTAGTAGTGAAAACACATCAAATACAGCATTAGAAGGGGAAGAAACAGGTTCTTTTGTGGTTGGAGCAGAATTAGAAAAAACAATAACAGAAGCTAATGAAGAAGCAGGGACATCAGCTGTAACATCATCATTAATTATATTTGGAGAGAATTTCTTTGTTTCAGATTATCAACTTGCTGAGAATTCTCAATATCCAGGAATTCAATTGGCATATAATAAAGATTTAGTATTAAATTCATTAGCATATTTATCTGATAGAGAAGAAGATATTACAGCAAGAAAGAGTACAGGAACAGTAAGATATACAGCAACAGAACAACAAGATACAATTGTAAGAGTTATCATATTTACTCTGCCAGCTATTATCATTTTAGCCGGACTAATTGTGTGGCAAAAAAGAAGAAGAAAAAAATAAATTATGATAGTATCTTGCTAAAAGATATAAGAATAAAATAGAAAAAATCTCATAAAATATTATGGGATTTTTTTATGGTATAGGAAAAATTGCTACACAATTTTTCGCGTCGACAAATCTTTACGTTTCTTCGAGAACTTAAATATATATAGTTAACTAAAGAAAAGTATAGAAAAGTTCTTGCGAAGTGAGATTTGTCTTTTTAAAAGGAGTTTTATGATTAAAAAAAATTTAAAACCATTATTTGTAATTATAGGAACATTGGTAGGTGCTGGTTTTGCTTCAGGACAAGAAATATATATATTCTTTTATAAATATGGAATCAATGGTATTTTAGGTATTTTCATTTCAAGTATATTATTAGGTATAGTCGTATATAAAGTTTTAGGCATATGTAAAAATAATGAAGTTAAAAACTATAAAGATTTTTTACACATTTTTGTAAAAAAAGAAAAACAATTAAATATTATAAATATGATAATGAATATATTTATTTTAATCACATTTTACATTATGATAGCAGGGTTTGGAGCATATTTTGAACAACAATTTGGAATAAATAGTTTAATAGGAAGTTTGATACTAGCAATTATCTGCTATTTTGTATTTTTAAATCATATATCAGGTCTAATAAAGGTAAATCAATGGATTGTTCCTATATTAATCGGAAGTTTCATAATTGTTGGGATAAAAGTCATAGAATTTGAAAATATATGGCATATATCAAATTATGTAATACAAAATTCAACTTGGAAATGGATTTTAGATAGTATATTGTATGGAAGTTATAATACCATATTATTAATTCCTGTACTAATAGCTTTAAGAGATCAGATTAATCATAAAAGAGAAAATATCATTTTATCTATATTAACAACCATATGTATTATTGTATTGTCTGTAATTATATTTCTTATGTTAACAAAAATAGATGTTGATATTGAAAATCTAGAAATGCCAATTGTTTATATCGTTTCAAAAATTTCTAAAATATTTAAATATGTATATGGATTTGTTATATTAAGTTCGATATTTACGACAAGTGTATCTCTAGGAACAAGTTTTTTAGAAAATGTAGCAAAAACAAAAAATAGTAGTAAATATGTTGCAATTTTAGTATGTATAAGTGGAGTAATGGTTTCAAAAGTAGGATTTTCTAACTTAGTAAATGCATTGTATCCAATATTTGGATATATAGGATTTATACAAATCATAAAAATTTTGTTTACAAAAATAATATAAGATAAAAAACAAGCAGTAGCTTGCTTTTTTAGATTGGGTATAGTAGAATATCATTAACAAAAGATAAGGAGAAATGCAATGAGAGATTATTGGGAAGAACCTGAAAAGAAAAAAATAAATGCAAAAAAAATAATATTATCAATAACTATCTCTATTCTTGTTGTTGCAATAATTGTGCTTGTATCTTTATATATAACAAATAAAGAATTTAGAAATTGGATTGATATACAAGTATTTAGAAAAGAAATTTCACAAGATAAGGTAACAACAATTGAATTGGATGAAGGTCAAAATGCAAATATATATGCATTTAATAAATACATAGGTATATTAAATAAAAATAAATTATTATTATATGGTTCAACTAGTGCAGAAGAAGCAAATTTAGATATTCAAATAACAAATCCAGTTTTTCATTCAGCAAATCGATTTTTAATAATTGGAGAAGCAAATGGACAAAAAGTTTATTTGGTAGAAGATAAAGCGATTGCATGGGAAAGCCAAGTGGAAGGAAATATTTCACAAGTATATGTAAATAAGAATGGATATGTAGCAATTATTATGTCTGAGACTAGCTACAAGAGTGTTATTCAAGTATTTGATCCAGATGGAAATCCATTGTTCAAAAAATATTTATCATCAACAATGGCAGTAGATGTGGCAATTTCAAATGATAATAAATATCTAGCAATAGCAGAAGTAGATACATCAGGAACAATTATACAATCTAACACAAGAGTTATATCTATAGAAAAAGCAAAAACAGACCCATCAAATTCTGAAGAGAAAAACTATAAGAGTGAACAAAATAAATTAATTGTAAATATCGAATATCAAGACAAAGACAGAATTATTTGTATGTATACAGATACAATAAACATTATAGAAAATGAGCAAGAATCAATATTGTTTGATAATAAGGATAAAAAAATAACGGCACAATCTATTAATTTAGATAATCATTTTGTAACAATACAAGAAGAATCATCAGGAATATTTTCAGCAAATTCCGTAATTAATATTGGAGATGTAGATAATAAAAGTATTAAAAATTATACTGTAGAAACTTCTATAAAAGAGGTATATACAAAAGGAAATATTATTGCATTGAATTTAGGAACAGAAGTTGAATTTATTAACACAGGTGGATGGTTAGTTAAGAGATATGTAGCTAGCCAAGAAGTTACAAATGTTACTGTATCAGATAATATTGCAGGTATTGTTTATAGAGACAAAGTTGAAATTATCAATTTGTAAAAAGTCACATATATGAAAAATCTCTATATAGAGATAAAAGAAGTTAGATTTTTCTGTACAATAGAAATGAAATAAAAGGAGGAAAAAAATGAGCATAATTGTAGATTTAATTATTATTGCAATTATTTTATTATCAACATTTTTAGCATATAAGAAAGGATTAATTACATTAGCGATACAATTAGTTGCAGTAGTGATTGCTGTTGTTTTAACATTAATATTATATAAACCAGTTTCTAACTTGATTATCAATGTAACAAGTATAGATGAGACAATTCAAAATGCAATATTAGAAGAAGCAAATGATATTATGACAAATGAAGAAGAAGGAGCAAACCAAATAGTAGAAACAATCCAAAATAATATGTTACCAGAAACAGCAAGAACGATATCTATTAATATCATAGAAGGTGCAGTTATTTTAATCTTATATGTTATTATAAGAATTGCATTGAAGTTTGTAACAGCACTAGCAAACTTAGTTTCTAAATTACCAATATTAAATCAATTTAATAAATTAGGTGGCGTAATATATGGTATATTAAGAGGGCTATTAATTGTATATATCATATTATTACTTGTTAACTTAAGTGGTGAAATTGAACCACAAAATGTAGTTTATACCTCTGTTCAAGATTCTTATATAGGAAAAATGATGAATGAAAATAATATCCTAGATATTTTATTTACAAAAGTAAGCGAAATAGAATAAGGTAATAAAAATAATAAAGGCAAATTCTTAAAATTTGTCTTTATTTGTTGATTTTTGATTCTATATTTGCTATACTGGTAACATGAAATTTTAGGAGTGGATTATAAGTGGATAATAATAAAGTAAACAAAAGCAAAAAATTAAAAAATAAAAAAGTTAAAAATAAAGATATAAAATATAAAGATAAAAAATCAAAGAAAAAAATGAAAAAGTGGAAAATTGTATTATTGGTTATATTGTTAGTATTATTAATTGCAGGAGGTGTGTTTGCGTATAGAACACATAAAAATGGTGGAGGCTTGTCAGGTATGTTAGCAACAGTGGTAGGACATGATGAAAATACAAGGAAAAGCTTAAGCGAGTTTCAAGTACTTTTAATGGGGGTAAGTACAGACCAAGCAGGTGTTGCATTAACAGATACGATTATGGTTGCTTCATATAACCCAAATACGCAAAAAGCAGCGCTATTATCAATACCTAGAGATTCTTTCACAGGTACAAATGTAAAAAGAGCAAAAGCAGCTGATAAAATAAATGCAATATATAATTTAACAAGAGACCCGATGGAAACAGTAGAAGCTGTAAATGAATTAACAGGATTAGACTTGCAATACTATGCAATCGTACAAACTGAAGCATTAATAGAATTAGTAGACGCACTTGGACCAATACAATATAATGTTCCAATAGATATGGATTATGATGATCCAACTCAAAATTTACATATTCATTTTAAAAAAGGTCTTCAAGAAATAGATGGTGAAGAAGCAGAAGAGTTATTAAGATTTAGAAAAAATAATGATGAAACAAGTTTTCCATCAGAATATGGTGATAATGATATAGGAAGAATGAGAAATCAAAGAGAATTTTTAACAGCTGTTGTTGAACAAACAGTTAAATTAGAAAATATAACCAAATTAGGAACAATATTAGATATTGCTAGTAGAAATTTAATAACAAATTTAGATTTTAATGTATTAAAAGATTATTTACCATATGCAGTAGAGTTTAGTACAGAAAACTTGCAAACAGGATCATTACCAGGAACGGTACCACCTCTAAATCAAACAAATGGCGTAAGTATATATGTTGTAGATGAGGAGGAAACTAAGCAATTAGTAAAAGAATTATTCTATCCTGAACAATTAGCAGAAGAAAATGCAACAGATGGAAATACAACTACACAAAATGGAACAGCTACGAATTCAACTTCAAGTAGTTCTACAACATCTTCAAAGTCAGATATTAAAATAGAGGTTTTAAATGGTACAAATGATGGAAAAGTGCTTCAAGAAGTTGTAAATAAATTAAAAGAAGAAGGATATAATGTTTCTAGAACAGGGACAACAACATCTACAAGTAAAACAGTAATAGCAAATAAAAAGCAAGTTTCAACAACAACAATTAATGATATAAAAGAAACAATAGGAACTGGAACAATTTCTGACAGTAGTACAGGATCATCTAGTAAAGTAGATGTTACTGTAATTATTGGAAAAGATTATGAATAAGCAAAAAATAAATAAAGATAAAGATAAAGTTAATAAAAAAGGGGCAGACTTTAATACAAGTCTGTCCTTTTTTGTTGAATAGGAAAAAGTTTTTGTGAAGAAAGATTTGTCCTTTATATAGAAAATGAAATTTTCCATATCAAATAGTATTGTATATAAATTATATATTAAGCATTTTTCTTTTTATTATTAGAAAAGAATATTTCAAAAGTAATTAAAAGCACGATAATAATAGAACCGATTTGCAGTATAAACTGAAGTAATTTGGAAGCTTCTACATTATGTGTAGCAACAATATCAGATTCATACTCTATACCGTCAATTGTATAAACAGCTTTTCCAAGAACATCCCCTTGAGCAATTGGAGCAGAAATATTAGCATTTAATTGTATTTCGGGAGTATAGTTTGTTTCAAGATCTTTATTATTTACTAATGCATAGATGCTATCTGCAAAAGCTAAGTCTAATGATTTTGTATCAGGAGTAGCATTAGAAACTTCAATTTCAGTAATAATATCTCCAGGATTAGCAACATTTTTTAAAGAAAATTGATTAAAACCATATTCATATAAAGTTTTACTTTCAGAAAATCTAGTAGGAACGCCATTTACAACACTTCCACCTAATACAACACAAATTAATTCTAAATCGTTTTTATAAGCACAAGAAACTAAACATTCTCCAGCCTCTGTTGTAAAACCAGTTTTTCCAACGGTTACATAGCTATAATAATATGGACTCCCAGGAACCAACAATTGATTGGTAGATGTATATGAACGAGGACCAAACTTATTTGTAGCAGGGATAGAACATGATGCACTACCAGCAATTCTTCTAAAATCTTCATTTTTAAGACAGTATTGCATAATAACAGATAAATCATGAGCAGTTGTATAATGATTTTCATCTTGTAATCCATAGGCATTAGTAAAATGTGTATTAGTTAAACCAAGTTCGTTGACTTTTGTATTCATCATGGAAACAAAACTTTCTATAGAACCACCAACATATTCTGCGAGTACATTTGCAGCATCATTTGCAGAATGCACTAATAACAATTGTAATAATTGTTCTACCGTAAGTTGTTCTTCACCATCAATATTAGCAGATACATAACCATTAGGGATAGACATAACCGCATCATAACTTGCAGTTACAGTTTCGTTTAATTCACAATTTTCTAATACCAATATAGCGGTTAGAATTTTGGTTGTACTAGCCGGAAACATTCTTTCATTAGCATTTTTATCATATAGTATTTTATTTGTTTTATTATCTATTAAAATTGCAGCTTCAGAAATTAACTCAGGGGAATTAACATCTTCGGCATATACAATATTAAAATTATTAAATAATAATGCAATTATAAAAAAACTTAATATAAAAATTTTTTTCACATTTATATTCATCTTATAAACTCCTAATCATTTATGTATTTACATTTAATAGTAATACTATATAGTATTTTGTCGAATTTTGCAATTATTTTTTTGAATTTATATCTTAAATTTATTTTTAAATTTATGCTAGACATCTATGTGTTTTGATTGTAAAGAAAAACTTTTATCGAAAGTATTTTCATATTTTTAATTATCAACAAAATTATGCAAACAAAAGATTTAAAAAAAGTATGTCCTATAAATATTAATTTAAATTGTTAATATTTGCCATAAAAAGAAAGGAGTGAAATTAAGATATGTACAATCTTAGCAAAAAACAAAAAATAGTGATTGGAATAATTTTGTGTATCATTAGCATTGCCATTTTATTCTATATCTATACAAAAGATAATACAGCAATTATCTTGGCAGAAGAAACAATAGGAGAAAATCAGATACTAGAAAATCAAACACAAGAAAGTACGATAGAAGAAGAAACAAAAAAAGATGAAACAGAGTCAAAAATAATTGTCCATGTATCAGGAGCAGTAAATAAAGAAGGAATTGTTGAACTAGAAGAAAATAGTAGAATTTCAGATGCCATTAATAAAGCCGAAGGATTAAAAGAAAATGCAGATACAAAAAATATAAATTTAGCTTTTAAATTGGAAGATGGTATGAAAATATATATACCAACAATAGGAGAAGAAAAAATAGAAACTGCGGAAAATACAGGAGAAAATACAGCAGATAAAACTTCAAAATATATAACCTCATCAAGTGGAGGTATAGAACATTCAGGCAATGAGAAAGAAAGTAATAAAGAAGGTATGACAGAAAAAGTAAATATCAATACAGCAAGCCAAACAGAGCTAGAAACATTACCAGGAATTGGTCCATCAACAGCTTTAAAAATAATTAACTATAGAGAAGAAAATGGAAAGTTTAATTCAATAGAAGATATAAAAGAGGTAAGTGGCATAGGAGACGCAAAATATGAAAACATAAAGGAGTTAATTTGTGTAAAATAATGAATTTACTTAAAAATACTTGACAGAAATAAAAATGCATAGTAAAATGTTAGCACAAACTAACAAGAAAAAGATAATAAAAAACTAGTGTAAATAAATGAGGAGGCATATATGAAATTAACAAGTTCCCAAGAGGAATATTTAAAAACAATATATATACTAGATAAAAGCAAACATAAAGTTAGAGTTACAGACATAGCAGAAAAATTAAAAATCACAAAGCCAAGTGTAAATAGAGCTATTAAAAACTTAAGAGATTTAGACTTGATAGAATATGAAGCATATGGGGACATTAATCTAACTTATGAAGGGGAAGAACAAGCAAAAGAAATCATAAAAAAACATGATATTATCAAAATGTTTTTAGTAGATATACTAGAAGTAGATGAAAAAGACGCTGAAGAAGAAGCAAAATCTATGAAATATGCCATATCTCCAGATACAACAAAAAAACTAGAAAAATATATTAGCAAAATCATGGACTTAGGAGATTTAGATTGTGACTATGACGAAAATAACCCAAAATGCCAAAGTTGTATAAAAGTAACAATAAAAAATAGACTAAGCAAAAATGGAAAATAAAAAATGAAGATAAAAAATAAAAAATAGAAAATAGAAAATAGAAATGAAAAATATAAAATAGATGAGATGCAAAAAAGAAAAAAGGGTTTTGAAAAAATAAACAAAGTAAAGAAAATAAAATGCAAGCTATAAAAATAGGAGGTAATCATGATATTAGAATTAGAAAATATATGTTTTGAAAGAGATAATAGAAAAATATTAAACAATATTAATTTAAAAATAGATTTAGGAAAATTTGTAGCCATCACAGGCCCAAACGGTTCAGGAAAATCAACTTTAGTAAAAATAATAATGGGAATCGAAAAACCAGATTCAGGAAAAATTATTTTTGATGGAAAAGATATTACAAACATGGAAATTAATGAAAGAGCAAAATTGGGAATTAGCTTTGGATTTCAACAACCTGTTAGATTTAAAGGAATCACAGTATATGATTTATTAAAAATAGCAGCTCATAGAAAAATAACGAAAAAAGAAGCTTGTGAAGCTTTAGCAACAGTAGGTTTATGTGCTAAAGAATATGTTGATAGAGAAGTAAATGGCTCATTATCTGGAGGAGAATTAAAAAGAATAGAAATTGCCACAGTTGCCTTAAGACAGACCAAATTAACAATTTTCGATGAGCCAGAAGCAGGAATAGACTTATGGAGTTTCAACAATTTAATAGACGTATTTCAAAAAATGAGTGAAATAACAAAAGGAACAACAATCATTATTTCTCATCAAGAAAGAATCTTAGAAATAGCAGATGAAATCATATTAATGAAATCAGGAAAAATCCAAAAGATTGGAACAAGTGAAGAAATATTAAATGAAGAAATCAAAAATAAAGGTTGTTGTAAAATCAAAAATAACTGTTAACAGTCAAAACAAAAATGATTTTAGATGAAACATAAATGCAAAAAGTGAAAACAAAAATGATTTTTAGATGAAATATAAATGCAAAAAATTAGAAACAAATGCATAACAGAAAGGAGAAGAAAAATGGAAGCAAAAAATTTAAACCAAATAGATGAGCAACTTTTAAATGAAATCTCTAATTTAGAGAACATTACAAAAGGTGCATATAACATTAGAAAAAACGGAAAAGGTGTGGAAAGACAAGTAACAGAAAATGTAAATATTGTCACTAAAAAAGATGTATCTGGAATTGATATATATGTTAAAGAAAACACAAAATTTGAATTTATTCATATACCAGTTATCATCACAGAAAGTGGACTAAATGATTTAGTATATAATGATTTTTATATTGGAAAAAATGCAAATGTCATTATTGTAGCAGGATGTGGAATTCATAATGACCACCACAAAGATTCCGAGCATGATGGAATCCATAGATTCTATTTAGAAGAAGGAGCAAAAGTAAAATATGTAGAAAAACATTATGGAGAGGGAAACGGAGACGGAAAAAGAATTTTAAATCCAGTAACAGAAGTTTACTTAAAAGCTGGAAGTAGCATGGAAATGGAAAGTGTACAAATAAAAGGTGTTAGCTCAACAATTAGAGAAACAAAAGGTATTTTAGCAGAAGATACAAACTTTGTTGTAACAGAAAAAATTATGACAGATGGAAATCAATATGCAAAAACAATATTTGATGTACAATTAAATGGAGAAAACTCTAGTACACATGTAACCTCAAGATCTGTAGCAACAGAAAACTCAAAACAAGAATTTGTCTCTAAAATATATGGGAATGAAAAATGTTTTGCACATAGTGAATGTGATGCAATTATAAAAGATAATGCAATAGTCACAGCAACACCAGAAATAACAGCAAACAATGTAGAAGCAAATTTAATTCATGAAGCAGCAATCGGAAAAATTGCAGGAGAACAATTAACAAAACTAATGACATTAGGACTATCTGAAAAAGAAGCAGAAGAGGAAATCATTAATGGATTTTTGAGATAATGGCAGAAGAGGAATTTATTAATAGAGTTTTGAGATAGAGGCAGGGAAAAATAAAAAAGCTAACTAAAAAATACAGCAATATCAATAAAATAAAAAAGTATCAATAAAAGACCGATAATAGAAATTTCTAATTTTAATTTTAGAATATTTTAGTTATCGGTCTTTATATATATTTCCTAGTGTCTCTTCTGTTATAAAATACAAATTTATGACAAAAAATCATCGCTTTTTAAGATTTTGTGATATAATCAAATAAAAAACGGAGTAATTTCATGAGTAAAAAAGGAAAACATTCCAAAGAAAAAGAAAATAAATTTAAAACACATTATAAAATTTTAATTATAATAGTTTCTATATTGGTTATTATGGGGGGAATAATTTTGTGTACTATTGCCATAAATAATAAGAATGACAAGAATAAAGAAAGTGAAAAAAATATAGAAGCGGGCATGGAAGAAAGCATAGAAACATCAGCAACAGAAATGGCAGAAATAGAAGAACCAATTATAGAGGAAACTGTAGATACGAATATAGAGGTACGTATAAATGAAATTATGACAAAAAATAACTTAGATGAAAATAATTTTTTCTTTTTCTATTATAACTTAGAAGAAAAAAAGTACTATTTCTATAATGAAAATACGTATTTTACAGCAGCAAGTGCAATAAAAGTTCCTGTAGCCATGTTATACTATGATAAAATAGAAGCAGGAGAAATTACACTATCAGACACATTACTTTATCATAGTGACGACTATGAAGCAGGGGGTGGAAGTACAGCAGCATCATATAAAGTAGAAGAAAGGATACCATTATCTTATCTTTTAGAGCAAACCATTGTAAATAGTGATAATACAGCTCTAAACATTTTAATAGGAAATATAGGATATAGAAAATGCAAAGAAGAATTGACAAAATACTCAGACACCGAACTACCAGAAGATTTTTATACATCAAATATTTCAAATGTTTCCTACTACTATGATGTATTACAATATTTATATCAAAATGCAGAAAAATATAGTGAATTAATTAGTTATATGAAAAGATCTTCAGGTGGCATATACTTAAAAGCAAATTTACCTCAATATGAAGTTGCCCATAAATATGGCTCATATGATGGCTATGTACATGACTATGGGATTATATATGGAAAAAATACATATCTAGTAGGTGTATTTACAAAAGGAATACAAAATGCTAGTGATTTAATTGCAGACATAGGAAAACAAGTCGTTGAATGTGCAGAGGCAGAAGCGCCTACAACAGAAAATACAAATATTGTAAGTAGCCAAGAGAAAAATCAAACAGAAGAAACAAATAAAACGAATGAGGATAACGTAGCAAACAAAATTGAAACAGGAGAATAAAAACAATAGTAAAAATAGAAGTAAAAAATAAAAGTAAAAAGTAAAAAATAAAAAATAAAAGTTGAAAAATTCTATACAATAAAAAAAGAATCCCAGTAAATGTATGTTTATAGGGATTCTTTTCATAAAAATACTATTCAACTTCTTTTTTCCATAAACCATGTTTATTGCAGTAAGCATATAAGCAAGAACCTGGAATATATGGGAAACGACACTCTGCATTTTGCTCAGGATAAAGTTTAACAGTATATTCTTTGTTATCAGCTACTAAAGTTATCCATTCAATGAAATGTTCTTTTTCCATAACATGATTTACAGTAACAAAAATTTCATCTTCTACTTTTTCATAATTTGGGACATGCTTTTCAACAGCAGCATCTACAGAATTTGGTTTTAAAACTTCCATAGGTTCACCACAGCAAACGATTCCACATCCTTCACAATTACAATCTTCTATAACTTTTACAGTTGCTCCACATGATTTACATCTTTTTATAACTAATTCATTTTTCATAATCTTATCATTCCTTTCTTTCTGTTAGTACTTTTAAATAAAAGTACTATATATTTTTTACATGCTTAGTATACCACAATATGGTAAAAAAATATAGTAGATTGGAAAGATATTTAAGATAATTTATTTTGTTGCTATATAATTAGGATTATATTAGAAATATTTTTATTTTTAGGTATATTTTTATGCGGCTATGAATATTATATAAAGTATAACTGAATAGAAAAAATATATTTTAGGTTTTGTTGTAATTGAATTTTAAATGCATATTTTATTGAGGATATACACTATTTTTGCTTAAAGTGTTGACAATGTATGCTATAAGTAGTATAATTACATTTGTAAAATTTATATCGCGGGGTGGAGCAGTTGGCAGCTCGTCGGGCTCATAACCCGAAGGTCGTAGGTTCGAGTCCTACCCCCGCAACCAATTTTGAGGCTTTTAGCCTCTTTTTTTTATTTTAAAATATTTTATATTATTTTATAAAATGCCCT
>CALXBY010000017.1 GCA_944386675.1 uncultured Clostridia bacterium | reverse complement strand
ATCTAACATTAAACATATATTGAAAGACTTATTTCAACTATCTTTCTTCATAATTGCATTTACTTTTTTAATTGACGTGAGAATAAAATTTTACGAAGTATAAATAAAAGTGTTTGACTTTTTAAGATAAACATAATATAATTTTGTAATAAAAGTTTCAAGATATATAAATAATGTTTAAAAGACCTTGGATATAAATATATAAAACTTGTTATATACAAAAATTTTATATAAAGAAGAGGAAAGATAAATGAAGGGAATGAAAAAATATGATAAATTTTAAAGAAATTATTGCAAAAGAAATTGCTAAGAGTGTAAATATAGATGAAAAAGAATTAGAAAGTTATATAGAAATACCAAAAGATACAAACAATGGAGATTATGCGTTTCCATGCTTTCGATTAGCAAAGGAATTAAAAAAAGCACCTCCAATGATTGCAAATGATATAAAAAATAATATAAAAATAGATGAAGATTTGATAGAAAAAGTAGAAGTCATAGGAGGTTACTTAAACTTCTATATTCATCAAGAGCAAATGGTAAAAGAAGTATTACAAGAAATTGCAAAGCAAGAGGAATATGGAAAATCAGAAATTGGAAAGGGTAAAAATATTGTAATTGATTATTCAGCACCAAATATTGCTAAACCTTTTCATATAGGACATTTGCGCTCAACAGTAATTGGAGGCGCATTATATAATATTTATCAATATTTAGGCTATCATACAATTGGTATTAATCACCTAGGAGATTATGGAACACAATTTGGTAAATTAATCGAAGGATATAAATTATGGGGAAAAGAATATAACGTAGAAGAAGATCCAATAAATGAATTAACCAAAATCTATATTCGAATTAATCAGCTATGTAAAGAAGATGAAAATGTTTTAGAACAATGTAGAATGAATTTTAAACTATTAGAAGATGGAGATTCTTATTGTACTACAATATGGGAAAAATTTAGGAACTTAAGTTTAAAAGAATTTCAAAGAGTATATGATTTATTAGGAAGTAAATTTGATTCATGGAATGGAGAAGCATTTTATTCAGATAAAATGCCAGAAGTTATTGAAATATTAGAAAAAACAGGAAAACTAGTAGAATCACAAGGTGCAAAAATTATTGATTTAGAAGATAAAGGAATTAATACACCATGTATCATTCAAAAATCAAATGGTTCAACAACTTATGCTACTAGAGATTTAGCAGCTATCTTATACAGAGCAAGAACTTATGATTTTGATAAAGCTCTTTATGTAGTATCATATGAGCAAACATTACATTTTAAACAAGTATTTGAAGTGGCTAAATTATTAGGAATAGATGAGAAATATACGAATGGGCTACAACATGTACTATTTGGTATGGTTTCATTGCCAACAGGAAAAATGTCAACAAGGGAGGGAAATATTGTTAAACTAGAAGAATTATTAAAAGAAGCAATAGCAAGGGCAAAAGAAATCATAGAAGAAAAAAATCCGGATTTAGAGAATAAAGATGAAGTAGCAAAAAAAGTTGGTGTAGGAGCAGTTATTTTTAATGATTTATCAAATAGTAGGATTAAAGATGAAATATTTGATTGGAATCAAATATTGAATTTTCAAGGAGAAACAGGACCATATATTCAATATACGTATGTACGTACAAAAAGTGTTTTAGAAAAAGCAGGATATATACCAAAAATAGAAGAAATTACATTTAAAAAATTATTAGATGAAAGTTCTAAAAATACAATCAAGTTATTATATAATTTTGAAAATACATTAATACAGGTAACCCAAAAAGAAGAACCATCTATATTGTCAAGATACTTAATAGAATTAGCAAAAGCATTTAGTAATTTCTATAATGAAAATAAAATATTAACAGAAGACAGAGATGTACAAAATGCTAGAATTTATTTAACTTATGCGGTAGGAAATGTGCTAAAAACAGGTGCAAAACTATTAGGAATAGAAATGCCAAATAAAATGTAAAAGAGACTATAAGAAAGAAAAAGTTCAACAAAAAGAAAAAAATCAATATAATAATTCTAAAAATACCAAAAATTAACAAAAAATTACTTGCAAAATATAGATAAACATGTTAAAATGTCAACATAGTTTATCTATATTTTTATATAAAAACGTTTATTTCAAAAATTTAATTCTGATATAGTTTTAATCAAAATGAATTTAATCAAAATGTTGCAAATAAAATTAGCAACACAAGTATTCACAAATTAAGTTAGAAATTTTGCTTGAAGGGAGGGAGATTAGTATGATTAATAATCTAGAAGACTTATGGAGCCAAATGCAAGTAGAATTTGAAAGAATCAATGGAGAGTTTGGTAAAGTCTATAGCAAAATGGATGATGAATTTGGTAAAGTCTATAGCAAAATGGATAATGAATTTGGCAAAGTCTATAACAAAATGGATGATGAATTTGAAAAGACCAACAGTAAAATGGATGATGAATTTGAAAAGACCAACAGTAAAATGGATGATGGATTTCACAAAATAAATCAGAAACTTACACAAATAGAAGATAAGCTAGATATTATGACAAACACAAATTTAGCTCAAGTATTAAATACAGTAACAGAAACAAAACAAGAAGTAAAAGAAATAAAAGAAGAATTAATAGATAAATTGGATAAACATATTGAAGAAAATGAACTTGAACATAAGAAATTTGATTATAAATTAGCAGAAATGAAATTAAAATACAAATACAAAAAATAAAATATAAATAATAAAAATATAGATAAAAAGAGAATCATATAACTCCTTTTGATTGGATAAAATATGATTCTTTTTTATATACAATAATTTGATTTATAAAAAATAGAAAACAATTCAAAATACTTGTAAAAAAATGAGAGGAAAGTTATAATAGTTGAGGTAATGTATAACCAAAAGATAAATGAAAAGGAAGAAAATAAGAAATGAAAATAAAATTATATAGACTTATATTGATTATCTTGTTAATTGGCACTATGACATTAATATTTGGGTTTTCCGGACAAGATGGAACACAATCTAAAGGAATTAGCACAAACATATCAGAGGGAATATTAAACTTAAGCTCAAAATATAGAGAATTAGAAAGTAAAGAACAAAAGAAAATATTACAAAGAACAAATGCAGTTATTAGAAAAATAGCACACTTTTCTGTATATACCTTATTGGGAATTTTGTTAATGGGACTAATGATAAAAACAAAATTGCAAAATAAATGGAGAATTACAATAACATTATTTATAGGTTTACTTTATGCTATTTCTGACGAATTTCATCAAACTTTTTCTCCTGGAAGAACACCAAAAGTAACAGATGTTTATATTGATATGTTAGGAGTGATATTAGGAACATTGGTAGTGTTACTAGTAATAAAGTTATATGACAAATATATGACAAAAACATTACAAAGTGGACAAAAAATGTAACACAAAAGTTGTTGAAAAGGAAAAAATGCTATAGTATAATAAATTTGTCAAAAAATGAGAAAAAATGGATTCTTGAAGTCCATATAGGGGGAATAAAAGAATGGATGTTAGAAATGATGTGCTAACATATGAAAAGGATAATATAGAAATCCTAGCACTTATACCAAAAAACATCAATAGAAGTAAGATAGTGCTAAAAATAGAAAAAATGGCAAAGAGATTACTGGATATTTTAGGTGGTTTTTGTGGGCTAATAGTATTAATACCATTAACAATAGGAATATGGATAGCAAATAAAATAGCAAAAGATAATGGACCAATCTTTTTTACGCAAGAGAGAATTGGAAAAAATGGTAAAATGTTTAAAATGTACAAGTATCGTTCTATGGTAGTAGATTCTGAAGAAAAATTAAAACAATATTTGGAAGAAAATGAAGAAGCAAGAGAAGAATTTAAAATTTATAAAAAATTAAAAAATGATCCAAGAATAACAAAAGTAGGTAAGTTTATAAGAAAGACAAGCTTAGATGAATTCCCACAGTTTATTAATGTATTAAAGGGAGAAATGAGTTTAGTAGGACCAAGACCATATATGGAAAGGGAAAAAGAAGATATTAATGGCTTTTTTAGATACATAACATCTTGTAAACCTGGTATAACAGGATTGTGGCAAACAAGAGGAAGAAGTAATACAACATTTACAGATAGATTAACAATGGATATGGAATATTACTATAACCATACCTTAAAAACAGATATTAAATTAATATATAAAACAGTAGAAAAGGTTGTAAAAAAAGAAGGAGCTATATAATGACAAAGAAAACAATAGTACATATTGCACAGTCAGCAGGAGGTGTAGCAGAATATTTATATATGTTTTTTAAAAATTTCAAAGATGAAAATTATGAAAACGTATTAATTGTTTCAGAAGATTATAAAAATCAATTAGAAAGGTTTAAAACATATACAAGTAATATATATATCGTTCCAATGGTAAGAGAAGTAGAAGCTAAAAAGGATATAAAATCTATAATTAAAGTAAGAAAAATATTAAAGCAAATAAAGCCAGACATAGTATATTTGCACAGCAGTAAAGCTGGAGCGATTGGTAGAATTGCTCTGGCTTTTAATTTTAAAACAAAAATATTATATAATGCACATGGATGGTATTTTAATGCGCAAATAAGTGATAAGAAAAAAAAGTTATTTGCTTTAATTGAAAGAATATTAGCAATAAAAACGGATAAAATTATTAATATTTCTAAAAGTGAGTATGATTCAGCTTTAAAATATAAAATTGCACCAGAGAAGAAAATGTGCATTATAGAAAATGGAATAGACTTTACAAAATTTCAAAATAATGATAAATATAGAGAAGAAACTCGAAAAAAATATGATATTACAGAGAATGAAATTGTTATTGGTGTTGTTGGGAGATTAACTGAACAAAAAGATCCAATCACAATGATTAAAGCATTTGAATTAGTAAATAAAGAAAATAAGAATACTAGACTAATGTATGTTGGTTCAGGTGAATTAGAAGAAGAAGTAAAGCAATTTGCAAAAGAACATGATATATTAGATAAAGTAATAATTACAGGTTGGGTAGACAATGTAGAAAAATATATTCCTGCATTTGATATAGCAGTTCTACCTTCTAAATGGGAAGGTTTTGGACTAGTTCTTATAGAATATATGGCATGTAATAAGCCAATTATTGCAACAAATGTGGGAGGGATAAAGGATATCATAAAAAATGAGGAAAATGGATTGTTGTTTAAAAAAGAGAGTGAACAACAATTATGTAATGTAATAGAAAAGTATATAAAAAATGAAAAGTTTGCCTCAAAATGTATAGAAAAAAATAAGAAATATATGAAAAAATATAATATTGCTGTTTTGATAAATAAAACAGTAAATTTAATAAAAAATTAATAATGAAAATTTGAATAATTTATTTATTTTATTATTATAGTACAATATAATAATTTATTAAGAAAAAGCTAAAATTCAAAGGAGATTAGGTGGAGTTTTATGTTATATGAATATATTAGTTTGATTTTTGGAAGTATTAAATTGATATTATATAAAGTAATTTATTTCTTTAGAATCAGATTAAAATTTTTTCCTAAAATGAATGCTAGTTTTAAAATTGCAATAAAGAAAAAATCAAAACTTATTATTGGTAAAAATTTTAGAGCTCGAAACAATATTTCATTTAGAATATATAACAGAGGTATTGTTAAAATTGGCAATAATTGTTTTTTTAATGATGGAGTTTCTATTATTAGCCAAAAAGCCATTATAATAGGAGATAATGTTATTGTTGGTCCTAATGTTCATTTAATTGATAATGATCACGATTATAAAAAGGATATCAACAATTTTATATTAGGAGATATACAAATAGGTAATAATGTTTGGATTGGAGATAATGTCATCATATTAAAAGGAGTAACAATAGGAAATAATGTTGTGATAGCAGCAGGGTGTATTATAAATAAAGATGTGCCAGATAATACAGTTATTTATCAAAAAAGAGAATCAATTTTTAGAAAGAGGTAAAATATGTATAAAGCTACAGTGAGTATTATCATGGGAATATATAATACTAAGAAGAAAGAATTTTTAGAAAAGTCTTTGAATTCAATTTTAAACCAGACATATCATGATTTTGAATTAATTATATGTGATGATGGTTCTACTAATCAATGTATGAAATGGGCTAAGGAAATTTGTGGTAATGATGAAAGAGTGATTTTTATAAAGAACGAAAAAAATAAGGGGCTGGCATATACGTTAAATCAGTGTTTAAATGTCGCAAAAGGAAAATATATTGCTAGAATGGATGATGATGATGAATCAGCATTAAATAGATTAGAAAAACAAATTAATTTTTTAGAAAGTCATAAAGATGTGGATTTGGTATCATCAAATATAAATTTATTTGATGATACAGGTATATATGGAGAAGAAAGATATCCTGAATACATAACAAAAGAAGATTTTTTATTCAATAGTCCTATTGTACATCCAGCTATTATGGCTAGAAGAAAAGCGTTTGATATAGTAGGAGGATATAGAAATATAAACATGACTGTTAGAGTTGAGGATTATGATTTGTTTATGAGAATGTATGCAAAAAAAATTAGAATGTATGTAATACAAGAAAAGCTCTTTAATTATCGTGCTGATAGAGAAAATACAAAAAGAAGAAAAAAATATAAATATAGAATTAATGAGGCAAAAGTTAGATATTTTGGTTTTAAATTGTTAGATTTATTACCTAAAGGATATATATATATATTGAAACCGTTAATTTTAGGACTAATTCCTATAAACATAATCAGAAAAATAAAGAGGAGGTGAATGATTAATCCTTTGATTAATCATTAATATGGTAATTTATGAATTATTAATTGTAATAGTCATTTTATGGATTTTTGTTATCATAATAAATAAAGATTTATTTTCTCCTAGTTCATTACTTTGTCTATCTTATATTTTTGCCGTAATATGTGCTATATACAATATTGATAATTGGAAAATCAATTTACATTATAATACTTTTTTTGTAATTGTAATAGGTATTATATCTTTTTTACTCTCTTCGTTTATTTTTAAAAGTTTATACCGAGAAAAAAAAGAAGAAGGGAAAAGTAAACTAAATTATATAGAAATTAAGCAATACAAATTAATATTTTTAGATATTATTAGTTTCATAATTTTTGCAATTTATACCTTTTATTTTATAAAAGCATTAGGAGGATTTTCAGCTTTAGGAAATTTTAGTGTAGCTATGGAAATTTATAGAGGTAAAACATTGTTGCATGATATGATTTTAATTCCAGGATGGATTAATTTTTTAACAAAAGTTTGTCGTGCTATAGCTTATATTTACACATATATAGTTGTTAATAATATAATTGTAAGAAAAAAAGAAAATATTATGCATAAGCAAGAAAATAAAATGCTTTATTTAATAGGGATTATATTATATTTGCCATTGACATTAATGAGTGGTGGACGTTACGACCTTATTGTATATATGATATTTGTCTTAATTATTTGGAGTATAATGTATGCTATAGAAAATTCAAAAAAGATGCAGCCAAAGAAAATTGTAAAAATTGGGTTAATAGTGATTATATTGTTAGTTGCATTTTCTAATTTTAGAGGATTAGTTGGTAGAACTAATAAAAGCAGTACAATCGATTATGTTACAGAATATTTTGGTGGTTCTATAGAAATATTTGATATGTATATGCAAGACCATAATCATGGTAGCAAATATTTTGGACAAGAAACATTTGCAGGAGTTAGAAAATTTCTATATCAGATTAAATTATTAGACAATCAAAGAGTTAGTGAAGAGGCAACAGAATTTAGAACTATTTATAATGGTAAAACAATAGGCAATGTTTATACAGGATTTAGAAAAATGTATCAAGATTTTGGTATGACTGGAGTTGTTATTTTGCAGGCTTTAATGGCTATTATATTTAACAAACTTTATTATGATTGCTTTTATAAGAAAGAAAATTCTAAGATTCATAAAAGTATATTGTTGTCAGGGTGTATTGCTTTTTGCTTAGTGCTACACTCATATTCAGAATCTTTTTATAGTACAGTAATTTCATTTAATTACATAGTATTTTTTATTATCATGATGTTTATAAGTAGGTTTTTATTAAAAATAGAAATAAGGAGACGATAATTTGAGTGAAGAAAGTACTAAAAAATTGAAATATTTTTATGACTTTGGTTATAACAAACTAGGACCATTATTATTATGTTTTTCAAATTGGCTTTATAGTGAACTTAGTAAAAATGATATAAATAAAGTTTTTTTTCTGGCAAGAGATGGATATATTATGAAACGAGCATTTGATATAGTAAATAAGAATTCTAAAATTAAAAGTTCATATTTTTATGCATCTAGAAGAGCTATAATAGTTCCATCCTTGTGGGAGATTAATACGAAAAACGAAATTTTTGAAAGAATAGTTTTTAATAAAAACATATCTTTGAAAAATTTTTTTAAGAAAATAGGTTTAGAAGATAAAAATTTAGATACCATTATAGAAAAATATAATTATAAATACGAAGATATTATAGAAATAAACAATAGAGAGCAAAGATTTAATGATATGTTAGAAGATTTATTTCCTATAATAAAAGAAAATGCAAAAGAAGAAAGAAATGCACTAAAAGAATATATAAAAAAAGAACATTTTGAAGGTAAAGTTGCTATTGTAGATATTGGTTGGTATGGTAGTATGCAAAAAGCCTTTGAAAGTATTTTAGATGAAATAGATATTTTTGGATATTACTTTGGATTAGTTCCAAACTGTAAAATTTGTAAAGAAAAATCATATGGTTTTTTATTTGATACTTATAAAAACGAAGCGAATTATCATAAATTACATTATTTTATAAATAATTTTGAATTTTTATTTTTAGCTCAACACGGCTCAGTAAAAAAATTTACTAACTTAGGCAAAGAAGTGGTGTTTTATGAATATGAGTATAATAATACAAATGAAGCAATTTGGGCAAAAGTAATACAAGACTCTGCAATAGAGTACATAAAAAATCATTATAGGGATTTGATTCCCTATGAAGAAACGGTAAATAAATTTTTTAAAGTATTTCTATTTCCTAAATATAAAGATGCAAAATTTTTTGGAGATGTTCAATTCAAAGATGACAATTTTAAATATATTGCTAAACCGCAAAAAATATATAAATATGTTATAAATCCAAAGAATTTGAAAAAGGATTTCATTGATTCAGCTTGGAGAATAGGTTTTATGAAAAAAATGTTCATCATACCATTACCATATTGTAGTATAAACAATTTAATAAGAAAAATATTTTCTACAAAAAAGGATGATAAAAATGGAAAAAAACAGAAAAATTTCAATAATAACGCCAGTATTTAATGGAGAAAAATATATAGTTAGATGTATTGAAAGTGTGCTAAATCAAACTTATAATAATATTGAACATATAGTTATTGATGATGGTTCAACAGATAAAACATCTAATATTTGTTCCAGTTATAAAGATAAGATTGTCTTTATTCATAAAGACAATGAAGGAGTTTCAAAAGCGAGAAATATTGGAATAGACAAAGCAACGGGAGATTATATATTATTTGCAGATGCAGATGATTGGCTAGAAAAAGATATGTGTCAAAAAATGATTGATGAAATAGAAAGCTCAGATAGTGAAATTGTTATATGTGGATATAATAATTATTATGAAAACGAAAATAAATTTGAGCCAATTGAATTAAAAAAATATTCGGATTTTAATTTCATCGAACTAATAACGAATGATAAAACAAAGTATGGTGGTTTTCCATGGAATAAACTTATAAAAAGAAAAATTATAAAAAATTATTTTGATGAGAGTGTTCACTATTATGAAAATTTACTTTTTTTTCTACAAAATTGTAATGTTAATACAAAGTTCTCAGTAATAAAAGATAAACTATATAACTATTGTATAAATGATACATCTGCTGTACACACAAGAAAATATTCATTAAAAAAAGTTACAGCATTAAATTCATTAAATAAGATTATTCCATTATTACCACAGTCAACTCTAATTGAACATAAGGTACATTATATTAATAATTATTTTAATAACTTATATTTTTTAGAAGATGAAATGCCTAATAAAGTAAAGGAACTGATGCCATATAAAAAAGAAATGGGAGAGTATTATAAAGAAGTTATGAAAAATAAACAAGTTTCTTTAAAAACAAAAGTGAAACTTGTTTGTATGTATCGATTTAATTTTATTTATTATATTTATAAGAAAAAGAAAGAAAGAAAAATGGAAAAAGCAAGTAGAACATCAAATTCAATAAAAAATATTTGATAGAAAATGTTTATGAAAGGAATGTAATTTGAATGAAGCCTAAGAAAAATAAAAAAATAGATATAATAACATTTCAAGGTGCATATAATTATGGAGCAATATTACAAGCTTATGCATTACAAAGAATAATAGAAGAAATGAATAATCAAGTAAAAATCATTAATTATAGAAATAGAATTGTAGAAGAACCATATAAAATTATTAATTTTGATAAAAGAAATTTTAAAAATTTTTTAAAATCAATTATTGGCAATATATTATATTTTAAAAAGAGATATAAAAGGTATAAAAATTTTGATAAATTTATAAAAGAAAATTTAAATCTTACAAAAAAGTATATAAGTGAAGAAAAATTAAAGAAAGATGCTCCAATAGCTGACATATATATAACAGGAAGTGACCAAGTATGGAATAGTAAAATAACAAATGGATTACAAGATGCATATACTTTAAATTTTGGAAATAAAAACATAAAAAGAATTTCATATGCAGCTAGTATAGGAAATGGTAGGATAGAAGAAAATGAGAAAGAAATTTATAAAGAAAAAGTTTCTAATATAGATAACATATCTGTAAGAGAGGAAGAGGGAAAAAAAATATTAACAGAATTTATAGTGAAACCTATTGAAGTTGTTCTAGATCCAACACTTTTATTAACAAAAAGTCAATGGGAAAATAAAATAAGAAATTGTCACAAGGAAAAAGAAAAATATATATTAGCATATGTAGTACAACCAGATCAAGAATATTTGAAAATTGTAAATGAATTATCTCAAAAAACAGGATTAAAAGTTATTCATTTTAATAGAAAAAATGAAGGCATAAGGAATATTTTAAGAAATGTATACACTGAAGGTCCTCTGGAATTCGTAAATTATATAAAAAATGCAGAATATGTAGTAGCGACATCTTTCCATGCAACTGTTTTCTCTGTAATTTTTCACAAGAATTTTTTTATTATTCCACATAAAAAAACAGGTTCACGAGTAACAAATTTGTTAGATAAATTAGGAATAAAAAATAGAACATTTAATACCTTAGAAGAATTTCAAAATATAGATTATAATTTTAAAACAGATTGGGACAAAGTTAACCAAAAATTAAATGAAGAAAGAAAAAAATCATTAAATTGGTTAGAAAATGCAATAAATACAGGAAAGGATAATAATGAATAGAGAAAAGACACTATTAAAAAATACAGCAATAATAACTATTGGAAAGATATGTACACAATTAATAACATTTTTTCTTTTACCTTTATATACGTCTATCTTGTCAACAGAAGAATATGGAACAGTAGATTTATTAAATACTTTAGTTTCTTTATTATTGCCAATCGTTACTTTTCAAGTTGAACAAGCAGTATTTAGAAGATTAATAGAAAATAGAGACAAAGAAAGGTATAAAAAAAATATAATATCTACAGCAATATTTTCAGTGGCTATACAATGTATAATATATTTGTGTATATTTTTTGCAATAGCACCATTTGTAAATAATGAATATAAATACTTTTTGGCAACAAATGTAATAGCATATATATTTGCTTCATTAATGCAACAAATTGCTAGAGGAATGGGAGATAATGTTAAATATGCAGTAGGAAGTTTTCTATCAGCATTAGGCACAATTATTTTTAATATACTATTTTTAATAGTTTTTAAATTTGGTGCTACAGGGATGTTAATCGCTAATATGTTAGGACAAGTTGTGTGTGCGATATATTTTATTATATCACTTAAGTTATATAAATATATAAGTATAAAAGCATATAAGAAAAAATTATTGAAAAAATTATGGGCATATTCTATACCATTAGTACCGAATGCAATATCTTGGTGGGTGTTTAACTCTTCAAATAGAGTCATAATTTCTGCAATATTAGGAGTGGCTAAAAACGGTATTTTCTCAGCAGCAAGTAAATTTTCTAATGTATACATAACAATTTATAACATTTTCAATTTAACTTGGACTGAAATGGTAGCATTACATATTAATGATGCTGATATTAAAGAATTTTTTAATAAAACAATTAACGAAATGCTTAGACTGTTTACAGCACTAGCTATAGGAATTATTGCTTGTATGCCAATAGTATATCCTATAATGATAGATAATAGTTATTGGGAAGGATATAATCAAGTTCCAATAATGATAATAGGTTCCATTTTTAATGTAATAGTTGGATTAATAAGTACTATATATGTAGCTAAAAAAAATACGAAAGCGATTGCTAGTACTTCAATTGTATCTGCAATTGTAAATATTATTGTGAATTTAATATTGATTAATTTTATTGATTTATATGCTGCAACAATTGCATCATTGATTGCATATTCAACAATGTCTGTATATAGATTATATGATATAAAAAAGAAATATTTTGAAATAAAAATAGATAAGAAATTTATATTATCTACAATTATAGTTTTAGCTGTTATTTTATTAATATATTATTCAAGTAATATAATTTTATTTTTTACTGGAATATTAATAGCCATAATATATGCATTTATGATAAATAGAAAAAGCTTGAAAAGTATTTTTAATATGATATTAAAAAAAAATTAGATGGAGTAAGGAATATGGAGAACTATTTTGATACAAATAAAAAAGAATTATGTAATGGTTGTGGAGCTTGTGCTCTAATGTGTCCTGTCAATGCTATAGAAATGGTAGAAGATGAGGAAGGATTTTTATATCCTAAAATAGACAAAACTAAATGTATAAAATGCAATAAATGTAAAAAATATTGTGGAAATAGAAATGAAAAAGATATAGCAGATGAAAAAGCATATATTGCAATTAATAAATCAAAAGATGAATTGAAATTCAGTTCATCAGGTGGAATATTTTATATTCTAGCAAAGTATACCATAGAAAAAGGTGGAGTTGTGTGTGGAGTCACATATGATGAAGAATTAAAAGTAATTCATGATTTTGCGAATAACTTAGAAGAATGCAAAAAGTTTTGTGGTTCTAAATATGTAAGAAGCGATTTGAAAAATGCATATGAAAAGGTAAAAGAATATCTAGAAAGAAATACATATGTATTATTTACAGGAACGGCTTGTCAAATAAGTGGACTGAAAAATTATTTAGGAAAAAAATGTGAAAAATTAATTACTTGTGATATTTTATGTCATGCCAATCCATCTCCTAAAGTTTTCGAAATATATATAAAAAATTTGCAAATGATAAAAAATAAAAAAATAAAAACGATATGGTTTAGAAGTAAAGAAAATGGATGGAAAAATCAAACACCAATAATAGAATATGCTGATGGGGAAAAAGAGGAAGAAAACTCATATTTTAAAGCTTTTGTATTAGAAATGATAAACAGACCATCATGCTATTCTTGTGAATTTGCAAATAAAAGGAGAATAACAGATTTTACAATAGGGGATTTTTGGGGAATTGAAAAAATAGATTCCAATGTGAATACGGAAAGAGGAGTTTCTTTATTAACGGTAAATTCAAACAATGGAAAAAAGATATTTAAAGAATTACAAGATAAAATGATATATGAAGAAGTGGATTACGATTTAGCAGCATCTTTTAACCATTACCATAATGTAAAAATACATAAAAATAGGAATAAATTTTTTAAACAAATGGAAAAAAGAAAAATTAATGAACAAAATATTATAAAATATTTAAAAAAATATACAAAAAGACCATTATATAGAAGAATCTTAGGAAAAATAAAATATATCATTAATCATGTAAATTTATGAGAAAATAAAAGAAAGTAAATGATTGAAAAATCATTAAAAAAACATTAAGAATTTTGTCACAAAAATGTAATATAAAACTATTGAAATAAAAAATATGAAATGATATAATGGCAATGAAAAAAATGAAGGAGGAGTTGCAAATGAAAAAAACATTAGCAGGCATATTATTATGCATTATGTTAGTAACATTATTAGCTACAACAGTTAGTGCTGTTTCAACAGATGAAATGATTGAAAAAGTATATGAGATGGGAGTTAAATATGGACTTACATCAGCAGATAAAGTAAAAATGGAAAGATTTTTTGCTGATAACCCAGTAACAGAAGCACAAGCTGACCAATTAGTAGCAAAAGCAGAAGAAGCAGTTGCTATTATGGAAGAAGCAGGTGTTACAAATGTTAAAGAATTAACAACTGAGCAAAAAAATCAATTAAAAACAGTTGCTAATGAAGCAGCAAGTATTGTTGGTGTATCTTTAGTATTCAAAGCAGGAGCTGTTGAAATATATAAAGATGGACAACTTGTAGAAACAATTACTTCAAACAACGGAACATTAGCATACACAGGAAACACAATGAATATCGTTTTAGTTGTTTCTTCAATAGCAATTATTGCCCTAGGTATAGCAGTTGTTGCAAGAAAGAGATTAGCAAATGCATAATCTAGCGATAAAGACGATAAAAGCAACTATTAAATATTTAATAGTTGCTTTATTAATTATCATTGTTATTATAGGTGGAATCTATTTACTTTTCGGGCAAGAAGTAAATGAAACCTTTTCAATTATTAGTAAGGTAGCAATTGATATCGAAAATAAAAAAGTAGAACAAACGAAGATGACAGAAGAAAATACACTTGAAAATTATCCAGAATATGGTACACAATATGCTACAATAAAAATTCCAAGAATTAATGTTGATTTACCAGTATATTTTGGAGATACATTAGAAGTTTTAAAAAAGGGTGTAGGACATTCTAGTGGAAGTTATTTTCCAGGTGAAGGTGGAAGCATTATTTATATGGGACATAATTCTAAAAATATGTTTAGAAGGTTTTCTGAATTACAAATTGGAGATGAGATGACAGTTACAACATCTTATGGGGAATATACATATAAAATATATGATATGCAATTAATAAAGGAAACAGATGTTGATAAGCTTCCAATACAAAGGGAAAAAGAAATTTTAATGGTGTATACTTGTTATCCATTTAATAATATAGGATATGCAACACAAAGATATGTGGTTTATGCAGAATTAGAAAAGTAGAAAGGAGAAAACAATGAAAGTTGTATTAAATATCATAAAATTTATACTAGCACTTATATTAACTGTATGTATAATTGCATTTATCATTGTGAATGTAGCTTCTTCTACAATTCTTAGCAAAGAATTTGTTTTACAAAAATTAGATGAAACAAATTATTATGCAAATACATATACAGCAGTTGAAAATGATTTTGAAAATTATATTTATCAGTCTGGACTAGATGAAGAAGTTCTAAAAGATATTGTGTCACCAGAAAAAATAGAGAATGATACAAAAATTATCATTAACAATATTTATGATGGAACAGAGGAACAGATTGATATAACAGAAATAGAAACAAATTTGAAAAATAATATAGAAGAATCATTAGATGAAAAATTATCAGCAACACAAGAAAAAATGGTTGATGAGTTTATTAATAAAATTACAGAACAATATCAAGAAACGATAACAAATACAAATTATGAAAACACAATTCACGATATTTTAACAAAAGGAAATGGATTTATAGAAAAAATTAAACAATTTAGTTTAATAGGAATGATTGTGTCAGCTATTTTAATACTAATTTTATCATTTAGAAAGATAATAACAGGTTTTATGTTTGTTATGTCTAGTATAATTGCTTCAGGTGCATTTTATATTATAACAAATATTGTAATTAATACAAAAGTAAAGATACAAAATATTACAATATTGAATGATGCGATTTCAATTAGTTTAAGAGAGATATTGACATCTATATTAAACACGCTAACAAACACTGGCATTCTTTTGACAGTTATAGGTGTTATTGCCTTAATTATATTTGCCATTATTAGCAGTTATAATCAAGGGAAAAATAGAAAAGAAGAACAAACAGAAGAGTAATAAAAGGAGAGAGTATGGAAGAATTAGATTTAAAAGAATTATTCGAAATATTTTGGCATAAAAAAGTTCAAATTATATTACTTATATTAATTTTTATGATGATAGGCGTAATCTATACTATAGGGTTTGTAACACCTATGTATACTTCATCAACAACTTTGGTATTAGTAGGAACGGAAAGTACAAATAATACAGAAAACCAAGTAACAGAGTCTATCACGACAACAGATATTACCATAAATTCAAAATTAGTTTCAACCTATAGTGAACTAGTAAAAAGTAAAAGTATATTAGGAGAGGTTATTTCTAATTTAGGAATTGACATAGATGAAGAAGAGCTAAGAAAAAATATTGAAGTTACTTCAGTAGAGGATACAGAATTAATTGAAATCAGTGTATCTGATGAAAATCCTACTTATGCAGCAAAAGTAGCTAATGAAATAGCAAATGTATTTAGAGAAAAAATTGCTGGTGAAATTTATAAGATTAATAATGTATATATTGTTGATCAAGCAGAAGTAGAAAGTGAGCCATCTAATGTTAATCATGTAAAAGATGTTGCCATATTTGCATTTATCGGCGTTGTTGTGGCTGTTATGTATGTATTAATTGCTAATATGTTAGATACAACAGTAAAAACACAAGAAGATATAGAAAAAATGATAAAAATACCAGTACTTGCGTGCATACCAGTGTATGATATGGAAATGGAAAAACTAAAGAAAAAAGGAGGTAGAAGATAATGAGAAAAGAATTAATTGCCCATAGAGATCCGAAATCTCCAGTCTCAGAAGTATTTAGAACATTAAGAACGAACATTCAATTCATGAATACAAATAATAAGCTAAGGACATTATTAGTGACATCTACTTTACCAAATGAAGGAAAGAGCTGGGTAACAGCAAATTTGGCTGTTACGTTTGCACAAGCAGGAAAAAGAGTCATCATTGTAGATGCAGATATGAGAAAAGGAAGGCAATATACTATTTTTGAGGTTTCTCCAAGACCAGGTTTATCAAACTATTTATCTGGATTCGACATTAATACAGGAGAAGAAAATTCAGAGGATTTAGCAAATTATATACAAGAAACACAAATTCCAAATTTATATATTATACCAGCAGGAAATATTCCACCAAATCCATCAGAATTATTAATTTCAACTAAAATGGTAAGTTTGTTAGACAGACTAAAAGAACTATGTGATTTAGTTATTATTGATGGAACGCCATGTGAATTGGTTACAGATGCGATTATCCTTTCAAGAATTGTAGATTCTACAGTGATTGTAACGGCACACAAACAAACTAAAAAGGATGATTTACAAAAAATAGTTGCAAACATCCAAAATGTTGGTGGAAAAATTGCAGGAATTGTATTAAATAAAATACCAGTATCTGCTAAGAAATATGAACAATCATATTATTATGGATCAACTTCTGTGAAAAATTCTAGAAACAGAAATCATAGACATTCAACGGCAAATAGACCAACGAGAGTAGAAAATAAGGTAGAAGAAATGAAAAGAAGAGTAAGACCAGAAAACTTACAAGTAGCTAAACAAGTTCCAGAAATACAAAAAATAAACAGTTTAGAAAATAAAAAAGAACCTAAGGCAGAAAATGAAAACAAACATGATGAAGAATTACCACAAGGACTACAAAATAAGATAAATATAAAAAATGAGGGAGAAGCTCCACTTGATAAAACAACAGATATTTTAAATCAAATTAATGAATATTTAGACCAAGAAAAGAAAAAATTAAATAATAATTCATAAGGAAGGTTTTTTCTTCCTTTTTTTTATTAGAAATGATACAGGCTTGGGACATTAAATCATAACAAAAAATTGCAAATTTCAACAAAATTTGTGAAAAATATTGAAAAAAATATAACTTAAATGTATACTTATAGGGATGCAATAAAATAGATAAACAAAAAAGGAGCAAAAGAAAAATGATAGACTTTCATTCACATATATTACCAAATATAGATGATGGTTCAAGAAGTATAGAAGAAACATTTAATTTAATCAAAGAAGCAGAAAAAGCAGGATTTGAAGCGGTTATATCTACTTCACATTATATGGAAAATTATTATGAAACAGATGTCCCAGAAAGGGAAGTATGGGTAAAGGCTATTTTAGAAAATTTGAAAACAAAAAATATAAATACAAATTTGTATTTAGGAAATGAAATTTATTTTTCAGATAATATAATAGAATTACTGGAGAAAAGAAAAGCATCTACAATTAATGATACAAGCTATGTTTTATTTGAATTACCATTAAATGCAGAGCCAATGAATTTATATGATATTGTATATGAAATGATACAATATAAATTGGTTCCTATATTGGCACATCCTGAAAGATATAGTTTTGTACAAAAAGAACCAGATTTAGTATATGATTTAATTGAAAAAGGTGTATTAATGCAAGCAAATTATGGAAGTATTATTGGCCAATATGGTGAAAAAGCAAAAATGATTGTTAAAAAGTTTTTTGAAAATAATATGATACACTTTTTAGGTTCGGATGTCCATAGACAAAATACAATATATCCTAAAATACCACATATATTAGATGAAATAGCAGATATTGTAGGGGAAGAAAAATTAGAAGAGATGACAACCAAAAATCCTAAATTGGTATTAAGTAATAAGAAGATTGAAATAGATGAACCATTTGATTTTAAATTAACCTTAAAAGAAAAAATAATTATGAATTTTAAAAAGTAAAAAGTTATCTAGTGAAGTTGGTTAATAAGTATGTATGAAAAACGATAAACAAATGAAACAAAATAATTAACATGAAAGATAATATAGTGAATATTATACAATAAATGTAGATTTAAAAATTTATTATCGGAAAGGAAGATAAAACATGAGAAAATATTTTGGAACAGATGGTATTAGAAGAATAGCCAATACTGACTTAACACCAGAATTGGTATATAAGGTGGCAAAAGCAGGAGCCTATGTATTATCAAAACATACAGACCATACGCCAACCATATTAATAGGAAGAGATACACGTATTTCAGGAACATTAATAGAAAGTGCTATGACGGCAGGTTTTTTAAGCTATGGAGCGAATGTAAAATTATTAGGTGTTATGCCAACACCAGCAGTTGCTTATTTAACTAGAAAACTAAAGGCAGATGCAAGTGTTGTTATATCTGCATCACATAATACATTTGAGTTTAATGGAATAAAATTTTTTAGTAATAAGGGAATGAAAATACCAGATGCTTTAGAAGAAGAAATAGAAGAAGTTATGGACTCAGGTAAATTAGAAGAATTGACAGCTAAAAATGAAAAAATAGGTACTGCTGAATATAGTTTTGATTTAATAAACGAGTATGTATATTTTTTCAGAAAACATTTTGATGACAATATTGAAAAACATTTAAGAGATGATTTTGTAGTAGGAATTGATACAGCAAATGGAGCAACATCTGTTGTTGCAGAAAAAGTTTTTAAAGATTTAGGAATTAATTATAAAATTATTAATAATACACCAGATGGTATTAATATTAATGAAAATTGTGGTTCTACACATTTAGAAAACTTAAAAAAATTTGTTGTAGAAAATAAATTAAGTTTAGGAATTGCTTATGATGGTGATGGAGATAGATGTTTAGCAATTGACGAAAAAGGAGAAGAGATTGATGGAGATAAATTGTTAGCCATTATTTCTTCAAGTTTAAGAAAAAAAGGAAAATTAAATAAAGATACCATTGTTGCAACTGTTATGAGTAATTTAGGTTTAAATAAATATGCTGAAAATAATGGGTTAAAATTGATACAAACAAAAGTTGGAGATAGATATGTTTTGGAAGAAATGCTAAAAGAAGGATATAATTTAGGTGGAGAGCAATCAGGGCATGTTATATTATTAGATTATAATCCAACAGGAGATGGTATCTTAACATCTTTAATGTTAATTCAAACAATATTAGAAGAAAATAAAAAAGCGTCAGAACTTGCAAGTATTATAAAATTATATCCACAAGTATTAATTAATGCAAAAGTAAATGCAGACAAAAAATATGATTATGAAAAAAATGCAGATATTAAAAAAGCAATTAGTGATATAGAAGAAGAATTTGCAGGAAATGGAAGAGTGTTAATTAGACCATCAGGAACAGAACCATTAGTTAGAGTAATGATTGAAGGAGAAGACCAAGAATACATAACGAAAAGAGCAAAAGAAATTGCAGATTTAATAGAAAATAAATTAAAATAGGCATTAAATAATAAAAATGTTGTAATGAATTTGTAATATAAATGTAAATAAAAAAACATTGATATATTAAAGGTAAAATGATAACATAAACTTATAGATGGAAGGGGCGTTGTTATATGTTTATATTTGATATATCAAATATCTTAAATTTATTATTAATGCTTGCAGCAACAATACTTTTAATCTTTTTAGCTCAAGAAGTAAAGAAGAGTTATATAACAGGAATTGTATTGTTTGCTTATTTAATCATATTAATTGTACACGCAGCTCAACTAATAACTTTACCAGCAGAATATAGAGACATGTTACCTGTTTTAGGAAGATGTGTAGCAATTGATTTTGTATTTATATTTATTTCATTCTTCGCTTATCTATGGGTTGATGATATAGAGGCTAAGAAAATGGAAAAGAAGAGTGTAGATAATAGCTTAGATTGGCTATGGAAAAATGTATAAGGCAAAGCAATAAAAAAGATATGTTACTATTTTGTAATTAGTAGCATATCTTTTTTTGTATAATCTACTAAAGCATAATCATATGTTCTAAAATTTGAATTGCATTACTTGCAGCACCTTTTCTTAAGTTATCTGCAACTACCCATAAATTCAAACCATTTTTAACACTAAAATCTTTTCTGATTCTTCCAACAAAGACTTCATCATACCCATCAGCTTTTGTAGCAATTGGATAATAATTTTTTTCAATATCGTCAACAACAATAATTCCAGGAAAATTTTGCAATAGTTGTCTAACATCATATAAATCAAAATCTTTTTCAAATTCTACATTAATAGATTCGCTATGACAGTTAAGAACGGGAACTCTAACAGTTGTAGCAGTTATAGGTAAATCAGGCCTATTTAAGATTTTTCTGGTTTCATTAATCATTTTATGCTCTTCTTTTGTATAACCATCTTCCATAAATATGTCAATATGTGGAAGGCAATTATTAAAAATAGGATAAGGAAATTTTTTAGGAGCAAATCCATTCATTCCATTTTCTAGGTCTTCAATACCTTCTCTTCCAGCACCTGAAACAGCTTGATATGTAGAGTAAACAATTCTTTTAATGTGATACTTATCATCTAAAGGTTTTAATGGAACAACAGCTTGGATTGTAGAACAATTTGGATTTGCAATAATCCCTTTATTTTTAAAAGCCTCTTGCATATTTACTTCTGGAACGACCAAAGGAACATCAGAATCCATTCTGTAAACACTGCTATTATCAATACAAACACAATTATGCTCAACAGCAATAGGAATATATTTTTTCGAAACATCTCCTCCTGCGCAAAAAATAGCATAATCAAATTTTTTGTCAAAAGAATTTTCATTTAATTCTTGCATAATGTAATTGGTTCCTAAAAATTCAATTTTCTTTCCAGCAGATCTTTTAGAACAAAATAAAGTATATTCAATATTTGGCAGAGATTTTTCTTCTAATACTTTTAAAGCAGTTCTGCCTACTACACCACTAGCACCAACAATGGCAACTTTATATCGATTTTTCATGGTTAATCCTCCTCGTAAAAGTATATTCTTAAAAATGAAAAATATTATATATTTATATAATATGATGTTATATATACTTTTACAAAACGATTTTAACATAAAGAATTGTTAATTTCAATAAACTATAAATGAGCCTGCTGAACATAAAATAATTTAAAGAATACAATATAATAAACATAAATGGAGGTGACATAAACATATGAAAAAACGAACAATAAATGAATTAGCTATCGAAGAAACAGGAGTGATTAGTAAAATTACAGGGGAAGAAACCATAAAAAGAAGGTTATTAGATTTAGGACTAATAGAAGGTACAAGTATAAAGCCAGTACTAGTTAGTCCATCTGGAGACCCAAGAGCTTTTGAATTTAGAGGAGGATTAATTGCTATTAGAAGAGAAGATGGTATGAATATAGAGATAAAATGTTAAAATTTAATAATTGCTATGAATGTAGTCAAGGAAAAACGTTTTTTGAATAGAAAAATAGTAACAAAAAAAGTAAAATCCATATACAATAAAATAGAAACAAAAGAAATTTAAGGAGGATTTTATGAGTAAGATTGAAAAATTATCTAAAAATTCGAAAAAGGCAATACAAAAAAATGACTATACAGTAGCATTAGCAGGAAATCCGAATGTTGGAAAATCAACCATATTTAATAATCTAACAGGAATGAATCAACATACTGGTAATTGGACTGGTAAAACAGTTGCAAATGCAATAGGATATTTTGAATATAGAGGAGAAACATATAAACTTGTTGATATTCCTGGTACATATTCTATTATGTCACATTCTGAAGAAGAAGAAATAGCAAGAAATTATATTTGTTTTGGAAATCCAGATGTAACGATTGTCGTAGTGGATGCTACTTGCTTAGAAAGAAATCTAAATTTGGTATTGCAAATAACAGAAATAACCAACCATATAATTTTATGTGTTAATTTATTAGATGAAGCCAAAAAGAAAAAAATTACAATTAACTTAGAAAAATTATCAAATATATTAAAAATACCAGTCGTTGGTGTTACAGCAAGAAAGAAAAAAACACTAAATGAACTGCTAAAGGTAACAAGAAAAGTATGTGATGGAAAGGAAGATACAAAAAATACATATCAAGTGCAATATGATGAAAAAATTGAAAAAGTAATTGGCAAACTAGAAAAAATTATAATTGAAAATTATCAAATAGAAGAAAAGTTGGCAAGATGGATAAGTATAAAAATTTTAGATGGAGAAGAAAAAATTTTGCGAGAAATAGAAAAAAATGCAGGTATGCATTTGTCAGATTCCATTAAAATAAAGGGAAAAGAAGTTGACAAAAATATATTAGAGATTAGACAAGAAATATTAACAAAATTAGAAGAGGAAGATATTACAAAAGATATATTTAAGGAAAAAATAGTATCAACAATTGTTAAAGATTCAGAGAATATAGCAAGACAGGTATGCCATTTTGAAAATAAAGATTATGCGAAAAGAGATAGAAAAATTGATAAAATTCTAACGTCTAAAAAATATGGAATTCCAATTATGATATTGTTTCTATTGCTCATATTTTGGATTACAATTGTAGGAGCAAATTATCCTTCTCAATTTCTATTTAGCCTATTTGGTAATATACAAGAAAAATTGATAGAATTTGCTACATATATTAATTGTCCTGAATGGTTATCAAATATGCTAATACTAGGTGTTTACCAGACATTAACATGGGTAATATCGGTTATGTTACCACCAATGGCTATCTTTTTTCCATTATTTACAATATTGGAGGATTTAGGATATTTACCTAGAATTGCATTTAATATGGATGGATTTTTTAAAAGAGCTTGCTCTAGTGGAAAGCAAATGATTACCATGTGTATGGGATTTGGGTGTAATAGCTGTGGCGTAACAGGATGTAGAATCATAGATTCCACAAGAGAAAGATTAATTGCAATATTAACCAATAATCTAGTTCCATGTAATGGAAGATTTCCATTTTTAATTACAGTTGCAACAATATTTATAGCAGGGACAATAGGAGGATTTGGTGCTTCTATTTTATCTACTTTATGTGTTATTTTAGTAATTATCTTGGGTATTATTATGACATTAGTTATATCTAAAATTTTATCCAAAACCATATTAAAGGGAATGCCATCATCTTTTGTATTAGAATTACCACCATATCGAAAACCACAATTTTTAAAAGTATTGGTTAGATCTATTTTTGATAGAACCATCTTTATATTAGGAAGAGCAATAGCAGTTGCAGCCCCTGCCGGACTTGTTATATGGTTATTTGCAAATATTGGTGTAGAGGGGCAAAGTTTGCTTGTAATTGTTGCAAATTTTTTAGACCCTTTTGCCAAATTAATGGGATTAGATGGATATATTTTAACAGCTTTTATATTAGGAATCCCTGCAAATGAAATCGTACTTCCCATTATTCTTATGTGTTATATGCAAGGGACATCGTTAGTTAATATGGAAGATACATTTGCCATAGGGGAAATCTTAAGACAAAATGGATGGACGATATTAACAGCAATTAATGTCATGTTATTTACAGTGTTTCATTTTCCTTGCGCGACAACTTTACTTACAATTAAGAAAGAAACAGGGAGCTTAAAATGGACGGTGGTTAGCTTTTTAATCCCGACTGCTTGTGGAATTGTTCTTTGTATGTTTACAACTTTGATTTATCATGTTTTTTTGATTTAAGACTAGCTTGTATTTAGTCGTAGGGCAGATTCGCGGTCTGCTCTATTTTTTTAGCATAAAAAAAAGTATGTGCATTCGCGGTACACATACTTTTATGATTTGAACACTAACGATATTCAAAGTTCATTTATTCTGTAACTAAATAATAACATATTAATTTACATTTGTCAATTTTCAACCTATAAATTTATACTGAAATTGCTAATTCTAAAGCAATTTCAAAATGAGTAGAATCATGTTGTGTTCCAGTTAAATCATTTTCTTTTTTTCGACTATCCCATACAGGTGCATCTAGTAAATCACCACTGGTTAAGAAATAATATAATTCTAGATTTCTAAAATTACAAACTGCTTGTAATGCTGAACATTCCATTTCTACTGAAATACAGCCATCTTGTTTTCTTTTTTCAAAATTATGAAGTGTTTCTCTATAAAAAGCATCAGTTGTCCAAGTTTTTCCTTCTACAAAAGGAAGATTTTGTTTTTTTATAAAATTTGAAACAATAGAAGCATTTTCTATTTTAATATAATCACTAGGTGAGGCATAATGATAAGAAGTTCCTTCATCTCTGTAAGCATATGTTGGAACCATGATTTTACCATGAGAGATTTCTTTATCTAAGGAACCTGCTCCACCAAATACAATAAACTTATTGGTATCTAATAGTTCAGTAGCATCTTCTAAAGCACCAACAGCAGTAGGGGCACCCATATAGGTTTTATAAAATGCAATGATTTTATTTTTATATTCTAACTGATAAACAGATAGGGGACCAGTTACAAATTTTAGCTCACCAATTTTTTCACAATCATAATGTTTAAGAACATAGTCTTCTATAATATTTGAAAATGTGATAATGCAAGCATCACATGTTAATCTATTTTCTTTTGGCTTTGGATTAATTTTTGCTTCTGATTGATTATCAAAACTGTCAATTATCATTTATATCACCTCTTATTAAATTCGAATTTATTTAGCTATACCAACTATATCATAAGTGCAAGAATTATGCTAGATTTATATAAATATTTTAGATATTAAATTATTTGTTAATAACACCAGCAAGACCGCCTCAAGGAGAGGCGGTCTGCTTAGGTTAAATCTCGAACTGAGCTACTACGTGCTCAGCATATTTAAGGAAGTAATCATGAAGCTGTCTGCACACAGCGGGAAGAAAGAACTTTCCACTGTTTAGTTTTTCATCGTATCCAGTAATTCCGGGGTTATAGAAGTATGGATCTCTGCTTCCTGCTAAGTACTGTCTCCAGCACTCAGAATCGGCAGACAGATAATCGGCAGATTTCATCAGACCATGATATGAGGAATTGGATTCTTCCTCAAACATGACAGAACGAATCTTTTTTGCCAGAAATTCTGGAACCCTACTGTACAAAAAGCGTTCAAGTACCAAAGCTTCATATGTCTCAGTGGCTGCCCTGAATCCTGGAATACGGTCTTTGATAGGAGATGGAACATCACTGGTCCACACTTCCGCTAAATCGTGGAAGATTCCCATGAAAAACATTTTGGTTGCTACTTTTTCGTCACCTTCGAACTGCTCTAAACCAATGAAGTATGCAAGTACACCCGTATCAAACAAGTGTCCCAGAACAGAACAGTTTACAAGATAGCTCTGGACTGCCCACCTGTTCTGGTTTCTGAGCTTTGAAATCTTTAATAACAATTTAAAGATTTCTCCATCGAGGTCAGAGAACTCGGTTACACCAGGAATGTCGGAAAAGCGCTCCAATGAATGAAAAATTTCGTCGTGTTTAATCCGATATTCTTTGGTATTGTTCATTACTGGTGCAATTTCTTCCAGCTCTACGAGTGTTGCGATTTTGGTTGCAGCACGGTAAATCTGCATCTCGTAAGTTCCAACACCATCAGACAGAAACTCAGAGAAGTCTTCACTGGTCAATTCTTCAATAATATCTGTGGTTGCTTTGTTAAAAGCATCCTTGTTGATATTACCGATTTTGCAAATTTCATTGATAATGTGTTCCCCAGTATCGAAATATACATAAACTTTCTGGAAGGCTCGGTATATAGCGATTTTAGGAAAACGTTCCCAATGAATTGAGTTTCCATTTTGTTCAGAAACAGATGCCAGCATATAAGCGACAATACAATTCAAAGCCTGTTTGGCAAGTTCATTGTACTTATCATCGGTAATGACAGACGTCCATCTGTGCAAGTTGTTTAACCGACGAAAAACTTCGTTTACAGCCTTCAAATTTTCGAGATTCAAGAGCTTTTTTTTGATCATAATTTTTTTCCTCCTTATTAATTAATAGTGTCCTCTTGCAGAAGCGTGCAGTCTCGCAAGGAAGACTTTTACAATTGTGATCACTTTCTATTATACCACAAATTTATGTATACTTCAATCCGGGAGTGAAACATTGAACATTTACCTCAAAAAAAATAAACTATAAGGATAACAAAATCAATTTATACTAAAATATGAAAGGAAGGAAAATTCCTTCCTTTTATTTTACCATTTCTTTTTTAAATTGATTAACTCTGAAATATAGCCCATTAGACAATATGGTGCCAAGATAAAAGCATATATTAAAATATAGGCAATAAATGCTAAGATACTTCTTCGTTCTAATTTGCAATCAATTTCTTTTAACATATTCTTTCTCTTGATTTCGATTACTAAGCATAATAGCAATCCTAATGGAATAACCAATAAAGAAATCCAACCAAGTAATAATGGATTTCCAAAAGCTAAGAAAATTAAGCTAAGTGGTACAAAAATAAGAAGTGCCAAATCTATAAAAGGGAAAAATATATTAAAGCACATTAGAAATTTAGATTTTAAAGACATTTCTTTAGAAGTTATTATTTTGACTTTTTTAAAAGCCTCAATCATACCTCTAGCCCATCTTTTTCTTTGTTTACCTAAATCGCTATATTTTTCTGGAACAACCGTATAGGCAATCGCATTTTTTGCAAAATTGGTTTCATAACCATTACTTAATAATTGCCAAGTTAAAACAATATCTTCTCCTACACAATTTTGCCATCCACCAATTTCTTTTAGCATTTTGGTTTTATAAGCACTAAAAGCTCCTTGGGCAACAAGTGTAGAATTGTAATTCCCTTGAACAAGTTTAACTCCAAAAATACCTAAGGTATAATCCCATTCTTGTAGTTTTGTAATGAAATTCTTTTTTGCATTTTTTACAAATAAACAACCTGCAGTTGCAGCTGTTTTTTTATCAGAATTTGTTAACGTATGCATTATATTTCTTACTGCTAAGGGGTGCAGAACTGTGTCACTATCAATTGTAATGGTGTAATCGGTACATACAGTTTGTAAGCCTTTATTTAGTGCTGCAGCTTTTCCATTGTGCTTGCTTTCTATAAGTGTCATATTTGGACTTAAGTTAATTGACTTTAGCAATTCCAAAGTTCCATCTGTTGAACCATCATCTATGATTTTTACATAAATCTTTCCACAATATTTTTGCTTTTTGATAGAATCAAGTGTTTCTTGTATCGATTGTTTTGCATTATATATTGGTATTAAAATCGTAACATCATTGTCTTTTTTCGTACAGGATTTTTTCCTTTTTTTATGAAATAACAAACTAATCAAGTTAAAAACATAGTTAAATCCTGGAATAATTGCTATAAAAGTTACGAGATAAATTGCTAAGAAATAGCCTAAATAGCATGAAATATCATAAATCCAATTGATATTTATACATATTGAGCAGATAAGACATACCAATGCAATCATAAAAGATATTAAAAACATGTTTATCACCTCATAGTATCATATGAGATTGTTGAAAAATGGTGATAAGTGTCAAAAAATGTCTACAATAAATATAATAAAAAGAGGTGAAGTTAAATTGAGTACAAAAAAGAAAATGATAATCATATGTCTGATAATGATTGTGATTGCCTTTGTAATTGCTATTGTTATTAAACAAAACAAACAGAATAAAAGAGCCGATGTAAAAATTCCTGTATTGCTATATCATAATTTTGTAAAAACAGTTCCTGATAGTGACCCAGATAATTTTAATTATATAAATACACCAGAAAGTTTTGAAGAAAATATAAAAACATTTTTAGAAAATGGTTATACAATTATATCTATGAAAGAATTGGCACTTGCTGATAATGGAAAAATAGCCCTTCCAAGTAAATCAATAGTGATAACATTTGATGATGGATATTATAGTAATTATGAATATATTTTTCCAATTTTGAAACAGTATCAAGTAAAGGCATCTATTTTTATTGTAACAGATAAAATTGGTCAAGAAATTGATGGCATAAAATATTTGAACTGGGAAGAATGCTTAGAAATGCAAAAGAGTGGTCTTGTAGAAATCTGTAGTCATAGTAAAAAGCATGTTTTTTATGATAAACGTTCTGTCAGAGAGCTTTGTGATGATGTAAAAGTATCTTATGACAAAATAGAGGAGCATTTAGGAAAACAAGATTTAAAAATATTTGCTTATCCTTATGGTGCCTATACAAGTGAAACAGTAAGAACATTAAAAAATAGTGGAATTGATTTTCAAGTGTATGATATTGGAATAAATTATTTTAAAGATTTAGATAAAAATGCAATTAAGAGAATCAATATTCCTTGTGAAATGACAGGAAAAGAAATTATAGAAGAAATAGAAGTATACAAGTAAAATGATGCATACTAAAAGGGGGATTATATTTTTGGCTATTCAACCCTTTATAGGAAAAATTAGCAATACCCCCTTTTAAAAATGAAGAAAATGGTATACAATAGTAAAAAAGTTAGAATTAGGAGAGGAATATGAATAAAAAATGGCAAATATATGAAGTAGATGAAGAAAAGGTAGAAGAAATATCGAAAAAATATAATGTAAATAAATTATTAGCCACAATATTGGCTAATAGAAATATCACTACAGAAGAAGAAATCAGATTATTTTTAAAACCAACAAGAAATGATTTCCATGATCCTTTTTTAATAACAGATATGGAAAAAGCAATTGATAGAATTGTAGAGGCAATAGAAAAACAAGAAAAAGTGACAATTTATGGAGATTATGATGTAGACGGAATTACAAGTATTACCGTATTAAAAAGCTTTTTAAAAGATAGAGGATTAGAAGTATCTCAATATATCCCAAATAGATTAAATGAAGGATATGGATTAAATAAAAATGCAATTGATAAAATTCATAATGATGCTTGCGAATTAATGATAACTGTGGATTGTGGAATATCTGCAATAGAAGAAATTGAATATGCAAATAGCTTAGGAATTGAAACAATTGTAACAGACCACCATGAACCTGGAAATGAATTACCAAAGGCATTAGCTGTTATTGATAATAAACGAAAAGATAGCACATATCCGTTTCGCGAACTAGCTGGTGTTGGTGTGGTGTTTAAAGTGATACAAGCTTTAGGAATCAGATTAGGATTAAAAGAAGAAGAATATTTAAAATATTTAGATATTGTTTGTATAGGAACAATATCAGACATTGTTCCTTTGATTGATGAAAATAGAGTAATTGCAAAACTAGGATTATTATTAATCAGACAAACCAAAAATGTAGGGCTAAGGTCTATTATTCAATCATCAGGATATACAAAAATTGATTCAAATAGTATTTCTTTTGGAATTGCACCAAGAATCAACGCCTGTGGAAGAATGGGAAAAGCAGAAGATGCATTGCAATTATTTTTATCAAAAAATTTAAACGAAGTTTCTCAGCTTACAACTAAGTTAAATGACTATAACAGATTAAGACAAGATACAGAAAAGAAAATATTTGAAAGTGCAATTAAGCAAATAGAAGAAGAGCATTTAGCAGAAAATGCAACGATAGCAGTGGGAGGACACAATTGGCACCATGGGGTTATTGGTATTGTTTCTTCTAAAATTACAGAAATGTACTTTAAACCAAGTATTTTACTAAGCTTTGAAGAAGATGGAATAGGGACAGGCTCAGGAAGAAGTATACCTGGATTTGATTTACATGAAGCCTTATCAAAATGTACAGATACAATTGAGAAATTTGGCGGACATAGTATGGCAATTGGAATTACCATCAAAAAAGAAAAATTTGAAGCTTTTAAAAAAGA
>CALXBY010000016.1 GCA_944386675.1 uncultured Clostridia bacterium | reverse complement strand
AAATATGACTTAGAAGATGGTCACGAATATGTATATACAGTAAGAGAAATAAAAGTTGATGGATATACAACAGAACAAGATGGAAATAACTTCAAAAATACAATAGAACAAGAAACAACAAGTATTGGAGGAACAAAAACATGGGTAACTCCAGAAGATAAAACAAAATTAACAGCAACGATAGAATTATTGAGAGATGGAGAACCAACAAATCCAGCAACAACCACAACAGTAACAGGAGATGGAGCATATAGCTTTGACAACTTAGAAAAATATGACTTAGAAGATGGTCATGAATATGTATATACAGTAAGAGAAGTAAAAGTTGATGGATATACAACAGAACAAAATGGAAATGATTTCGAAAATACAATAGAACAAGAATACATAGCAATAGAAGGAACAAAAACTTGGGATGACATGAATAATCCAAACAGACCAGACAGTATTACTATAAATTTAAAAGCTAATGGCAAAGTAACAGGAGAGCCTGCAATAGTAACAGCTGATGAAGGCTGGAAATATAAATTCGAAACTCTACCAAAATATGATTCAGAAGGAAATATAATTCAATATACAATTGAAGAAAATCCAGTTGACAACTATAAAACACCAATTTACACACCAACAGAAAAAGGATATGACATTTTAAATAGTATGGATGTTAAAGAAACAAGTATTGAAAAAACAGTTTCTTCTATCATTAAAAATGGAAAAGAAACACAAGTTACCGAAACAGGAAATAAAGTTGGAACAGAAACAACATATCCAAAAACAACAGTTGCTTCAGGAGATACTATTATTTATGATATAGCAATAAAAAATGAAGGAAATACAACTTTACAAAATGTTAATGTAACAGATAATAAAGCTGTAACAATTATTGGAATAACACCAACTGTAGATGGAGTTGCAGTAGGAGATAAAGAACCATTAAATGTACCAACAACAGCAAATTCAGATAATTTATTAACATTAGCAGGAAAGAGTCCAACATTAGAAAAAGGTCAGGGATATATCATTACTGTATCATATAAGGTACAACCAACAGATGTAGCAGATGTATCAAAAATATCTAATACAGCTAAAATAACAGCAGACGATACAGGCGATAAATATAGTACAGCAACTGTTATGGTAGAAGTAAAATTTGATCATGATATTAGAAAAGAAATAATAGGTATAACAGGAAAAGATAAAGTATCAAAAGGAACAGAAACTGAGAAAGATAAAGTAACAACAATTACATATGATGATGAAGCAAATAAAGGTGATACTTTAACATATAAAATAACAGCTGTAAATAATGGAACAACAACAATAGAAAGCTTAAAGATTTCAGATGATAGAGATGTAAAAGTATTAACTGTAAAATTCTCTTCAGAAAAAGAAGAGTATACCATTAATCAAGATGTTAAAAAAGATAATAATCTATTAGTAGGAAATACAAGGAAAACATTAGAGCCAGGTGAAAGTGTAGAAATTATTGTAACTTATGAAATTGGAAGTATGGTTGGAGATGACACAGGTGAAAATACATCAACAATATTAAATACTGCAATATTAGAAGGTAAAGCAAAAGATCCAATTCCAGATCCAGAAAGTCAAGAACCATATAGACCAGTAAATGATAAAGCAGAAGCAATCATCGAAGCAAACATGAAGGCTAATATCACAATCAAGAAAGAGTCAACAACAAATGGTCAAGATTTAAATGCTGGAAGCACAGTAACATATACAGTTACATTAACAAATAGCACACCAGTTACAGGAACAACAACAGTTAAAGAAAGTAGACCAGAAAACACAACATTAGTAGGTAATATTACAGTAAATACATCAGAAAATGGAACAGGAAACCCTACAACATTAACCCAAGAACAAATCAATAAAATGGCAGCAGGAACTTTAGAGCTAACTGTACCAGGTAATGGATGGGTAACGATAACATTTACTGTTAAATTAGAAAATGAAGCAATAGGAACAACCGTAGAGAATACAGCTTATATGGGAGAAAACGAAACTCCTACAGATAAAATTTCAAATGATGTTAAGAAGAGTCTAAATATTTATGAAACAAAAACAGAATATGGTAAGCAAAGTGTTGTATTAGTAGTAGATATGACATTAAGCTTAGCAGCAGATATTGATACTAATAATACTGACAGATTAGCTTATACAGTTGGTAATGGTCCTGATAAATATGTGTTAGGATATCAAAATACTAGATGGTACAAATTAAAAACAGCATTAGATAACTTTATAGATGAATATTTAAGAGATAATCCAGGAAATAAAAAATCAGTAGCAATTGTAGGATTCTGTGGAGAAGCAATAACAACTGGAGGATATAATACATTCTATACAAGTGCTGGCGCAGCAAAAACAGTATATAAAAATGTATTTACACAAGAACAATATACAGCAGCAGTACAATATGCAGAGTCATGTGGTGGAGATGAAGATAAATTTAAAGAAATTTTTGATAAATATTATGCAGGATCAAGTAATTCACCATATGAAAAATTGGAAGATGGAGAAATAGTAAAAAACACACCATATAAATATAATACTGCAAAAGGAGCTTATGATATAGATGTAGATATATTAGAATGTCATAAATATACAGCGTTTAGAGATTGTGGATTATCATCAGGAACAGATATAGTAAAAGGATTAAATGCAGGAAATACATTAGTAAGACAACAAACAAGAGATCATGTTATAACAAATGCGATTATCATTACAGATGGTATTGATAATAGAGATAATTCTCAATCTGAAATTAATACTGCCGCAAGAAATATTATGAATAACAGTGTAAATGGTGAAGACTCTAAATTATATGCAATTGGATTTACATCAAATGCATCAGGTAGTGGATTTAGCGATGAGGGAAGAGACAAAAATTGTACAGAATATTTCTACGCAGAAAATGCTGGTAATTTAAATACTGCATTTGATAACATTATAAAAGATACAGATACAACTGAAGAACCTGACACAAGATGGGCAACAGTAGAAACTCAAGGATATGTTTCATTAGATGGAATAGAATTATTAAGTAATTCAAAAATTACATTCTATACAGGAAATGCATTAACAGAAAATTCTACAGTAGTAGAATATGCAAATCTTCAAGAATTCATCAGTTCAGGATATTACAATGCAAATAACAAAACATTTAATTTAAAACAATTCTTAGTTGAAAAGAAAGTAGACGCATCAGCTACAATCAATATGCAAGTATATACTGAAAAATAAAAAATAGTAGTTCGTCCTGTGGTAGCTAGACTATTGCAGGACGCTACTTTGTAAAAAGGGGAAAAATTGTGAAAGCAAAAAGAATGAAAGAAAAAAAAAAACATAGTAAAAAAGTTATTATGTTAGTGATAGTCTTGTTATTATTAGCTATCATTGGAACAGCAGGATATTTTATTTATAATAATCTAAATAATAGCAAAGAAGAAAATCCATTATTAGAAGATAAAGATGCATTAGGAATGAAATTGAAAAATATAACTATAGAAGAACAAGATGGAGTATATGTATTTAAAGCACAAGTAGAAAATACATTAAAAGAAAAGTTTGAAAAACAGTCAGTTCAAATTATTTTTAGAGATGAAACGAACCAAAAAGTTGTAAAATATCAATATATAATAGAAGACTTAGAAAGAGGAGAGACGCAAGATATTGAGATACAAACATCAGAGCCATTAAATGAATTCTATACATTTGAAATAAAAAAGGTAGTATAATATTATACTACCTAATTTTTTATATTAAATTAATATATATTCTAAACTAAAATATTGGCAAATGTTAACAATAGGGCATATAATAAAGTTTTCCAAGAAACTCTAATTGTTTTTCTTGCAGCTCTATTAATACAAACTAATCTATGTTCTTTTCTAACTGTTAAAGCTAAACAATTCGATTTTGGGTAAATATCCCTTTCCATATCCATTGTATATCACTCCTTTTATCTATCGTAAATCATAAAAATCTTTAGCAAAATATAGTTTTTTTAACTATCATAAGTTAATTGTAGAACAAAATATTACAAATGTCAACACTTTTTGTAATAAAAATGTAATAAAAATGTAAAAAAAGTAACAAAAAAGCAATAAAAATAAAACATATAAGTAAAAATTGATTAAAAATTTTGCAAAAATTTATAGATTTTTAAATTCTTTTGACAGTTTTCCAATTGCTTTTGTTTCAATTCTAGAAACATAGGAACGTGAGATACCCATCATTTTAGCAATTTCATGTTGTGTTTTAGGCTTATGACCTCCAAGACCAAAGCGAAGTTCTAAAATTGTTTTTTCTCTATCTTTCAAAGTAGATTTCATTTTTTTTAGTAATAATTTAATTTTTAATTTAATATCAACTTCATCTTCAATATTTCTTTCATCATTTTCTAAAATTTCTTGCAAAGTAATTACATTATCATCTTTGTCTTTGCCAATAGGTTCATTTAAGTAAACTTCAGCACCTAATTTTTTAGTTGCCCTTAAATGCATTAAAATTTCATTGTCAATACATCTAGAAACATATGTAGAAAGTTTAGAGCCTTTATCGACATTAAAACTATTGATTCCTTTGATTAACCCAATTGTACCAATAGAAATTAAATCATCTTGCTCAACATTTGTAGTAGAATATTTTTTCGAAATATGAGCAACTAATCTTAAGTTTCGTTCAATTAAAATATTTCTTGCTTCTTCATCACCATTTTTCATTTGTTCTAAATACATTTTTTCTTCTTCAGATGTTAAAGGTTCAGGAAATATATTTGTGCTAGAAATATATCCTACTAAAAAAACAGAGGATTTTAGAAATTCAATAAATCCTAAAATACCAGACATACAAAGAGCAGAGAACATATAGGCACCTCCAAATATATAAAAATAAGAAAACTTTAAGTGTGCAAGCAATAAAATAGATTTCAATAGATATTAAAATCTCGCATAACAAATTATATGTTTGAGAACAATAAAAGTGCATGACCATTAGAAAATAGTTATTGAACTTTAGGGACAGTCCTAAAAGTTCAAAATTTTATAAATAGCATTTGAACCTAATAGTGACTAAAAATTTAATAAAATTAAAAATTTGTTAAAATAGCTTGAATTATATCATAATTATGATATAATTTGTATATGAGATAAGGAGGTGCTCTTATGGCATTGATTAGACCATGTGCAGATTTAAGAAATAATTACAATGAAATTTCGAAAATATGTCATGAAACAAAAGAACCAATGTATATTACAAAAAATGGAACAAATGATTTAGTCATTTTAAGTGATGAAGCATATGAAGAGCTAACAAAAGGATTAGAAGAAACAGAAGAAGAAAGAATTGATAGATTGGTATCAGAACATTTTGATAAACAATATGCTACTTTTGAGGAGTTTCAAAAAGATATTATTAGGAAAATTGAAGAATCATTTAAAGATATTGAAGAAGGACATTATGTTTCAATGGAAGAAGCTATGGAGGAATTGGAGAAAAAATATGGATTCTCTAGAGAATAGAAAGTATAAGATTGAATGGCTTGATAGTTTTAAAGACGAATTAAGCCAGATTTACTATTATTTATCTAAAATATTAAAAGAACCTTCCATAGCTAATAATTTCCATAAAAAAGTCTATCAAGTAATATCTAGCTTATCCTATTTTCCAGAAAGGTATCAAAAAATAGGTTATGATAAAAATATTAGAAGAATTCCAATCGATAAATATATTATTTTATATACAGTAAATTACGATACTCGGACAAGTCTTTATTTTACATATTTTTCATAGTACGCAAAATTATATGAATAAATTTTAATCAAATAAAATTAAATTAAGTTAAGTTAAGTTTGAATCTAAATCTAATAAGCAGAAAATTTTTATGAATTCAAAAATTAAAATCTAAAAATTTCAAAATGATACATAATTTATAGTCAAGAATATAATATTATTTTTAAATAAACATACTTAATAATTTAAAAATATCTTTTAAATGAATGAAACAAAAAGAAATTCATAAAATAAAAGGGAGACTAGAATGAACTTTTAGGACTGTCCCTAAAGTTTAAGAAGGAGAATATTTATGAATGGATTTTTAAATATCATAAAAGGTATTTTTATTGGTGCTGGAGCAATTGTACCAGGTGTTAGTAGTGGCGTATTATGTGTGATATTTGGTATTTATGAAAAATTGTTAGATTCTGTTTTAAATTTCTTTAAAGATATAAGACATAATATAAAATTTTTATTTCCTATTGCTTTAGGTGTTGGAATAGGTGTTTTATTATTTAGTAATATATTAAATTACTTGTTATATGAATTTCCTATACAAACAAAATCTATATTTATTGGATTAATTATAGGTACAATTCCATCTTTAATAAAAGAGGTAAATGAAAAAGAAAAATTTAAATCCCAAAATGTTGCCTATTTGTTGATAGCATTAGCAATAGGGATTATAACAGTGGTATTGGAAAATAGAATGAGTATAGTTAGCAATATAGATGGCATGAATATTATGTATTTGGTAATGTGTGGAGCAATTATGTCTATTGGTATCGTTGTACCAGGTGTTAGTAGTACCATTATTTTAATGTTACTAGGTGTATATTCTGTGTATTTACAATCTGTTGCTAATCTATATCTACCTGTATTAATTCCTCTTGGAATTGGACTAATATTAGGAAGTATTATTGTGATGAAATTAACGAAAAAGTTATTAGAAAACTATTATGCTAAAACTTTTTACAGTATTATTGGATTTACTATTGGCTCTATATTTGTTCTTTTGCCACAAGGAATGACACTAATGGAAACAATTTTATGTGTGTTATGTGTTATTTTAGGTATATATATATCCCATATTCCAGATGTTATTAAAAACTTTAGAAGTTCTAAAATGTTTAAAACCATTAAAGTATTAAATAAAATGCATTCACAATCAAAGACACAGAAAGATTAAGTTCTAGAAAAGCATTCATAAAGTAAAGAAAAGGACTTGAGAAATATGTAAAAATATAGTATAATGTTTGACATAAAGAAAGCTATAATAAAGCGATTTAGAAAGGTTAGGGATTTGTATTGACAAGAGAAGAAAGAAATAAAGCAATTAAAATTATTCTAAATCATAGAGATAAACCTTTAAATGAAATTAAAAGAATGATAAAAAAAGAAATGCCAATAGAAGAAAGAACGAAATTTACTAGCGAGAATTTATTTCGATTGATAACAGAATTAAACCAAGCAAAACAAGAAAATAATACAGTAAGTAAAGGAACAAGAAATACAATAAAAATAGAAAGAGAGGAAAGGTAAGATGGATTATAAAGATTTAGCCAATGCAATATTTCCAGAGGCAAAGGAGATAACATATTACGAAGAAAAATATCCTAAAAGAAATTTAAAAGAAGGAGCAATTGTAACAAGATTTGCGCCAAGTCCAACAGGATTTGTGCATATAGGAGGTCTATACCAATCTTTAATTGCTAGAAAATTAGCTAATCAAACAGAAGGCGTATTTTTATTAAGAATTGAAGATACAGATCAAAAAAGAGAAGTGGAAAATGGAATAACTGATATTGTAAAATCTCTAGATAATTTTGGAATTGAACCTGATGAAGGAATGATTTCAGAAACAGAAGGAAAAGGAAATTACGGACCATATAGACAATCTATGAGAAAAGAAATTTATCAAAGTTATGCAAGATATTTAATAGAACAAGGAAAAGCTTATCCATGTTTTTGTACACCAGAAGAATTAGAAGAGATGAGAGCAAAACAAGAAGCAGCAAAAATAAGACCAGGATATTATGGTGTTTGGGCAAAATGTAGAAATATAACTGTAGAAGAAGCAATTAAAAAAATAAACAATGGAGAACCATATATTGTTCGTTTTAAATCACCTGGACGTGAAGATAGAAAAATTAAACATCATGATGTGATAAAAGGAAATGTTGATTTTCCAGAAAATGACCAAGATATTGTTATCATAAAAGCAGATGGATTACCAACATATCATTTTGCACATGCTATAGATGATCATTTGATGAGAACAACACATGTTATTAGAGGAGATGAGTGGTTATCATCAGTTCCATTACATTTACAATTGTTCCATGAATTAGGATTTATTGCACCTAAATATGCACATATTGCACCAATTATGAAAAATGATAATGGAAATAAGAGAAAATTAAGTAAAAGAAAAGACCCAGAAGCTGCTGTAGCATATTATGATGAAATGGGAATTCCAAAAGAAGCAGTTAATGAATATTTATTAAATATTGCAAATTCTAATTTTGAAAATTGGAGAAGAGCAAATAAAGATAAATCAATTGATGAATTTGAATTACAACTAAACAAAATGAGTGTTAGTGGTGCTTTATTTGATATGGTAAAATTACTAGATGTAGGAAAAACAGTTATATCTAAATTTACAGCAGAAGAAGTATATGAAAATTCATTAAATTGGGCCCAAAATCATGACAAAGAACTAGAAGAAATGTTACAAGATAAGGAATATGCTTTAAAAATATTTGGAATAGAAAGAGGTAACAAAAAGCCTAGAAAAGATATTGCAAAATGGTCAGACGTTAAAGAAAACATAGAATATATGTATGATGATAAATTCCTTGCTAAAGAGCAAGAATATCCATATCAAGTTATCAATGAAAAAGAAGATGTTGATAAAATATTGGATTTATATATGAAAAACTATTATGATGAAAATGATGATAAGCAAACTTGGTTTGACAAAATAAAGGAACTTGCAGGAGAACTTGGATACGCAAGAGAAGTAAAAGAATTTAAAGCAAATCCTGAAAGCTATAAAGCACATGTAGGAGATGTAAGCACAGTTTTAAGAGTTGCTTTAACTGGAAGAACAAATACACCAGATATGTATGAAATTATGCAAGTATTAGGAAAAGAAAGTATAGAAAAAAGATTTGAAAAAGCGAAAAACTAATGAAAAAGTTGCCAAAGGGGACGGGTCATTTTGGCAACCTTTTTTGTAAAGGAGTTAAAAATGGAGTATAAAATAGGGGATATTGTAAGAACCAAAAAAGTACATCCTTGTGGCAGTAAATTATGGGAAATAACAAGAATTGGTGTGGATTTTAAAATGAAATGTCAAGGATGTGGACATATTATTATGATTCCAAGAGAAAAAGCATTGAAAATGATAACAAAATTAGAAGAAAGAAAAGAAGAAATATAAAAAATACCATAATGAAAAAAGATAATTTTATAATTAATTTCATGTTAGTCAATATTTAGGAGAAGAAATTATTGTATATGAGTAAAGAAATAAAAATTAAGAAAGGTATCAACAAAATAGAAAGTATTATTTTAAATATAGTAGTCATTTTTACATTTTTATTAATTATAGTAGGTATATATTATCTAATTCAAATAAAAATATTACATAATCCATATCCCAATATTTTTGGATATACAGTTTTTGAAGTAGCAACAGGGAGTATGTCAGGTACAATAGAAATAGGGGATGCCGTAATTGTAGAAATTACAAAAGAAGTAAAAGAAAATGATATTATTGTGTACCAAGAAGAAGAAAATTTTATAACACATAGATTAATTCGAAATAATGAAAATGATGAATTGATAGCAAAGGGAGATGCTAATAATACAGAAGATAGTCCAATACAACGCTCACAAGTGTTAGGAAAGGTTGTAAAGATTCTTCCCAAAATTGGGATTTTGAGAAGAATGATTTTATCTTCAAAAGTATTAATACTGGTAATAAGTTCGATTATCGTTTTAGGAATAATACATAAGGCTATAAATTCTAAAAAAAAGAATATATAGATAAAATAATGTTGATATATCTATTAAATTTATTAATATTTATATTGAATTAGAATGTTAAATATATCAACATTTTATATAATAACTTTATTAGAAACTTTCCACATTAATTATCATTCGTTCAATAGAAATTGATCGATAAGATTCCAAACTTCTTCTGTGTAAATTTTTCTTTCAGAAGAAAAAGGTAGAGTTGGAATATCACCAATTGGATTTAATTCTTTTTGTAGTGATTTTACAGTATCATCTACTTTTGTAACTGCAATTTTATCAGCTTTATTAGCAAGAATTAAACAAGGCAATCCAGAAGAGATGATATAGTTATACATAAGTTTGTCATTATTAGTAGGAGCATGTCTAATATCAATTAAAAAGATAATTAGAGTAATTTCTTTTCTGTGAAATAAATATTGCTCAATAAATTTTCCTACTTGTTCTTGTTCTTTTTTAGACATTTTACTATATCCATAACCTGGTAAGTCTACAAAATAGAAAAGATTATCCATATTATAAAAGTTTATTTGGCGTGTTTTTCCGAGGTTCACTACTGGTTCTAGCGAGTTTCTTTCTATTTATCATGGTATTAATAAAACTAGATTTTCCGACATTGGATTTTCCAACCAGAACAATTTCAGGTAAATGATTTTTTGGATATTGTTTTGGACCAACTGCTGATATTTCAAATTTTGGATTTTTTATGTTCATATTTTTCTACCATATAATATATGAATATATCACATATTCCTTTCATAATCTTTACAACTATCATAACATATATAATTGCTTTTTTCAAACAGAAAAGAGAGCATAAGCTCCCTTAGATATTTCTATATGTCTCTTACAATTAAATCATCACTTGCAGGACCAGTTCCTAAATATTTAACAGGAATACCAGAAGCTTTTTCTACAATTTCAACAAATTGTTTTGCAAGTTCTGGAAGGTCTTCATAAGATTTGCAAGAAGAATCAATTGTCCAACCACCTTCTAATGTTTCATAAATAGGTTCAGGCATTTCACCTGATACCATAATATCATCAGGATAATGATGAATTTTTTTACCTTTATATATATAACTTGTACAAACTTTAACATATCCTAATTTTTTACCAATTTCACCTAAAGTATCTAAATGATTTAAACATAAATAATCGATACCAGATGTGAATTTTGCAGAACAAAGAATAGGGCAGTCCATCCATCCACATCTACGAGGACGGCCAGTTGTTGTACCATATTCATGACCTAAATCACGAACAATGTCACCTTCTAAAGGAGTAGCATCTTTTATTACATTTCCATTTTCATCAAGTGAAGCAGGTAATTCAGTAGGGAAAGGACCATTACCAACTCTACTGTTATATGCTTTATCAACACCAATAACAACATTTAAAGCTTGAGGTGGTAAAGCAGCACCACAAAGTGTACCAGAAACAACTGGATGTGAACTTGTAACCATTGGGTAATCACCATGATCTAAATCCAAACGGAAAGCTTGTGCACCTTCTACGACAATTTTATCATTATTTCTAATACTATTGAAAATTAGTGGTTCAATATCTGCAATATAATTTTTTAATTCTTCTCCATATTGATGATATTGTTTACCTAATTTTTGACTATCTACAATACAGTCTTCCATATTATTGGCTTTAAAAACTTGGTTATGAAGTTTTGTAGCTTCTTCGATTTTATGAATTAATTCATCTTCTGGAAGAAGTAAATCATACATTCTAATACCAACACGATTACTTTTATCTGCATAAGTTGGTCCAATTCCTCTTTTTGTTGTTCCAACAGGTTTGTTCTTTAAAGATTCATGTAAAGCATCCAAATCTTTATGATAAGGAAGTGTTACATGTGTACGTCCACTGATTTTTAATCTTGATTCAATATCAGGAATACCGCATTTTTTTAGAAATGCAATTTCTTGGAATAATACTTCTAAATCAAGAACAACTCCAGGACCAATAATACAAGTTGTTTGAGGATAAGCAATTCCTCCTGGTATTAAATGTAATGGTAATTTTTGTCCTTTATATATGACAGTATGTCCAGCATTACTTCCACCTGTCGCTCTGATAACTAATTTTGCATTTTGTGCCTCGATTGCAGCTATTTTTCCTTTTCCTTCGTCGCCCCATTTAGCGCCAACAATTATTGTAATATTTTTATTCATAATATTTTTCTCCTTTTAGAATAGTATATAAATTTTAATTAAAAATTAAAAAATTAAAAACATAAAATATAAAATTTATTTAATGATTATTTGTTTTTCTTAGGTTCGATTTTTTCAAGTCCACCCATATATGGTCTTAGAACTTCTGGAATAATGACACTACCATCTGGCTGATAATTATTTTCCATAATAGAAATTAACATACGAGGTGGAGCAACAACTGTATTATTCAAGGTATGTGCAAAGTAATTTCCTTTTTCTCCTTTAATACGAATACCTAAACGTCTTGCTTGTGCATCTGTTAGATTTGAACAACTTCCAACCTCAAAATATTTTTGTTGTCTTGGAGACCATGCTTCTACATCACAAGATTTTGCTTTTAAGTCTGCTAAATCCCCACTACAGCATTCTAAAGTTCTCACAGGAATATTCATACTTCTAAAGAATTCAACTGTGTATGACCACATTTTGTCATACCAATTCCAACTATCTTCAGGTTCACAAACAACAATCATTTCTTGTTTTTCAAATTGATGAATTCTATAAACACCACGTTCTTCTATTCCATGAGCACCTTTTTCCTTTCTAAAACAAGGAGAGTAAGAAGTCATTGTATATGGCATATCTTCTTTTCTTAAGATTTGATCTTTAAATTTACCAATCATAGAATGCTCAGAAGTACCAATTAGATATAAATCTTCTCCTTCAATTTTATACATCATAGCATCCATTTCTTCAAAACTCATAACACCAGTTACAACATCACTTCTAATCATAAATGGTGGGATGCAATAGGTAAATCCTTTATTAATCATAAAATCTCTAGCATAAGTTAAAACAGCAGAATGTAATCTTGCAACATTACCTAGTAAGTAGTAAAATCCATTACCAGAAACTCGTCTAGCGCTATCTAAATCTAATCCACCTAAATTTTCTAATATTTCACCATGAAAAGGGATTTCATAATCTGGAACAATTGGTTCTCCAAATTTTTGAACTTCTACATTTTCAGAATCATCTTTACCAATTGGAACTGATTCGTGCATGATGTTTGGAATTTTCATCATTCTTGTTTTTATTTCTTCAGTATATTCTGCTTCTAATTTCTCATTTCTTTCTAATTTTTCATTAATTTCTTGAACTTGTGTTTTAATCTTTTCAGCTTCAGCTTTTTTACCAGTTTTCATCAATTCTCCGATTTGAGAACTTAAAGCTTTTCTTTCAGCTCTTAAGTTATCACCAGTAAGTTGAGCTTCTCTATTTTTTTTATCTAATTCAATTACTTCATCTACCATAACCAATTTATGATCTTGAAATTTTTTCTTGATGTTTTCTTTTACAACATCAGGATGTTCTCTTAAAAATTTAATATCTATCATATATTATCCTCCTTTTTTCTTGTGCCCAATGGGGACGTTTCCTATTAGGACATTTTAAATTATAAATTATAAATTTTCTATTTTTTTGTATAATCTTTTTCTAAATCATTTACTAAAATAAATCTTGTTTTTTGACCAGTGATATTATCTGGTCTTTCAGGAATTTCTTCTAAAAACATTTTCTCAGGTCTTACCCAGATGGAGCGTCCATCCTCTCTTGGATATAAAGTTTTATAAACAACCATTCTTTCTTTTGTTTCCGAGTCATAAGCCACATTTTCTACAAAATAATAATTTCCTTTAAAGTGGCGATAAACTCGTCCAATTTTTACTTCTTCCATATACACACGCTCCTTTACAATTATGAGGTCATTATATACTATTTTACAATAAAAGGCAATAAAAATAAGTGAATTTATGGGACATACAATGATTTAATTGACAGTATACATAAAATTAATGTATAATATATAAATAAATAAAACAACTAAATGGAGGAAAGTATGATACGGTTAGAAAGATTTAAGTTAAATGATGCGAATGCATATTTAAAAATTTCTAAAGATGCAGATGTTAAAAAATTTTTTCGGTTAGCTTATTGTGAAACATTAGAAGAAGCACAAGATTTAATGGAATTATGTGTTAACTCATGCAATTATGAAGCTTTCAAAATACTAGATGAGCAAGATGAAATTGTAGGCATGATTCTTGGTGAGAAAAAACCAAAAAAAGTAATGGAAGTTTCCTATTTTGTGTCTGCTAAAATGCGAAGAAAAGGATACTGCAAAGAAGCAATCTGTGAATTTGCAAAATATATAGTGGAAAATACAAGATACAAAGAACTGGAATTTTGTGTAAGACATAAAAACAAACCATCCAAAGCATTTTTGGAAAAAAAGTTTAAGATGAAACCAGCGTATATGACAAAAGATTTTATTCACTATAAGCAGAAGGCATCTATGTTTAATTAAAGATGAAAGAGGTATAATGGTGGGTGCCGTTATACCTTTTTTAGTATGTAATAAAAAAGAATATTTTTATTGTTATAAATAATGTATAAATAGGAAAAAATAGTAAATAAATTAAGAGGAGAAAAAAAGAGAAAATGATAATAGAAATTATAAAATTTTTTGTATATGCAGTGACAATTGTCATAATTTCAAAATTTATACTTGTAAAGGCATTAAGGGGTTTGGCAGAAAATTTAAATTTAAAACCAAGAACAATAGGAAATATTTCTGGAGTAGCGACATCTATACCAGAATTTTTAACAGTAATCATTTCAAGTATTAAGGGATTAGCAAATACAAGTATATATAATATTTTAAGTTCCAATATTATTAATTTTATTCAATATATAACATCTATAATAATTCATAAAAATCAAAAACAACTAAAAAATAAAGCAATTATCATACAGTTAGTATTTGTGTTTTTAACAATTCTAATACCAGTTATTTTATTAAAAAATGAAAAAGATATAACATTAATAATGGCTATTATATTTATTATTTTGTATTTTATATTTACATGGATAACGAAAAAGGTACATGAAAAATATATGGATAAAAAAGAAATTTGGCAAGAATATGAAGAGATAGAAGAAGAGAAAAGAAAACAAAATAAAAAGAGTTATATATATGTACTTTATATAATTTTAGCTGGTATTTTATTATATGTTATTGGAAACGCACTTGGAAATGTTTTAGAAAATTTAGCAGAAAAATTTAATATAGCTGAATATATTCTGGGGATTTTATTGGGCTTCATAACGAGTATTCCAGAATTAATTACTTTTTTTGAATCACAAAAGCATTATAAAGAAAAAGAAGAAAAGAAGGCGTTAGGTGTTATAGAAGCAACAAATAATTTATTAACATCTAATATGTTAAATTTATTTATTATACAAGCATTAGGAATTATCGTTTATAGTTTAATTTAGAATAGATGCATATATCTAATTAGTAAAAAATAGTAAGTTATGCTTGCTATTTTTGTTATAGCAATGTTCACAAAAAATTCACAAAATATTTTAGCAAAATATATTGACAAGTGCTAAAATCGGGTATAATATATATGAAGTTAGCAAACAAACAACAAGAGTGCTAAAACAAAAAGCAAAACATAGAAAAATGAAAAAGCCAATAAAAGATAAACTAACAATTTAATCTAAAAGAGGTGAAACAATTGTTAGATGATAGAAAAAAGAAAGTATTACAAGCAATAGTTGAAGAATATGTTAATACAGCAGAGCCAGTCAGTTCAAATGCATTAACAACAAATCATGGATTAGACTATAGTAGTGCAACCATTAGAAATGAAATGGCAGATTTGGAAAAAGCAGGATACTTAGATAAGACCCATACATCAAGTGGTAGAGTACCTTCTGAAAAAGGATATAGGTATTATGTAGATGAATTGTTAAAAGATGATGATATAAGCCTAGAAGAAATTAAATATATTAGTGATAAATTAGAAACAAAGGTAAATGAAATTGAAGATTTAACAAAAATTGCAGCAAATACCATATCAGAGGTAACACATTATACAACAGTATCTATAGGACCAAAGGCAAACAGCCAGATTATAGAAGAAATTAAATTTGTGCTATTAGGTTCAAGAATGATGATGGCAGTAATCCTAACAGATAGTGGGTTAGTAAAAGAAACGATTATCAAATTTGATGAAGATGTAACAGAAAAACAAGTAGAAACTATTAATTATATGTTCAATAAAAAGTTAAAAGGACAACCGATTGAAACGATTGATAGACCTTTAGAAGAATATTTGTATGATGAAATGACATATAGTATAAATGTTATAAAACCAATTATAGAACAAATAAAAAGAGTATTAGAAGAAGAACATATTTATTTAGAAGGTGCTAATAAATCATTTGATTTACCAGAATTCAATAGCTTAGAAGTGGCAAAAAATTTTGTTAATGTCTTAGATACTAAAGAATTGGTAACAGATATGCTAGATTCTGGATTTGCAGATGATATTCATGTATATATTGGAGAAGAAAATCAGAAAGAAGAATTAAAAGACTTTAGTGTTGTAACTTTTAAACATAAAGTTAATGGTAAGGACTTAGGAACGATTGGAATTATTGGCCCTAAAAGAATGGATTATTCAAAAGTAATTTCTGTTATGAAATATATTAACAAAAAATTAAAAGAAATAGAATAAATTTGAGAAAGGTAGGTTTAATAATGGCTGACAAAGAAAAAAATGAAGAATTAGAAAAAAAGGAAGAAAAAGTAGAAAGCAAAAACACAAAAAAAGAACAAGAAATTGTGCCAAAATCAGAATATGATGAGCTAGATGATAGATATAAAAGAATTTTAGCAGAATTTGAAAACTTCAAAAAAAGAAGTGCAAAAGAAAGAGATAATCTATATAATTCGATATTATCAGATGTTGTAGAAGTTATGCTTCCAATACTAGATAACTTAGAAAATGCTGCTAAAGTAGAGACAAAAGATGAAGAGTACAAAAAAGGAATAGAATTGGTATTAAAACAATTCCAAGATACATTAAAAGCAAAAGGTGTAGAAGAAATAAAAGCGTTAGGAGAAACTTTTGATCCTGAGTTACATGAAGCAGTAAGTAGTGTTCAAGATGATACAAAAGGTGAAAAAGAAATTGTTCAAGAATACAGAAAAGGATATAAGATTGGTACAAAAGTGATTAGACATTCTATGGTGGTAGTAGCAAACTAAACGAGGAGTTAAGATGAAACAAGAAATAGAAAGAAAATATTCTGTAAATTATCTTCCTGAAGACTTGCAAATAAGAGATATAATCCATATAGAGCAAGCATTTATTTATAGAGACATAAACACAGTAATTAGAATTCGAAAAATACAAAATAAAAAGTCTAATACAACGGAATATATTTATACAGTCAAAACAAAGGGAGATATAGAATCTGATAAAAACTTTGAAAAGATAGCAAATATATATGAAATTGAAAATTCTATACAAGAAAATGAATATAATGAATTGTTAAAAAACAAAATAAATAATATCATAAAAAAGACTAGAATGGTGATACCAATTGAAAACAATTTACAAGTCGAAATGGATATATATTATGAATATTTAGAAGGCTTGTTAACAGCAGAAATAGAATTTCCAAATGAGAATATAGCAAATACATTTGAAAAGCCTAAATGGCTTGGAGAAGAAATTGGATATAAAGAATTATCTAACTTAAGTTTATCAAAAATGACAAAAGAAGAATGGATGAAGAAAGTTTCAAAAGAACAATTAGAAAACAATCGAAAAATCATTCAAAATTTAAAAAAGAATGACAAGATATAAAAAGTTATTAATTTTAAAATATAAATTTATTATGGGAGGAATTTAAAATGGGAAAAATTATAGGAATTGACTTAGGAACAACAAATTCATGTGTAGCAGTTATGGAAGGAGGAGAACCAGTCGTTATACCAAATGCAGAAGGAAATAGAACAACACCATCAGTTGTTGCATTTTCTAAAAATGGTGAAAGACTAGTTGGACAAATTGCAAAACGTCAAGCAGTTACAAATCCAGAAAATACAGTTATTTCTATTAAAAGAAAAATGGGAACAGCTGATAAAGTAAATATTGAAGGAGATGCTTTCACACCACAAGAAATTTCAGCAATGATTTTACAAAAACTAAAAGCTGACGCAGAAAACTATTTAGGACAAAAAGTAACACAAGCAGTTATTACAGTACCAGCATATTTTAATGATAGCCAAAGACAAGCAACAAAAGATGCAGGTAAAATTGCAGGACTAGAAGTATTAAGAATTATCAATGAGCCAACAGCAGCAGCACTTGCTTATGGAATGGATAAAGAACAAGATCAAAAAATATTAATCTATGATTTAGGTGGAGGAACATTTGATGTATCTATTCTAGATATTGGTGATGGAGTATTTGAAGTTTTATCTACAAGTGGTAATACACATTTAGGTGGAGATGACTTTGATAACGCTATAATTGATTATTTAGTAGATGAATTCAAAAAATCAAATGGAATTGACTTAAAACAAGATAAAATGGCAATGCAAAGATTAAAAGAAGCAGCAGAAAAAGCAAAAATAGAATTATCTGGTGTTCAACAAACACAAATCAACTTACCATTCATCACAGCAGATAGCACAGGACCAAAACACTTAGATGTTACATTAACAAGAGCAAAATTTGAAGAATTAATTCATGATTTAGTAGAAGCAACTGCAGGACCTGTAAATCAAGCATTAAAAGATGCAGGATTAACTTCAAATGATATTCATAAAGTATTATTAGTTGGTGGTTCTACAAGAGTACCAGCTGTACAAGAAGTTGTAAAAAGAATAACAGGAAAAGAACCAGATAAAGGAATTAACCCAGATGAATGTGTTGCAATTGGTGCAGCTATTCAAGGTGGTGTTTTATCAGGAGATGTAAAAGATTTAGTATTACTAGATGTAACACCATTATCATTAGGTATTGAAACATATGGTGGTGTATTTACAAAATTAATTGAAAGAAATACAACTATACCAACTAAAAAATCACAAATCTTCTCAACAGCAGCAGATGGTCAAACATCAGTTGAGGTTCACGTATTACAAGGTGAAAGAGAAATGGCTGCATATAACAAAACATTAGGAAGATTCCAATTAACAGGAATTCCAGCAGCACCAAGAGGAGTACCACAAATCGAAGTAACATTTGATATAGATGCAAACGGTATTGTTCACGTATCTGCAAAAGATATGGCAACAGGAAATAGTCAAAATGTATCAATCACAGCTTCAACAAATTTAACAGATGAAGACATTGATAAAGCCGTAAAAGATGCAGAAGCACATGCAGCTGAGGATAAGAAAAAGAAAGAAGAAATCGAAGTTAGAAATAATGCTGAAAGTTTAGTATATAACAGTGAAAAAACATTAAAAGACTTAGGAGATAAAATTAGCGGAGAAGAAAAAGCAAAAGTTGAAACAGAAATTGATAATACAAAGAAAGCATTAGAATCAAATGATACAGAAAAAATCAAAGAAGCAACAGAAAAATTAACAAAAGTATTCTATGATATGTCAGAACAATTATATAAAAATGCAAATCCAAATGGAGCTCAAGGAGCTGACCCAAATGCTGCACAAGCAGGAGCAGAAGATAATGGAAATGCACAAGGAAATGACGGAAATGTATATGATGCAGATTATAAGGTAGAAGATGACAACAAGTAATGAATAAAAAGGGATTTTGGGGACGGACTCAAATTTCCCTTTTTGTTAAATTGGACAAAAGGAGTAAAATATGAGTGCAGTTTTTTTATGAATTTGTTTCAGATGAACAAAAAAGATGGATAGCATATTATGTGGGTGAGGAAAAATATCAACATCATGACTTGGCAAGAGAACGAAAAATAGTACAAAGAGAAAATTTTTAAAAGAGGAGAAGGTTGAAAGAATGGCAGGAAAAAGAGATTATTATGAGGTTTTAGGTGTCAATAAAAATGCAACAGATGATGAATTAAAAAAAGCATATAGAAAATTAGCAAAAAAATATCATCCAGATGCCAATCCAGACAATAAAAAAGAAGCAGAAGCTAAATTTAAAGAAGTGAATGAAGCATATGAAACTTTATCAGATCCACAAAAAAGAAGAATGTATGACCAATTTGGACCAGATGGACCACAAGGATTTAACGGAGCAGGAGGTCCTTTTGGTGGAGGAAATGGCTATTATTCTTATACTTCTTCAGGATTTGATGGTTTTAGTGATTTTGGAGATTTAGGAGATATTTTTTCTTCATTCTTTGGTGGAGGTTTTGGAGGTAGAGCTAGTAGTAGAAAACAAAATGGACCAAGAAAGGGTGCAGATTTAAATCTTCAAATTGATATAACATTTGAACAAGCTTTTTTAGGTGTTGAAAAGGAAATCACAATTACAAGAAACGAAGAATGTACTGTCTGCCATGGAAGTGGTGCAAAACCTGGAACATCTGTTACAAAATGTCCAACTTGTAATGGTACAGGACAAATTAGACAAGTGCAAAATACAATTCTAGGACAAATGCAAACAACTAGAACTTGTACAAATTGTCATGGTACAGGTGAAGTGATAAAAGAACCTTGTGAAAATTGCAGAGGAAAAGGAACTGTTAGAAAACAACCAAAAATAAAAGTAAAGATACCAGCTGGTATTGATGATGGTCAAACAGTTGTATTAAGAGGTGAAGGAGAACCAGGAGAAAAAGGTGGACCTAAAGGAGATTTATATATAACTGTTAAATTAAAGAAACATAGTATATATTCAAGAAAAGGAAATAATGTATATTGTGATATACCAATTACCATTACGCAAGCAGCTTTAGGAGCAGAACTAGAAATACCAATGGTAGATGGAAGCAAAGAAAAATATAAAATACCGGAAGCAACACAAACTGGAACAAAATTTGTCATAAGAGGAAAAGGCTTTAAAGCTGTAAGCTCAAATTCTGTTGGTGATTTTGTATTTACAGTTAATGTACAAACACCAAAACGACTTTCTAAAGAACAAAGAGAATTGTTAGTACAACTGGCAAAGACCATGAATGAACAACCACCTATCAAAAAGAGAGGTATATTTGGATAATTAAATAAAAATTAAAGAAACAAGGTATGACTTTGTTTCTTTTTTATTTTTGTATTTACTAGACAGATAATTCAAAAAAAGATATAATATACAAGAAAAATAAAAGACATATAGTAAAAAAGTTAAATACCTAAGAAAATAGTATAGTAAAAATATAAAAGTAAAAAGGAAAGCTAATAAAAGGAAATGAAAAAAGATTCAAAGAGAAAAGATTTAAAGAAAAAAGTATTATTTATTTCAAGTACAGGTGGTCATTTAAATGAATTACTACAACTAGCACCTTTATTTGAAAAATATGATTATCATATCATAACTGAAAAAGATAAAGTAAATGAAAAATTAAAAGATACATATGGCAAGAAACTAGATTTTCTGCCTTATGGAACAAGAGCAAAATTATTTACATATATATTTAAATATTTGTATTTATGCATTAAAACAGTATATTTCTATTTTAAATTAAGACCAAAAGTAATAGTAACTACAGGAACACATACTGCAGGACCAATGTGTCTATTAGGAAAATTATTTGGAAGTAAAATAATTTATATAGAAACCTTTGCAAATACAAATAAAAAAACAGCAACAGGAAGATTACTTTATCCAATTGCCGATTTATTTATTGTGCAATGGGAAGAAATGTTAAAATTATATCCAAAAGCAGTTTATGGAGGTTCGATTTATTAATGGTATTCGTAATGTTAGGAACACAAAATAATTCTTTTCAAAGATTATTAGAAGAAATAGATAACTTGATTGATAAAAAAATAATCAAAGAAGAAGTGGTTGTACAAGCTGGATATACAAAATATCAACCAAGAAATGAAAAAATGAAAATACTAGATTTTATTTCAAGAGAAGAGTTAGATAAGTTAGAAGAAGAAGCAAATTATATTATTACACATGGGGGGGTTGGCTCAATTATAACATCTCTTGAGAAAGGAAAAAAAGTGATTGCTGTGCCACGCTTACATATGTATGGAGAACATGTAAATAATCATCAAAAAGAAATTGTGGAGAAATTTAATAAAAATGGCAATATTATAGGAATTGAATCAGTAGAAGAATTAGAAGAGGCAATAAAAAAAATAGACAAGTTTGAGCCAAATCCATATACAGAAAATAATAGTAAAATGCTAAAAATTATAGAAGATTTTATAGATGGTATATAAAAAAGAAAGAGGAAAAAGTTTGAAGGAAAGAATAAATGAAAAGGTAAATAAAAAAATAAAAGACAAACAAAATGAAGATAAAATTATAGAACTAAAAAAAGAAATAAACAAAGAACAAATACTAAAAAAAATTAAAGAGAAACTAAACAATTTTTTAAATTCTATATGGTTTCCAATAATAGTAGGGATTATATTACTTTTAAAAACCATCTTTTTTTATCAAAACACAATATCGATAAGAGAAGTTATGGATAAAGATACTGTTTTGGGGACAATTGCATTTTTAGCAACAATCATTTGTATGATATGTACATTACCCAATAGAGGAAGATGTATCACAACAATTGTTGTAGATGTATTCATTAGTGTATTGTTATTTGCTGATAACTTATATCACACATATTCAAGTTCTGTACTATCAGTAGCTCAAATGATGAATCTCCAATATGGAGAAGAGATTATGGATACACTGCCAATGTTATTACAAGTAAAAGAAATTCTATATTTCATAGATATTATAATAATAGCGATTGGAATATGCACGAAAACAGTAAACATTAGGAAAAAAGGAAAAATAGATTTAAAAAAGAAAATTGCAAAAATAGCAGTAGGAGTTGTAGCAATTATTGTATTTTTTAAAATTGATGTGGACTTTATTGAAAAAACGAAAGAAGATCCATTTAATAAAGATATGCAAGTAAAAAAAGCTACAATATATGGTTATCATATAGCAGATATAGAAAATACGATTAATATAAAAAAACAAGCTAAATATACAAAAAAAGAAGATGTACTAGAAGCATATGATGATTTAAAAGAAAAATATGATGAAAATTACGGAAAAACAAATTATGATTTACAAGGAATAGCAAATGGAAAAAATGTCATTATTTTGCAACTAGAATCTATTCAAGAATTTGTAATTAATAAAGAAATTAATGGAAAAGAAATTACACCTAACTTAAACAAATTTATAAACGAAAATATAGAAATATCCAATATGTTTATGCAAAGTTATTCATCAACAGCAGATTCAGAATTTTCAACAGTAACTTCTTTATATCCAATGGAAAATGGAATGTCATATAGTCGATATTACACAAATGAATATGATGATATTTTTACAATGTTTAAGAATAAAGGCTATACCACATCTTATATGCATGGGAATTATGGTTTCTTCTGGAATAGAGAAAATGTATATAAAGAATTTGGAGTAGACAATATAGAATTAAAAGACCAATTTGCAGATACATCAGAAAATATAATGGGATATTTATCAGATGAACTACTATATAAGCAAGCAGTAGAAAAATTAAAAAATTATAATATGCCATTTGTTTCTTACATTGTTTCAGCATCTTCACATACTTCATTTAGCTTAGACGGATTGCAAGATAGAAACAAAGTGAATATTGATGTGGGAAAATATAAAGACACATTTTTGGGTAACTATTTAGAATCTGTAAACTATGCAGATTATGCATTTGGCGTGTTTATAGATGAATTAAAAGAAGCAAATTTATATGATGATACAGTTATACTATTATTTGGTGACCATAATGGAGTTGATATGTATAATGAAGAATTACAAGACTTTCTAAAAACAATAAATCCAGACGTAACAGATACAGACATAAAATTAAACTATATAAGAGTCGCATGTGGAATGAAAATTCCAGGAATTAAAAATATAAAAATTGAAAAACCAGTTAGTAAATTAGATATAAAACCAACATTTGCCTATTTAATAAATAGTGAACCTGGTATAAGCCTAGGAACAAATATGTTTGCTAGAAAAGATTTTATATCTTTAAACAACGAAAGAATTGTCACAAGCAGATACTATTATGATGAAAAATGGTTCAAAAGAGAAAACGGAGAAGAAGTTAATTTAGAAGAAATAGCAGAAGAAGAGAAAAATTTGCTAAAAGAATATTATGATGATATGAGAAAAGAATTAGATATATCAATTTCAATTAGTATTAACAATTTGCTAAAATAATGACCAATGTGGGAACTTGAGGGATTTTGGGGACGGACTCATTTTTCCCTTTTTTATAAAAAATTTAAAAAATTCTAAAACTTAAATAAAAAGGGAAAAATGAGTCCGTCCCCAAAATCCCTCAAGCCCCAATTGGACAAAAAAGGAGGAAATGATAAAATGGAGGAAGACAGAATTATCAGTCCAGAACTAGAAAATACAGGAGAAGAACGACTAGAAAACTCATTAAGACCTAAAACTTTAAATGAATATATTGGACAAGATAAAATTAAAGAAAACATGAAAATATATATAGAAGCAGCTAAAAAAAGAGGGGAACCATTAGACCATGTTCTTTTATATGGACCTCCAGGACTTGGAAAAACAACGTTATCTAATATTATATCAAATGAAATGAATTCTAATATTAAAATTACATCTGGTCCAGCAATTGAAAAGCCAGGAGATTTAGCAGCACTTCTTACAAATCTTTCAGAGTTTGATGTTTTGTTTATAGATGAAATTCACAGACTTAGTAAAAGTGTAGAAGAAATTTTATATCCAGCTTTAGAAGATTATACATTAGATATTATTATAGGAAAAGGACCAAGTGCAAGGTCAATTAGGTTAGATTTACCTAAATTCACATTAATTGGTGCAACTACAAAAGCAGGGTCACTAACCACACCATTAAGGGATAGATTTGGAATTGTGCATAGATTAGAATTATATTCAATAGAAGATTTAACTAAAATAGTAAAAAGGTCATCTGGGATATTAGATGTCAAAATAGAAGAAGAGGCAGCAATTGAGATTGCTAGAAGGTCAAGGGGAACTCCTAGAATTGCCAATCGTTTATTAAAAAGAGTAAGAGATTATGCTGCAGTATTAGGAGATGGAGATATTACTTTAAAAATTACAAAACATGCTTTAAATAAATTAGAAATTGATGAATTAGGTTTAGATGAGATTGATAGAAAAATATTAGACACTATGATTGTACAATATGCAGGAAGACCAGTTGGAATAGAAGCATTAGCTGCAACTGTAGGAGAAGAAGTAGATACAATTGAAGATGTGTATGAGCCATTTTTAATTCAAATTGGATTTATTGCAAGAACTTTAAGAGGAAGAGTAGTGTTGCCACCAGCATATAAACACTTGGGATATGAATGTCCCAATGGGGACGTTTCTTAATGGGATATTTTTATGTTTACCATTATAGAATTTGAAAAAATTATATATAGTGAAAGCTTAAAAAATAAAAAGAAAAGGAAGTTGAAAAATGAAATTATTATTACATACTTGTTGTGCACCATGTAGTGTGTATTGTATAGATACATTAAGAAAAGAAAAAATTGAACCAACAGTGTATTGGTTTAATCCAAATATTCATCCATATATGGAGTACAAGCTAAGGCGAGATTGTTTAAAAGAATATACTAAAAGTATCAATGTAGAAGCTATATTTGAAGAAAATTACGGATTAGATGAATTTTGTAAGAATGTTGTAAATAATTTACAAACAAGATGCAGCAAATACTGCTATCCAGTGAGATTAGAGCAAACAGCAAAATATGCTAAAGAAAATGGTTATACACATTTTTCTACAACACTATTAGTAAGTCCATATCAAAATCATGAAGCATTGATAGAAGTAGCAAACCAAATGGCAAAAAAATATGGAGTAGAATTTTTATATAGAGATTTTCGTATAGGATTTAGAGAAGGACAAGCAAAAGCTAGAGAATTAGGATTGTATATGCAAAAATATTGTGGCTGTATCTTTTCAGAAGAGGATAGGTATCAGAAAAAATTGAGAAAGATAGGAAAAAAGCAAGTATCGTATAAAAATAACAAAAGGAGAATCGATAGATGAAAGAAACTACAAAAAATCTATTGAAAGATAAAAAAATAATATTAGGATTATTTATCATTGCTGCAATTATGTTTGCAATTCCATCGATAGGATATATATTGCAAAATGGAACAGTTTTAAATTTTAATGAATATTTTAAATTTTGTTTAAATGATTCTAATAGAGTAGACCAAGCAATGATGTATATTGCTATATTAGTAATTTTAACAATTGGCTATTTCTTAATATTAAAAAATAGAAAAAGCTTATTTAAAAACGTAAAGCAAATATATATCTATATAGCAATTATTTCATTGTTTTTTGTACTTGTCATACCATTTCTTAGTTCAGATGTATTTTATTATTTAGGTGTTGGAAGACTAGACAGTAAATATGGTCAAAACCCCTATTATGTAACAATAAAAGATTTTGTGGAAAGTGGAGAAAATAGTAAATACCTAGAACAAGATACTGTTTTAGCCAAAGGATATGAAAATGACTGGGGGAATACAACTGTTGTTTATGGACCAGTCTGGACATTTATATGTAAAATTGTTTCTGGAATGATATTTGGAAATATTGATATAGCACTTTTTATATTTAAACTTATTAATATGGCAATTCATTTACTAAATTGTTATATTATATATAAAATAACAGGAAGAAGATTATTTGTATTGATATATGGACTAAATCCATATATGTTTATAGAAGGAATAGCAAATGCACATAATGATATATATGTTGTTGCCTTTATACTAGCATCTTTATATTTCTTATTAAAACGAAAAAACATAATTGTTAGTATTGTATTTTTGGCATTGGCGACGGCAATAAAATATTTTGCAATTCTTTTATTACCATTTATCATTATTTATTATTTTAGAGATAAAAAACTATTAGAAAGATTGAAGAATTGTTTTTTATATGGTATGCTTTTTTTACTTGTGATTGTAGCTACATATTTAATATATGTACAAGATTTACAAGTGTTAAATGGAATTATCACACAGCAAGAAAAATTTGCTAAAAATTTTTATATTATATTAATGGAATATTTTGATATACCAAATCTTGTTTCTAATGTTAACCATGTATGTCTTATTTCTTTTGTTATTATATATTTCTTTACCTGTTTAACATTATTATTTAAGAAACAAATCAAATTTAGAAAAGAAATTAGAAAAATAGAGTATTTTTTAATAGCATTCTTATTTTTATTAATTACTAATTTTCAACCATGGTATATTATGTGGTTGTTTCCATTAATGATGTGGCAAAGAAAAGATATAATACAACTTGTTATACAAATAGGATTAATCAGTCAATTTGCAAATGCAGTATTTTTAATCAATGGTGAAGGTTGGCAAAATGGAACACCATTTACATTTTTTATGGTGTTAGGTATTTGTATATGTTCAATTTTTAGAAATAACTTTCAAAAAAATAGAAAAATAGAAAATAAAGCAGTATGAAGCAGACAAAATAAAATTTTAAATGATTTTGTGGAGCATTTTAGGAAAGGAATGTGGAAAATGGATAATTTTGATTTAATAGATGGAAATAGTATCATGAATCGAGCATTTTATGGGATTATGGGAAGTAAAATGCTAACAACAAAGGATGGAAAATATACAAATGCAGTATATGGTTTTTTAGCAATTTTATTTAAATTGATAGAAGATACAAATCCTAAATATATGGCGGTTGCTTTTGACTTAAAGGCACCAACTGCTAGACATAAAATGTATGAAGGGTATAAGGCAAATCGAAAAGGAATGCCAGACGAATTGGCAGAGCAAATGCCATTAATTAAAGAAATTTTAAGAGCAATGAATATCGATATCGTAGAAAAAGAAGGATATGAAGCAGATGATGTTTTAGGAACACTTTCTAGATATGGAGAAAAACAAGGACTTCATGTTACGATACTATCAGGAGATAGAGATACATTTCAGCTAGCTACTGATAATGTAACCATTCGAATTCCTAGAACAAAAGGTGGAAAAACAGAAACAGATTTATTTGATAGAAGTAAAATTATAGAAACTTATGGTATAGAGCCAAAACAATTAATTGAAGTAAAAGGTTTGCAAGGAGATACTTCAGATAATATACCAGGTGTACCAGGAATTGGAGAAAAGACAGCTCTATTGCTAATTCAAAAATATGGTTCTATTGAAAATTTATATGATAAAATCGAAAAAAATGAAGATGACTTAAAAGGAAAACAAAGAGAAAAGATTAAAGAAAATAAAGAATTAGCAACATTATCTAAAACATTAGGAACAATTAATTTAGAAGTTCCAATAGAAGACACATTAGAGCAGTTTAAAGTAGAAGAATGGGATAAAGAAAAAGTTTTAAAATTATTTAAAGAATTAAATTTTAATAGATATATTGAACGTTTTCATTTAACAGGTGAAAAAAATACGCAACAAGAAGAAAATTATAAAGTAGAAATTAAAACTGTTCAAAAATCAATAGAAGAGGTCATAGAAATTATCAAAACACAAAAAAACATGATATTTTATTTGCAAACAGAAAATGACGACAATCCAGAAAATATCATTAAAGAAAAAATAACAGGAATGAGTATATATAATAAGGAAAAACAAGAGGCATATTATATAAAACTAAATCAAGAAGAAATTGTAAAATTAAAAGATATATTTGAAGATGTGGAAATTAAAAAAACAAGTATCAATTTGACAAAAGTATATATATTGCTAAAACAAGAAGGGATTACATTAGAAGGTATTGAAAATGATATATCTATAGGTGCATATATTTTAAATCCTACAAATAATAAATTAGATATAAAAAATTTGGCTATGCAATATTTAGAATTAGATATTGATGAATATATAGGAGAAGATGAAAATAATCAAAAACAAATGACTTTATTTGAAGAAAATAAAGGACAAGATGAAAAGAAGGTATCAGAAAAATATAATTTATATGCTTATGTTATCGAAAAATTAAATACAATCATTTTACAAAAATTAAAAGAAACAGACAGTTTTGACTTATATACAAATATTGATATGCCAACAGTAGAAGTTTTGTCAAGTATGCAATGGAATGGCATGTATGTAGATGAAGAAGAGCTAAATCAATTTGGTAAAGAATTAACTTCACAAATAGAAGTATTAACAAAAGTGATTCACGAAATGGCAGGAGAAGAATTTAATATTAATTCAACAAAACAATTAGGAGAAATTCTTTTTGAAAAAATGAAATTACCAGTAATTAAAAAGACAAAAAATGGATATTCTACAGATGTTGATGTATTAGAGAAGCTAAAGCGAGAAGACCCAATTATTGGGAAAATATTGGAATATCGTCAATTAATGAAACTAAATTCAACTTATGTAGAAGGATTGAAACCATTTATCAATCCTAAAACCAAAAGAATACATTCATTTTTCCATCAAACGATAACAGCAACAGGAAGAATTAGTTCTACAGAGCCAAATTTACAAAATATTCCTACAAGATTTGAACTTGGAAAAAGAGTAAGAAAAGTATTTAAACCAGAAAAGGGAAAAGTCTATATAGATGCTGATTATTCACAAATAGAACTTAGGGTATTAGCACATATTTCAGAAGATAAACATATGATAGAGGCATTTAAACATAATGAAGATATTCATAAACAAGCAGCTTCAAAAGTATTTAAAACACCAATAGATGAGGTTACAAAAGAACAAAGAAGTAATGCAAAAGCAGTAAATTTTGGTATTGTATATGGAATAAGTGATTTTGGCTTAGCAGAACAATTAGGAATTTCTAGAAAAAAAGCAAAACAATATATAGATGAATATTTAACAGAGTATGCAGGAATAAAACAATTTATGGAGAATATTATTGAAAAGACAAAAAAGGAAGGATATGTTGAAACATTATTTCATAGAAGAAGATATGTTCCAGAACTTAAATCTAAAAATTATATGGTAAGACAATTTGGAAATAGGGTAGCTATGAACACACCAATACAAGGAACAGCAGCAGATATTATGAAAATAGCAATGATAAATGTGAACAAAAAATTGAAAAAAAGAGGATTAAAGGCTAAGATTATTTTACAAGTACATGATGAAATGATGATAGAGGCACCTGAAAATGAAAAAGAAGAAGTAAAAGATATTATGAAAAAAGAAATGGAATCTGCAATACAATTAAAAATTCCACTTGTAGCTGAACTATCAGAAGCAACAAATTGGTATGAGTGTAAATAACATTTATAATAATATTTATTAATTATTAAAAAATGAATGAAAATATTAGGGAGTTTTAAAGTTGAAAAGGAGAGAAAACTTTGTTAAAAAACAAATATAAAATCATAATAGGTACGGTTATTGTGATATTCATGGTAATCATACTATTTGTTCTGTTTAAGGATAAACTATTGAAAATTTTATATCCTAAAACATACAGTGAAATTATATCTGTCTATGCAAACGAATATAGTGTAGAAGAAAATCTAATTTATGCAGTAATAAAAGCAGAAAGTAATTTTAATAATGAAGCAGTTTCTAATAAATCAGCAATTGGTTTGATGCAAATTGTTGAAGGAACAGCTGTCGAAGTGGTAAAAAGAAATGGGATAGAACTGAATATAGAAAATATAAAGCAAGAACTATTAGATATTGATAATAATATTAATATTGGAACTAAATATTTATCTATGCTATTAGAACAGTATGGAAATATAGAAGTAGCTTTAGCAGCTTATAATGCAGGAATAGGAACTGTAAATAATTGGATAGAAAAACAAATTATACAAGCAGATGGTTCAGATATAGAAAATATTCCATATAAAGAAACCAATAATTATGTAAGAAAAATATTAAGAGATTATGATATCTATAATTATTTATATGGATAAAGGATTTTGTATGACAGATGAAAAACAATAGGTGTAGTAATTATTGTAAAACAAAGAAGAAAAATGAAAGAGAAAAGAATAAAAAATAATAATTAAAAGTTGAAAATTTTCTAAAAACAATGTTGTAGCTTAAGAAAGGAAACAAACAAATATGAAAGTTATATTAGCATCACAATCTCCAAGAAGAAAAGAATTGTTAAAATTAATTGTTCCAAATTTTGAAGTTATGGTTAGTAATGAAGAGGAAAAACTAAATTCTAATTTATCTATTGAAGAGCAAGTAATGGAAATTGCTTGTACTAAGGCAAAAAATGTGTATAATAGAACAAATGGAGATAGAGTTGTTATTGGTTCAGATACAATTGTAACCAAAAATGGAAAAATATATGGAAAAGCGAGAAATCGAAACCATGCTAAAGAAATGATAAAAGAATTAATTCAAGGGGATAGAACTCATGAAATTATAACAGGGTTATGTGTTTTAATAGAACAAAAAGGTGAATTAAAAGAATATAAAACATATGATGGTGTAAAAGTATATTTAAAAGACATAACAGATGAAGAAATAGAAAAATGGCTAGATACTGGAAATGCCATGGACAAGGCAGCAGCATATGGTATTCAAAATGAATTTTGTGTCCATGTTGAAAAGATAGAAGGAAATTACACAACAGCACTTGGATTACCAACACATAAATTATACGACATAATAAAACTTGCATCTAATCGGGTGTCCAATTTGGGACGTTTCTTAATGAGACAAATGTTCAAATTGGGATATTTCTTCTTAAATAGGAAAAGTAAGGGTAAAATTTCGTAAAATAAGATTTGACCATAAGACAAAATCTTTTTTTGAAAAATGGTTGAAAAAATAATCATCTTGTAATATAATTGTAACGAAATTGTAATAAAAGGTAGAAGGGAAGATATGTAAATGTTTAAGTTTGGTTTTGGGCAAGATGTAGGAATTGATTTAGGAACAGCAACTGTAATTGTATATGTAAAGGGGAAGGGAATTGTTTTAAGAGAACCTTCTGTTGTTGCGGTTGATAATATTACAGGAGAAGTTTTGGCTGTTGGACAAGAAGCAAGAAGAATGCTTCGGAAGAACACCAGGAAATATTGTTGCAACAAGACCTTTAAGAGATGGTGTTATATCAGACTATACAGTGACAGAAAAAATGTTAAAACATTTTATTAACAAAGTTTGTGGTAAATTTATTTTTGCACCAAGAATTATGATTTGCATACCTTCACAAGTTACAGAGGTAGAGAAAAAAGCTGTTATAGATGCAGCAACACAAGCTGGTGCAAGAAAAGTATATTTAATAGAAGAACCAATAGCAGCAGCTATTGGCGCAGGTATTGATATATCAAAACCATGTGGAAACATGGTAGTTGATATTGGTGGAGGAACAACAGATATTGCTGTTATATCTTTAGGTGGTTCTGTTGTAAATACATCATTAAAAATTGCTGGAGATAAATTTGATGAATATATTGTAAAATATATAAAGAAAAAACATAATATTATGATAGGTGAAAGAACAGCAGAGGATTTAAAAGTAAATATTGGCTGTGTATATCCAAAAATACAAGATACAGAAATGGACATAAGAGGAAGAGATTTGGTAACAGGACTTCCAAAAACACTAACTGTTCATTCAAGTGAAATGTTAGAAGCATTGTTAGAACCAGCGATGATGATTGTAGATGCTGTACATTCTGTATTAGAAAGAACTCCACCAGAATTATCAGCAGATATTAGTGATAAAGGAATTTATATGACAGGTGGAGGTTGCTTAGTTGATGGATTAGATAAATTATTACAAGAAAAAACAGGAATTAATGTTATGATAGCACAAGATACAGTATCATGTGTAGCATTAGGAACTGGAAAAGCATTGGATAATTTAGATGTATTAGAAGGAAAAACAAGATAATAAATTTTGAACTTTAGGGACAGTCCTTAAAGTTCATTCTAAAATTAAAAAGAAGAAGGGGCGTTCACGAAAAGAACGTCCTTCTTAAAATACTTGTTTTTTGCCATAAAATAGAAACAAAGACAAACTATAGGTTTACAATAGATATGTCACACCGAGATAAAAAATAAAATATTGAAGGAAGTACCGAAAAATGATATAGTTG
>CALXBY010000015.1 GCA_944386675.1 uncultured Clostridia bacterium | reverse complement strand
ATGGATGACATAGAAAAAAGTCATGATCATCCAGTAGGATATAATATATACAACTTTGATGATAGAATAATAAGAGCACTAGAAAGAGAAAAGAAAAAAGGAAATTTAGTAGAAGACTTTTATTAAAAATAAAAGAAAAAATAAGAAAAGGAATAAGATATGAAATATTTAACAAAAAATTGGTATGAAAGCTTACAAAAAATAGATATGAATTTATTGATAGAAATTGCAAAAGAAGCAGAAACATTTTCAGAAAAATATTATAGAAAAGTATATCAAGAAGAAGAAAGAAAATGGATAGAATTGCAAAACACCATTAAGAATTTTAAGAATATAAATAATCATTTGGAAAACATAGAAAAAGAACAATTTAAAAACATACAAGAACAAACTATAAAAAAATTTGAAAATGATCTACCAGATTATATATTGGAAAAAATAGCTGACATACGTGTATTAGCCTTAGGAAAAGCGTCTTCTATAGTAAAAAAAGAATTAGATGAATACTGCCAAAAGCAAAAAGTAATAGTAGAAAAAGCATTGAATGAATACGAGCAATACTATAATGATAATTTGAAAAAATTTGAAAATACATTTATTAAAGATTTCAACTTTCATGATTGTAAAATTAAATCTTGTGAGAAACAAGAAAGAGATTTAATAATAACATTAGATACAAGCAATAATTATTTAGTAGATATAAAGCAAATTATATTTAAAGATTGTGACATTATAAAAGAAGAAAAAAATATTTGTGAAACTATATGGTTATACAATGAAATATATATAAAGAATAACGGCTATGAGATTCATGTATTGTTAGAAAATTCAAAAGGAAAATTAATTGATTTTGTATTATATACAAGTGATGTTATATACTCATATTGATGTCGTATAAAAGTAGGAAAAGACCAATAATAGTTGTACATAATGAGCCTAATTTGTTTTTGGGGAGTAGAAAATAAGATATTGTATTTTAAAGATGCAGTATCTTATTTTTGTGAGCTAAAAAAAGAAAAAGATTTTTTAGTTAGAATAATTAGTATAAAACCATAAAAAAATATTGCAATATTGAGTCTTTACATATATAATATATACATTGATATACCATGTTGAAAGGATGTTTAGAAAATGAATAAAACGAAAAGAAAAATTTTTGAAACATCAATGAAATTATTTGCTGAAAAAGGATATGATGCAACAAGTATAGAGGAAATTACAGCAACAGTAGGTGTTGCGAAAGGTACTTTATATTATCATTTTTCAAGCAAAGAAGAGATTTTTAATTTTTTGATTGAAGAAGGTATGAAACTATTACAAAATAGTATTGATATTAAAACAGCAAAATATGATAACTATATAGATAAATTAAAGGCAATTGTTTTAATACAAATAAAGATTGTTATGAAATATGAAGACTTGATAACAATTTTACTTAGTCAATTTTGGGGAAATGAAGCAAGAAATCAAAAATGTAAAAATCATGTTTATGATTATATTAAAAAAATTGAAGAAATTGTAAAAGAAGGAATCGATAAAAAACAAATTAAAGAGGGAAATCCAAAAGTAATTGCATCAGAGATATATGGATTAATTTGTTCAACATTGGTATATAAATTGAGAAACGAAAAAGAAATTGATATTATGAAATTATATAAGGAATTTGAAAATACAGTTATTGAAGGTTTAAAAATAAAATAAATGGGGGTTAAAACATGAGAGAACCAATACATGAGTTTATGAAATTTACAGATTTAAGAGATATGTTAGAAAAATCTGGAGAACTTTATGGAGATAGACCAGCATATGTTTTTAAAACAGAGGAAGAAGGAAAATTCAGAAAAATTACACATAAAGAAGTTAGAGATGATATAAAAGCATTGGGAACAAAATTTGTAAATATGGGATTAAAAGATAAAAGAATTGCTGTTATATCAGAAAATAGATATGAATGGGGAATTGTGTATTTAGCAACTGTTACTGGAACAGGTGTTATTGTTCCATTAGATAAATCTTTGCCAGAAAATGAGATTGAAAGTTTAATGATTCGTTCAGAAGTAGAAGCTATTGTATATTCAGAAAAATACAATGATATCATGAATAAAATAAGAAACGAAAATCATACAAAAGTAAAATATTTCATTTCAATGGATTTAGATAAAGAAGAAAATGGAGTATATTTTGAACATGAATTAATTAGACAAGGAAAAGAATTATTAGAAGCCGGAAATAGAGAATTCCTAGATGCTAAAATAGATGCTGAAAATATGTCTATCATGCTATTTACTTCAGGTACAACTGCTATGTCAAAAGCAGTTATGTTGTCACATAAAAATATATGTGCAAATTTAATGGATATTACATCTGTTTTAAGAATTTATGATACTGACAGATTCTTATCTTTTTTACCATTGCATCATACATTTGAATGTACAACTGGATTTTTATATCCATTATCAAGAGGTTCTTCAATTGCATTTTGTGAAGGTATTAGACATATAGCAGATAACTTAAAAGAATATAAAGCAAGTGTTATGGTTTCAGTTCCAATTTTATTTGAAGCAATGTATAAAAAAGTAATGAAAACAATTGAAAAAAAAGGAAAATTAAAAACTGTACAAAAAGGAATCAAAATTAGTAAATTCTTATTAAAATTTGGAATTGATATCAGAAAGAAATTATTTAAAGAAATTCATGATACATTAGGTGGAAATATAAGAGTTTTTGTTGCAGGAGGAGCAGCTTTAGACCCAGAAACAGAAAAAGGATTTAATGAGTTAGGATTTACATTATATCAAGGATATGGATTAACAGAAAGCTCACCAGTTATTTCTGTAGAGGATGATAAATATCAAAGAATAGGTTCTATTGGAAAAGCATTTCCAAGTTTAGATGTAAAAATTGAAGACCCTAATGAAGAAGGAATAGGAGAATTATTAGTTAAAGGACCATCTGTTATGCTTGGATATTATAACAATGAAGAAGCAACAAAAGAAACCATAACAGAAGACGGTTGGCTACATACAGGAGACTTAGCAAAAATTGATAAAGATGATTTTATCTATATTGCAGGAAGAAAGAAATTTGTTATTGTATTAAAAAACGGAAAAAATATTTATCCAGAAGAAATAGAAGCACTAATTAATAAAATCGAAGGTATAAAAGAATCTTTTGTTTATGGAAAACCAGAAGATGATGGAGACTATAAAATATGTGCAAAAATTGTGTATGATGAAGAAACAGCAGAAGAAATATTTGGAACAAAAAATCCAGAAGAATTAAAAGAAAAAATCTGGCAAGAAGTAAAAAAAGTAAATAAAACAATGCCAGCATATAAATATGTAAGAGATATTAGTGTAACAAATAGAGAACTAATCAAAACAACAACACAAAAAGTAAAAAGATTTGAAGAAATCAAAACAGTATTATAATAAAAAACAAAAATGTCCAGTTAGGTGTCCAGTTGGGGACGTTTCCTAATGGGACATTTTTATGTAAAATACAAAAAATGATATTTACCTTGCGGAAAGAATAATTTCTAAGGAGACAGTAAAAAAACAAGAAATGTTACAAAATTGTAACATTTCTGTAACAAAAACTTAAAAAAAAAATCTTCCGTTGGTATTGTAGTTTTTTGTAGGTTAATGTATAATTATAATTGAATAAAATCATATGCTTAAGATAAAAAGGAGGTAATTTACATGTCTAGATCTGGCATAGTAAATGTGAGAATGGTTATCACTGAGGAGAAAATATTATCAAATATAGATAAAGTACATAAACTTATTAATCCAAACAGTAAAAAACAAATTGTACAATTAGAAGATGATTCTTATTTTAAAGATTTAATAGAATCTATAAAAACATATTTAATTGAATATCCTAAAAAGAAGAATTTCCCAATAAGTGTGTATAAAGCAGCTTATGGATTGGTTGAATATGCTACAAATCAATTTGAAGAAAATACAAAGAAAATAGAAGAATTAATTAGACAAAGAGAACAAAATATAGCTTTATCTGGAAGATTAAAAGAATTAATTGATGTTGTAGATAACAAAGAAAAAGATTGGAAAGACCAAGTAAAAGAAGCTGAAGACGAATTTTCAGAAGATATTATTGATACATTAAATATTGTTGGAAAATCTAAAGGAAAAAAATCTCAAAATTACTTAGATGCAATGAAATTGTTAAATGCTAGGGTAACAAATCTTGAGTCAAATTTACATATAGAAATTGACATGGAAAGAATAGAAGATAGATCAAAAGCATTAAGTTATATTGGAATAGAAGTAGCAGATGCTTTAAAATCTATACCAACACCAGTAGAAGAAGCAGCACCAGTTGTAGAACAAGTAGAGCTAGAGCAAAATGTTGAACAAGTAAATGCAGCTGAGCAACAACAATATGAGCAATCAATTACTTTTGAAAAGAAACCAAGCCTATGGCAAAGAATTAAAAATAGTAAAATTGTTAGAGCAATTAGATACATTACTAAAATTAGAATTGTTATACAATACCCAGCATTACCAGAGGGAAAAGGTTCAGATAATTATTAAAAAAACGAACAAAAAGGAGTTAGAAATAAAGGCTAACTCCTTTCATGATTGTAACTTTAACTAATTTGCACAAGAAAATGTAGGAATTTTAAAAAATGTCTTGACAACGAAATAAAAATAGTTTATACTGTATCTTGCGTTAGGGAAAAATAGCGTAAACGCTCCCTTAGCTCAGTTGGTCAGAGCAACCGGCTCATAACCGGTGGGTCCAAGGTTCGAATCCTTGAGGGAGCACCATTAAAGTAAATATACGGGTAGGTGGCCGAGTGGCTAAAGGCGGCAGACTGTGGTCTTTGGTTAATCAAAACCTAAACTTGCAGCTCATATAAGTGATTATATGATGAACACCGGGCTAATTCGGGGAACTCTTAACAGTTAGGCTGATGACAATCCCGAGCTAGGAAAGCAATTTCCGAGTGTAGAGACTTTATACCTGGTATCTTGAAAAAGATAAAGAGAAAGTCCAGACTACAAACATAATAATATTAATTATGGTAGTGAAAACTATAGTAGTAAGAAATCTGTTCTCATTTGAGTACGATGGTTCGAATCCATCCCTGCCCACCATAAAATACAAGGAAACTTGTATTTTATTTTTAAGCAACAAAACAAACAAATGTTTCAAGAAAGGAAATGCCAATGGATTTTAAAACAAATAGAGAAAAAGGAAATTCTGGTTTAGGTATGGCAATAGCATATTTTACTACAAATGGATTTGTAGTTTCAATTCCATTAAATGATACGCAGGATTATGACTTAGTGATAGAAAAAGATGGAAACTTAAAAACGGTGCAAGTAAAATCAACAGGTTGTAAAACTAGTAATGGCACATATCAAGTGGCTTTAAAAAGTTGTGGTGGTACTAATGGGAAAACATATAAAACTTTAATTAATACTAAAATTGATTTTCTATTTGTATTAAATGAGAGATTAGAAATGTATTTAATTCCCAAAGATAAAATTTCTAATAAAAGTACATTGAATTTATGTAGTAAGTATAAAGAGTACAGAGTTAAGATTTAAATTTGATGATATAGAATAAAAAAGCAAAGAACCTATGAAAAAGAATATTGCTATAAGTAAAGGAATGTATTATAATTGAGAAGATAAATAAAAAATAAAAGGTGGAATAAATGAAGAAAAAAATAAAATTTATATTAGCAATATTTATTTTTAGCATCATAATTATGCTAATAGATATACACAATGGATATATTAAAGGACATGATACAGACTTTCATTTAGCAACAATCACAGCAATTGTCGACCAGTTATCTTGGGATAATTTAACTGTGCAAGAGCCATTAAAATATATAGCAAATAATTTAGGATATGGAACAAGATTTTTTTATCCACCCATTCCACATTTAACAGCAGCATATATTACAAAAATATTAAGTATTTTTAATGTAGGAAATGTGGCAATTGGAATGCGTATTACACAATGGATAACTCTTTTTGCATCAGGTGTTACATTTTATCTTTTAGGAGAGAAGATATTTAAAAACAAAAAAATAGCAACAATTTTATCTTTATTCTACATGACAGCACCATATCATTTAGCAGAAATATTTGTTAGAGATGCTTTTTCAGAGATATTTATTCCTGTTGCAATTCCATTAATTGTGCTAGGCTTACTATATTTAATTGAAAATAATCATAAACGATTTTTTCTATGCTTTGTGGGAGGATACACATTAGCGATATATTCTCATTTAGCGATGACAATATATTTTACTTTAATGTTACTTGTAACATTTTTTGTAGTGTATTTTAAACAGATATTTACAAAGAAAAATATAGTATATTTAATAAAAGCTTCTGGATTAATTCTTTTACTGACAGCTTCATTTTGGATGCCATTATTAGAAATAAAATTAATGGGAAGTTATGGAATATTTATGCCAAATTATATGACAGGAAAAGGTGGATTAAAATATAGTACAATTTCAATAGGGGAATTATTTGCATTTAATAGAGAAATTGATTTTCATTTTATAAGATATAATTTACAATTATTTGTAACAATTATGTTTTTTATTAGCCTATTTTTTGTTATTAAGAAAAAATTATGGAAAGAAAAGGTATGGATATTTTTACTAATTTTTACAGTTTTATCTGTCATTATGATAACAAATTTATTTCCATGGTATTATATCCCAGATATTCTGCAAGCTTTACAATTCCCATGGAGATTAGTAATTTATATAGCGTTTGGAGCAATATTGATAGCTGGTATTTGCCTAAAACAAGTAGAGAATAAGAAAGGATTTAATATTATTTGTTGTATATTATTATTATTTACTCTAATAGGAACATATGTAAATATAGACCATTTGGAGGAATCACAAATTGATATTCACAATATTAACAATCCAAAGTCTATGGGAAATGAAAAAGAATATTTACCAGAAAAAGCTTTGAAAAATATAGATTATTTTAATAATCGAAACAATGATATCATTATAAAAAGTGGAACAGGAGAAATTATAAAAACAGTAGATAATGTTCCAGACTTAACCTTTGAAGTAAATACTTCAGAAACTATAGTGATAGAACTTCCAAGAATTTATTATATGGGTTATCAATTAGAAGGAAATGGACAAAAGATTGAATTAACAGAAAGTGATAATGGTTTTTTACAAGCAACGATTCAGCAAAGTGGAACATATACTTTAACCTATGAAAAAACAACCATTATGAAATTAGCCAATATTTTAAATTTGGGAACAGTGATTGTTTTAGTAGGAATGGCAATCATGAAAAAGAAAAAAGTTAAATTACTAGTGGAAAAAACATAGATGCAAGAAGTTTAACTTATTAGTTATGAAAAAATTGAAAGATGCATGGAAACGCTTTTGCTCCATGCATCTTTCTTGTGAGTTTGTTCAACTTCATGTCAACTTTACAAAGTAGTCCACAAAATGAGGCTCCATATCAGTATATTCGCCGTTTTGATACCAGTAACGCAGCTCATACTTTGAAAAGTTTATCAGTGTATCGTAAGAAGAAATCATTCCTTCTCTTTGTTTGACAAAAATGTCAATGCCCCACATCCAGTATGTACTCCCGTCATGGATTAGTCCTTCATGACGAAAGACTCGAATGACACAGTTTGCTTTTCTTGGAGACACCCGACGCACTGAGAAGCCAGCAGCCTCTAACTTGTCAAAAGCTAAAGCTGCAATTTCCTCGAAATGAGGAATAGCCATAGGCTCAATTCTTGTGGATTCTTCACTCTTCCCTGAGTTAATGGAGTCTATGTTCCAAATCCGGGCAAGCGCTAATTTGTTGAACATTTAGTCTACCTCCTTAGTTAAATATAGACATAAATTTACAGTAGCTATATTTAAGTATAACATATTTTTCTTTAAAATACAATAAAATTGGGGGAAGGCTTAAAGTTAGAAAAACAAAAGGCCACATACAGAAGCCTTAATAAGAATACAAAACATCTTCAATAATGTCAGCAATTTCAGATACAGAATGATCTGCTTGGATTAAGAAATTAGGATGTCCTTTAAATTCTCCATTGTAAATAGAAATCGTTATTTGACCAGTCATATTTCCAATAACTCTACTATCTTTGTCATGTAATTTTACAACATTCATGTTTTCTCCCCCTTTTCTTTGGTTAACAAATAAAATTATAGCAAAGCGGAAAATAAAAAGATGTCGAAACTTGTCATAAATTTAAAAAAATATGAAAAAGGATGATAAATAATAAGAAAGTATGGTAAAATAGAAAAAATGAGATATAATAAAACAAAAAATAGGAGAAGGATTGCGAATGAAAAAATTAATTGTTATTATTTTAATTTTATTAATCATATTTATTGGAATGTATGTGTATAAGCAAAATAAAATAAGTACTAATAAAAGTAGTGAAATAACAATTGATGAAATTACAAAAATAGAAACATATTTGCAAAAAATATATATGTGGAGAGAAATTACTGGAGAAGCATTACCAGTATTTGAAAGTATAAATGATGCACCAGATATTTGGGTTTGGGAAGTTGTAAAGAAGAATTTAGAAGAATATGAATTATCAGGAGAGCAATTGCAAAATAAAGCAAAAGAAATATTTGGACAAGATTTTCAAAAAGAATTTCCTAAAAACGGATATGAATATATGGAATATAATCAAGAAACCAATACATATTATGCAATAGGAAGTGCATTAGATAATGAAGAAGATGTTTTTTTATTAGATAAAATAGAAAAACAAGAAGAAGGATATGTTGTTCAAATTATAGAATATTTAGAAGATTATTCACAAGGTTATGAAGCAACAAATTCAGAATATGATATTCAAATAAAAAATCTAAATAATGAAGTAATTGGAACAGTAAAAAATACAGAATCTGAAACAAACATACAACAATTTGTAAAAGACAATATAGATAGATTTACCAAAAAAGAAGTTATATTAAAAACAGACGAAACTGGAAATATATATGTAAAAAGTGTGAAAAATAGTTAATTAAAATAAAACAATTGAGGGAGAAAAAATGAACTTAGAAAAATGCGAAATTTGTCCACATGAATGTGGTGTAAATAGAATAAAAAACGAAATAGGAAGATGTAAAAGTACAGATAAAATAAAAATTGCTTTATATTCACTACATTATTTTGAAGAACCATGCATAAGTGGAGAACACGGCTCAGGAACTGTGTTCTTTTCTAACTGTAATTTAAATTGTGTATATTGTCAAAACTATGAAATTAGTCAAGAGGGGAAAGGAAGAGAAATTTCAATAGAAGAATTGGCAGAAATATTTTTAGAGCAACAAAATAAACATGCTGAAAATATAAACTTGGTAACCCCTACCAGTTATACACTTCAGATTATTGAAGCAATAAAAATAGCTAAGAAAAATGGTTTAACAATACCGATTATTTATAATACAAATGGATATGAAAGAATAGAAACATTAAAACTATTAGAAGGATATATAGATGTGTATTTACCAGATTTAAAATATTATGATAATGAAATTGGTAGAAAATATTCTAAAATTGAAAATTATTTTGAAATAGCAACGAAAGCGATACTAGAAATGTATAGACAAGTGGGAAGTCCTAAACTAGATAGATATGGTATGATACAAAAAGGTTTGATGATAAGACATTTAGTTTTACCAAATAACATAGAAAATAGCAAAAAAATATTGAAATGGATAAAAGAGAATATGGATGAAAACGTGTATATTGACATTATGGCACAATATTTTCCTACATATAAGGCAAAAGAAACAAAAGATCTGAATAGAAAGTTAACAAAAGAAGAATATCAAGAAATAGAAGAATATGTATATCAATTAGATATTAAAAATGGATATATGCAAGAATTAGGAGAACATGAGGAAGAATATGTTCCTAAATGGGATGATTAAGAGAAGGGAATGCAAAAATGAATATACAAGAATTTGTACAAAGATTACCAAATGGAAAAGCAGATAATCAATCTGTTATAAAAATGAAACACATAATGAAAGTGTTAGGAAATCCACAGGATAAATTAAAATATATACATGTGACAGGAACGAATGGAAAAGGAAGCTTTATAGAAATGTTAAATAGCATTTTAATCAAAAGTGGTTTAAAGGTAGGAAAATTTATTTCACCACATTTGGTTTGCTACAATGAAAGAATCAGTATAAATGGAAAAAATATTAAAGATGAAGAAATGCAAGCGATATATCAAGAAATACAACCAATAATAGAGAAAGAAAATATAGAGATTAGTTTTTTTGAATTTTTTACAATTCTTGCATTTGTATATTTTTATAAAGAAAAAGTAGATGTTGTTTTGATGGAAGTTGGATTAGGTGGATTATATGACAGTACAAATATTATTCATCCAATGATTTCTGTTATTACATCTATCGGATATGACCATATGCAAGTTCTAGGAAATACACTAGAAGATATTGCTCAACAAAAAGCGGGTATTATAAAGGAAGATTCTCATACAGTATATATCAAGCAAGAACCAAGAATAGACAAAATAATTATAGAAACTTGTAAAGAAAAAAAGAATACTTTACATATGATAGAAAAGGAAGAAATTAAAAATGAAAAATTTCAAAATAGCTTTGAGATTTTTGATTATAAACAATATCATGACATAGAAGTGAATTTAAAAGGAAAAAAACAAATACAAAATGCTAGTTTAGTGCTAATATGCTGTGAAATATTAAAGAAAAATGGATATATAATTAAAGAAGAAACAATTAAGAGTGGATTAAAGACAGTTATTCATAAAGGAAGATTTGAAACGATATATGAAAATCCAACTATTATATTTGATGGTGGGCATAATGAACAAGCAATAGAGAATCTTAAAGAAACAATAGATATATTTTATAAAACAGCAAAAAAGATTTATGTCATTTCAGTATTGAAATCTAAAAATTATAAAAAGATAGTAGAAGATATTTTAGAAGAGGATAGTGTATATATTTTTACAAATGGAAATGATAAGAATCGATATATGAATAATCATTTAATGTTTGAATATGCAAAACAAGTTAACAAAAATGTGGAGATACATGAGATGGAATTAGAAGATGCAGTACAATTTTGCAAAAGTAAAACAGATTGTGTTTCTTTTATAATTGGGTCATTTTATATTTATGAGGATGTAAAAAAGATACTTGAATCAAACAAGAATGATTGATGTATCAGTTAAAACATATATCTTAAAGCATAATAAAAATATTATAGAGAAATGTAAAATATGAATGAAATAACTTGTAAAAAAAGACAAAATTTGATATATTGAAAAAAATAAAATAGTGGGAGGAATTTCAAATGACACAAGCAGATGAACAATTTATAAAAACTTGTAAAGAAATTATAAAAAATGGTTATTCATCAAAAGGAACAAATGTAAGAACAAGATGGGATGATGGAGAAGAAGCAAATTATTTTTCAATTGTAGGTGTACAAAATAAATATGATGTAGGAAAAGAATTTCCAATGATAACATTAAGAAACAATACAAAAACTTATAAAAATGCAATAGATGAAATTTTATGGATATGGCAAAAAAAATCAAATAAAATCAGTGATTTACATTCTCATATATGGGATCAATGGCAAAATGCAGAAGGAACAATAGGAAAAGCTTATGGATATCAATTAGGAAAAAAATATGAATTCAAAACAAAAGAAGGCATAAAAGTGATGGACCAAGTAGATTATGTTTTATATTTGCTAAAAAATGACCAATCAAGCAGAAGAATTATGACAAATTTATTTAATCATGAAGAATTAAAAGATATGGAATTAGAACCATGTGCCTATGGAACACAATGGTTGGTTAAAGAAGGAAAATTACATCTAATTTTAAATCAACGTTCACAAGATATGTTGACAGCGAATGGATGGAATTTAATGCAATATGCAGCTCTACAATGTATGTTTGCACAAGTGTCAGGATTAGAAGTAGGAACATTAACACATAATATAGGAGATTGTCATATCTATGATAGACATATTCCATTGGTTGAAAAATTATTAGAAGCTGAACCAATGGATGTAACACCAAAATTGGTAATCAAAAATCCAACAAAAGATTTTTATGAATTCAAAGTAGAAGATTTTGAAGTTGAAGGATATGATTATAACAAAGATGTTAAAATTGGTAAAATACCAGTTGCTATATAAGGAAAAATGTTTATAGAAAGAAAGGAATATTGATTAACATGTTGAGTATCATAGTAGCAAAAGCAAAAAATAATGCCATTGGAAAAGATAATCAATTATTATGGCATTTATCAGATGATTTAAAAAGATTTAAGAAACTAACAACAGGACATACTATTATCATGGGAAGAAAAACATTTGAATCATTAGGAAGAGTATTACCTAATAGAAAACACATAGTATTTACACAAAATCCAGATTTTAAAGTAAATGATGAAAATGTTGAGATAGTACATTCTATGTTACAAATTCAAGAATATATAGAAAATGAAGAAGAGGCATTTGTTATAGGTGGAGCAATTATTTATAATTTATTAATGCCATATGTAAAGAAAATGTATGTAACAGAAATTGATAAAGAATTTGACGGAGATGCCTTCTTTCCTAAAATAGATAAAGAAATATGGAAAGAAATTAGTAGAGAAAAAGGTCCTGAAGATGAAGAAAATAAATTTACATATGAATATGTAACTTATGAACGTTAGGGACGTGCCAAATCGTTTCAAAATGATACTAAAAGGGACAGACCTTGAAAGGAAGGTCTGTCCCTTTTAGTATCATTTTGAAACGATTTGGCACGTCCCCATTGGGTTAAAAAACTCGCTTTTGGTTAAACTAAGTCATGAAAGGATGATTTAGATGTTTAAGCCAAAAGCGATTTATTTTGAAAAAAATATTTTGAATTATGATTTAGGAAAACAATTAATGGAAAAGTACAAAGAAGTGCCAATGGTAGAAATCGAAAATCATAATAATATTGAAGAAATGAGAAAAAAATCTAATAAAGAATTTATGGATATGAAACGTAATTTAATTATTGGTGTTAGAAAAACACATAAATTTGTTCCTAATCATAAAACTTCAGATTTTTTAGTGCCATATACTTCATCAGGATGTACAGCTGCTTGTATGTATTGTTATTTAGTTTGTAATTATAATAAATGTGCGTATTTACGTTTGTTTGTAAATAGGGAGAAAATGTTAGAAAAAATTATCAAGACAAGTGAAACATCAGAAAAGGAATTAACTTTTGAAATTGGCAGTAATAGTGATTTAATATTAGAAAATACAATTACAAATAATCTAGTTTGGACAATTGAAAATTTTAAGGATTGCAAAAAAGGATTTTTAACTTTACCAACTAAATTCTCTATGGTAGATAATATATTGAATTTAAATCATCAAGGAAGAATAATTATTAGAATGAGTGTAAATCCAAAAGAAATTATTAATCGTGTAGAATTTGGTACTTCTAGATTGGAAGAAAGAATAGAAGCAATTAATAGCTTAAGTGAAGCTGGATATAAGGTAGGAATTTTAATTGCACCTGTGATTATGGTAGAAAATTGGAAAACACTATATAAAGAATTAATCATAGAGCTAGATAATAAACTTTCTAAAAAAGCAAAGAGACAAGTATTTTTTGAAATCATTTTTATGACTTATAGTTTTGTTCATACAAAAATTAATGAAGAAGCATTCCCGAATGCAATTCAAATTTATGATAAAGAAAAAATGCAAGGTAGAGGAAAGGGAAAATATATGTATAGATCAGATTTAAGAGAAGATGGAAAAAGATTTTTATTAGAAGAAATGCATAAATATTTTAAAGAAAATATAATAGAGTATATGGTATGAACTTTAGGGACATTCCTTAAAGTTCATTTTTGTTTTTAATAATTTTAGAAAAGTTAAAATCAATTTTAAATCAACTTTAAAATTGACTCTAGAGTTCACTTAAAATTCACATATAAAATGGAAAAAATTTCTTCAACTTTTAAATTTGATATGATATAATGTCATTAGAAAAATAATAGGAAAAATTTTCAGATAATGATAAATCTCTTAAAGAAGGGAGAATTTATATGTCATATATAGAATTTAAAAATGTTTGCAAAGAATATAAAATGGGTGAAATCATCATAAAAGCTTTAAATAATACGAATTTTTCAATAGAAAAAGGAGAATTGGTAGTAGTTGTTGGACCATCAGGCGCAGGAAAAACGACAGCATTAAATATTTTAGGTGGTATGGATAGTGTAACTTCCGGAGATGTGATTGTTGATGGAAAAAATGTAGCAAAATTAAAAAATAAAGCATTAATAAAATATAGAAGAGAAGATATTGGATTTGTTTTTCAATTTTATAATTTGGTACAAAATTTAACAGCAATTGAAAACGTAGAACTAGCAACACAAATTTGTAAAGATTCTTTAAATCCAGATGAAGTAATGGAAAAGGTAGGATTAGCAGATAGAAAAAAGAATTTTCCATCACAATTGTCAGGAGGAGAACAACAAAGGGTAGCAATAGCAAGGGCAATTGCAAAAAATCCAAAATTATTATTGTGTGATGAGCCAACAGGAGCCTTAGATTATAAAACAGGAAAACAAATTTTAAAATTATTACAAGATACTGCGAGAAAAGAAAAGATGACCGTTATTATCATAACGCATAATGCAGCAATTGCTCCAATGGCAGATAAAATTATCAGATTTAAAAATGGGACTGCAGAAAGTATCGAGAGTAATCAAAATCCAATCCCTGTAGAAAATATAGAATGGTAGTGTCCAATTGGGGACGTTTTGAGGGATTTTGGGGACGGACTCATTTTTCCCTTTTTAAGATTTAAAAGATTTGAAAAATCATATAGGGTCTATAAAAGTATTTTTTGAAAATTAGTTTATACATATAATTCATTATATAATAATATAAAAAGGGAAAAATGAGTCCGTCCCCAAAATCCCTCAAATGTCCCAAACTGGACAAAATTGAACTTTGGAGGTGATGCGAGTGAAAATAAAAAAAGCATTACTTAAAGATACTTTTAAAGAAATCAAGAAATCATATAAACGATTTATTTCTATTTTATTAATGGCTTTGTTAGGTGTAGGATTTTTTGCAGGACTAAGAGCATCTTCACCAGATATGATAGATTCGATTGATATATATTATAAAAATCAAAATGTATATGATATAGAAGTGATGTCTACACTTGGCTTAACAAACAGTGATATTGAAGCTTTATCTAACATAGAAAATGTTGAAAATGTGTATGGTACATATAGTAGAGATGGATTAATTAAAACAAATGATAAGGAAATTGTTTCAAAAATCTTATGTGTAGACGATGTAAATAAACCAGTTCTAGTAGAAGGTAGTATGCCAGAAAATATAGATGAATGTGTGGTAGAAAAAGATTTCTTAGAAGGAACAGGAAAAAAGATTGGTGATAGTATAGATATAGAACCAGAAAAGACAGAGCAAACAGGAACGACGGATGAAGAAGGAACAGAATATTTAAAAAATAAAACATTAAAAATTGTAGGTGTGGTAGAAAGTCCTTTATACATATCAAGAGAAAGAGGAAGTACAAAATTAGGAACAGGTGTGATTGACTATTATATCTATGTCAATAGAGAAAATATAAATTCAGAAGTGTATACAGAAATTTATATAACTTTAAAAAATGCAGAGAAATATCAAACAGGAAGCAATAAATATGAAGATTATGTGGAAGAAACCAAAGAAAAGATAGAAGAAATAAAAGAAGAAAGAGAAAATGCAAGATATCAAGAATTAATTGATGAAGCAAATGCAGAAATTGCAAAAGCAGAAGAAGAGTTTAATACCGAAAAACAAAAAGGAGAAGCCGAGCTTCAGGATGCAGAAAATAAGATTAATGAAGGAAAAACACAAATAGAATCTGGGGAAGCACAAATAACTAGTAATGAACGTACAGCAAATCAAAAATTTGAAAATGCAGAATCACAAATTGAAAGTGCAAAAACAGAAGTCGCCAAAAATGCGCTTAGATTAAATAATGAAAAAATTGAAGCAGAAAAGGGATTTGAAGAGGCAGAAAATCAAAAGGCAGGTTTACAAAGTACATTAGAAAATATTAATAATGCAATTAAAATAGCAGATAATTCAATAGCAGAAAAACAGGCACAATTAGAAACGGCAGACACAGAAGAAGAGATAAATGCTATTAATCAAGAAATTGCAAAATTGCAAGCCACAAAACAAGTATATGAAACCAATAAACAATCTATTGAGGCAGGAATTACTGAGATTGATAATCAGATTGCAAGTGGAAGACAAGAATTGCAAAATGCAGAAGCACAAATTAATAGTGCAAGAGCTGAAATTCAAAATCAAGAGGCAACTTTAGAAAGAACCAAAAATAATACTTATGCACAAATTGCAAATGCTAAAAAAGAATTAGAAGCTTCAAAACAAGAAATTGAAAATGCAGAGGTAGAGCTAGAAAATGCAAGAGCAGAATTTAATACGAAGATACAAGAAGCAGAAGGAAAATTGATTGATGCTAGAGAAAAAGTTTCAGAAATAGAAAAGGCGAAGTGGTATATTTTAGATAGACAGCAAAATGCAGGATATAGTAGTTATATTCAGGACACAGAAAGTATAGAAAACTTAAGTGTGGTATTTCCAATTGTATTTTTTGCAATTGCAGCATTAGTTTCTCTAACTTCTATGACAAGAATGGTAGAAGAAGAAAGACAAGAAATTGGAACATTAAAAGCATTAGGATACAACAAATTTCATATCATGCTAAAATATTTAGTTTATTCTAGTTTAGCTTGTATTATTGGTGGAATTATTGGAATGAATATTGGCTTTCAGTTACTACCTAGAATTATATGGGATATGTATGAAATGATGTATACATTACCAGAATTTATAGTATCTTTTAATCATCAATATTCTTCAATTGGATTAGGATTAATTTATATTTGTATTGTAGGAGCAACATTATATACCATTTTAAAAGAAGTTAAAGAAACGCCAGCAACGTTATTAAGACCAAAAGCACCAAAATATGGAAAAAGGGTATTGTTAGAAAGAGTTACTTTTATCTGGAAACGCTTAAAATTTTCACATAAAGTAACTGTTAGAAATATTTTTAGATATAAGAAAAGATTTTTAATGACTATTATCGGTATTATGGGATGCACATCTTTAATATTAGCAGGATTTGGAATAAAAGATTCTATATCTTCGATTTTGCCAAATCAATATGAAGATATATGCCATTATGATATGTTAGTAAGTTTAAAAACAGCTTTAACCACTGAGCAAAAAGACAATTATGTAGAAGAGTTAAAACAAAAAGAAGATATACAAGAAGTTGTAGAAACGTTTATGGAATCTGGGACAGCCGGAAAAGATAATCGTGAAACAGTTCAAATTGTTGTTCCAAGTGACAACAAAGAAATAGATAAAATGATAAAATTAAGAGATGTCAAAACAAAAGAACCATTTACACTATCAGAAGAAGGTATTATTATAACTGATAAACTAGCAGAATTGATTAATGCTAAAGTAGGGGATATGGTAAAAGTAACCACTGCTGATGATGTAGAAAAAGAGATAAAAGTCGTTGGTATAACAGAAAATTATATTAGTCATTATGTGTATATGTCTAAAGAATTATATCAACAAGTATTTGGAGAAACATATAGTACAAATGTATTATTAATTCAAGATAATAATTTGAATGAAGAACAAGAAAAAGCAATTATGCAAGAAATGGTAGCAAAAAATGAAGTATCTACTGTTACATTAACAACAACCACAATGAAAACATTGGATGATACCATGAATTCTCTAAATTATGTAGTAGTAGTTCTTATTATATCAGCAGGCTTATTGGCATTTGTTGTATTATATAATTTATCAAATATTAATATAGGTGAAAGAATTAGAGAATTAGCAACCATAAAAGTATTGGGATTTTATGATAGAGAAGTATATGATTACGTGACAAGAGAAACACTTATTTTAACGATAATTGGAATCTTGTTAGGATTAGTGGGAGGATATTTCTTGAATTTTTACATCTTAGGAACCTGCGAAATTAATATATTGCGATTTGAAAAAGTAATTTATCCAATTAGCTATGTGTATGCAGCAGCAATTACAATTGTTTTCTCAATTATTGTTAATATTGTTACATATTTTACATTAAAGAAAATTGACATGATAGGAAGTTTAAAAAGTGTGGAATAGAAAAAGGGATTTTGGGGACGGACTCATTTTTCCCTTTTTTTATTTTATATTTTAATTATTTAAATTTTGTAAAAAAGGGAAAAATGAGTCCGTCCCCAAAATCCTTTTTTGAAAATTTTTGATGAAAAACTATACAAAAAGAAGGAGAAAATGATATAATAGCACCAAAGTGATGATGGAACAAAAGAGGGAGGAAATAATGGGAAATATTGTTTTATTAGATGATTTAACAATTAATAAAATAGCAGCAGGCGAAGTTATTGAAAGACCAGCTTCTGTTATAAAAGAAATGGTAGAAAATTCAATTGATGCAGGAGCAACCAATATAACTGTAGAAATAAAAAATGGAGGAATTTCTTATATAAAAGTAAGTGACAATGGAAAAGGAATTGCCCAAGATGACTTAGAAATTGCTTTTGAAAGACATGCCACTAGTAAAATAAGAAGTGCAGATGATTTGGATACTGTTACATCAATGGGGTTTAGAGGTGAGGCATTAGCAAGTATTGCTGCAATTGCTAATGTTGAACTGGTATCAAAAACAAAAGAACAAGAAATTGGTTATAGAGTAGTTGTAGAAGCAGGAAATGTTTTAGAAAAAGAAGAGGCAGGTTGCAAAACAGGAACAACAATTACTGTTAGAAATTTATTTTTTAATACACCTGTTAGATATAAATTCTTAAAAAAAGATTATACAGAATCAGGATATATAGAAGATGTAATTACAAGAATTGCTCTTGTAAATCCAAATATTGCTATCAAATTAATTAATACGGGAAAAACAGTTATTCAAACAAATGGCAGTGGAGATATTAAGAATGTAATATATAGTATTTATGGAAAAGATATTGCAAATGGCATTATGGAAGTTTCTTATCAATATGAAGATATTCATATTACTGGCGTTGTAGGAAAACCAGAAATAGCACGTTCTAATCGATCTAATCAATTATTCTTTGTTAATAAAAGATATATAAAAGATAAAACATTAACAGCAGCAACAGAGCAAAGTTATAAAGGATTAATTCCAATTGGAAAATTTGGTTTTGTAATATTAAATATAGAAATGAATCCGGCAAAAGTAGATGTAAATGTGCATCCAGCAAAATTGGAAGTTAGATTTGAAGAAGAAAATAAAATTTTCCAAGCAGTTTATCATGCTATAAAAGATACTTTGTTAAAAACAGAATTGGTGGCAAATTCAGAAAAAGCATTACATGAAGAAAAAATGGAAACAGCAAGAGAATTAACATTTGAGGAAAGACTAAAAAATTTAAAAGAAGAAAAACAAGAAAGACAAAATGTTGGAGGATTATTTTCTTTTAGAAAGCAAAATGAAAAAGTAATTGAACATTATACAGATGAAGAAAGTAAAATAAAAACAAATGTAGCCAAAAACATGGATAATGGTGAACATCAAACAGATTCCAATATTATTGAGGAAGTATATCGTGCAAAAAATAATAAAGAAAACAAACTAAATATAGGAGAGCCAATAGATACTTCTGATGTGTTAGCAAAATTAAGACAAATGAAGGAAAACTTAGAAAAAGAATTAAAAGAAAAGAATACTATGTCTTCAGAAGAAAACACAGAAGAAAAGCTAGAGGAAACAAAAGAAGATTATACTTTAAAAGAGGGACAAGAAGAAAACAAAAATCAAGAAGAGGCTAATATAGAAGATTCAGACAAAGGAAAAGAGCTATATAAAGAAAATGAAGATTCTTTGGATAAAAGTGAATTTAAAGAGTCAGAAAATAACTATGGAGATGAAGAACACAATTCAGAAATTGTAAAAAATGAAAATATTCAAAAATCCACAAATAGTGAACAGATAGTGGATAATACAAATGAAATTATTGAAAATATAGATAATCCAGAAATTAAGCAAGAATTTAAAGAAATAAAAGAAAAGATGGATAAACTAAATGACAATCCTAAAGTTGTATCAGATGATTTTAATGAAATGTATGCAAAATTATTTGGAAGATTACCAATACAAGATGACGAAATACAGCCAGAAGAAAAGGAAGATAAACTAGACATATTAAAAGATAATGTTTCAGTATTTGAAGGACTAGAAGAATATCAAAAACCAGCATATAAATTTATAGGAATTGTATTTAAAACATATATTATCATAGAAATTGGACAAGAAATGTATATTATAGATCAACATGCAGCACATGAAAGAATTATGTATGAAAAAGTAAAAGAAAATTATTACAGTGAAAAAAGTAAAGACTCTCAAATGTTATTATTACCAGATGTGATAACATTAACACATAAAGAAATGGATATTGCAAAAGAAAATATGGATATGTTTAGAAAAGCAGGTTTTACATTAGAAGAATTTGGCGAAAACACAATTAAATTAACTGGTGTTCCAACAGTTTGTATAGATTTAGATACAAAGGAATTATTCTTAGAAACATTAGATGAGATAAATACAGTTGCAAGAACAGCTAAACAAGAAAAAGAAGAAAAATTTATAGCAACAGTTGCATGTAAAGCAGCTGTAAAAGCGAATATGGCACTAGATACTAAAGAAGTAGAGAGTTTAATGGATAAATTATTAGCATTACCAAACCCATTTACTTGTCCACATGGAAGACCAACAGCTATAAAAATGACGAAATATGACATAGAAAGAAAATTTGCTAGAAAATAAGAGTAAGGAGAATGAAATGACATTTATTATTATAGGAGCAATATTGATATTTATAGTAAGCATTATATGGATATGGCATAATTTAGGAAATATAGAGAAACCTAGAAAAATTGCATTTATTGTGATAGGACTACTAATTACTTATTTTATAACACTCATCATATATCAATTAACAAAGGGAAGTATCATATATCCAAGTGAAGAAATGCAAAAGACAGTGTCAAATACATTAATATTAGTATTTACAGGATTGAATTCACTCATCTTATTGCCGTTTACAGCAAATGTATTTGATAAAATTCTTGAGGAAGAAATTGATAAGAATCAGGCACAGAAGAGATTTATAATTATACTTATTGTACTTGTCGCATGTATATTTATCGAAAAAGGATATTTAAAAGATACACAAGAGGGAATTATTAATATGTATAATGAGGTGCAAAATGCAGAAAAATAAAGTAATTGTTATATGTGGTCCAACTGCATCTGGAAAAACAGCATTATCAATTGAATTAGCTAAAAAAATCGATGGAGAAATTGTATCTTGTGATTCTATGCAAATATATAAAGATATGGATATTGGAACAGCTAAACCAACACTTGAGGAAATGCAGGGAATTAAACATTATTTGATAGGGTATGTATCGCCAGAAGAAAGATATAGTGTGGCAGACTACAAAAAGGATGCAAAAACAGCAATTAAAGAAATTATAGAAAAAGGAAAAGTACCAATTGTTGTTGGTGGTACAGGACTATACATAGATAGTCTAATTTATGAGATAGAATATCAAGATATAAAGTTGGATGAAGAATATAGAAGAGAGTTAGAAAAAATCGTAAAAGAAAAAGGATTAGAAACATTATATGAAAGAGCAAAAGAGATAGATCCTAAAGCTATAGAGAAAATAAGTCCAAATGATCAAAAAAGAATATTAAGAATTTTAGAAATTTATCATGCAACAGGAAAAACAAAAACACAGCAAGAAATAGAATCTAGGAAAAAAGAAGTGGAATATGATTATAAAGTATATGCTTTGCAATGGGATAGGCAAAAACTGTATGACAGGATTAATAAAAGAGTAGACATCATGATTGAACAAGGTCTAATTGGAGAAGTGAGACAAATTTTAAATAAATATGAAAAATTCCCAACAGCAATGCAAGGATTAGGCTATAAAGAAGTCGTAGATTATTTAGACGGGAAATATACAAAAGAAGAAATGATTGAAAAAATAAAAATGGAAACAAGAAGATATGCTAAAAGACAGTTAACATGGTTTAGAAAAAATAAGCAAACAATATGGCTAAATGCAGAAGACGATATACAAAATAATATTAAAATTATTTTGGAGGGTATGAATTGAAAGAACAAAAAACGCAAGAATTAAAAAGAGAGAAAAAAGAACAAAAGAAACCAAAAGAAAGGTTTGAATTTAATAAAAAAATTATTATCTATATAGCTGTTGCGCTGGTTTCGATTTATTTAATGTATACAATATATTTATTAATTAAACAACCAACAGATATATTTACTTTAGAAGAGGGAACTTTGTATTCAGAAGAAACTGACATAGGATATGTTATAAGAGATGAAGTTGTTGTACAAGGTGAAAATTATAAAAATGGAATGGAAAAAATAAAATCTGAGGGTGAAAAGGTCGCTGTTAATGAAGCAGTATTTAGATATTATACAAAAAATGAGGCGTCATTGAAAGAAAAAATAGCTCAATTAGATACAAAGATACAAGAGGCAATGTCTAATGAAACAAATCTATTTACGAGTGATATGAAATCTTTGGAAACACAAATAGAACAAAAATTACTGGAAATTAGTAACATTACTGATACTACAAAATTGGAAGAATATAAAAAAGAAATTGATGAGTTAATCACTAAAAAAGCAAATATAGCTGGTGATTTAAGTCCACAAGGTTCATATTTAAAACAACTTATTGAAGAAAGAAAAAATTATGAAAACGAATTAAATTCTGGTGCAGAATATGTAAATTCGAGTAAAAGTGGAGTGGTTTCATATAGAGTAGATGGTTTAGAAGATGTATTGAAACCAACAGAGGAATGTTTTTCTACGTTGAGCAAAGAGTATTTAGAAAATTTAGATTTGAAAACAGGAAAAATTATTCCTGCAAGTGATGAATGTGGGAAAATAATTGATAATACAAATTGCTATATAGCGACCATAACAAATACAGATGAAGCTAAGAATGCAAAGGTAGGAGACAAAGTTAAAGTGAGATTACCAAGTGGTTCAGAAGTTTCAGCGGAAATTACATATACATTACAAGAAGATGATAACGACATTGTCTTAATATTAAGAATAGAAAAAGGCGTAGAAGAATTAATAAGCTATAGAAAGGTTTCGTTTGACTTGATTTGGTGGAGTGAGAGTGGGTTAAAAATTCCAAATCAAGCAATTGTAAAAGAAAATGATTTAGCATATGTTGTAAGAAATAGAGCGGGATATTTAAATAAAATTTTAGTAAAAATAAAAAAAGAAGGAGAAAAATATTCAATTGTTGAGCCTTATGATACAGAAGAATTAAAAGAATTAGGATTTACAAATGAAGAGATTATATCATACAAAAAGATAAGTTTATATGATGAAGTAGTACTAAATCCAGATTTAACAAAACTAGAAGAGTAATATTACAATAATATTACAAAAATATTAAAAAAATATTACATTTTAAAAAACTATTGACAATAAAGAAAAAAAAGTAGATACTTAGTACAAATGAATACAAATGAAGTAATGTAGGAGGTTTTTTTATGTCAGGAGCGTTAATGGATAAAGTTTGGGGACTATTTGGTATGGACTCAGCTGAACCAGAGGAATATGAAGATGAGGATATCTATGACTATGATAATGAACAAGAGGAAGAAGAAGATAAAAAAATATTTGGTAGAAAAAATAACAATAAAGTTGTTAATATGCAACAAAGTCAACCAAATGCAATAAAGATGGTTATATCACAACCAACAACATTTGAGCAATCAGATGAAATTTGTAGTTTTCTTAAAGAAAGAAAGTCTGTTATTGTAAATTTGGAATATGTAAATAAAGATGTAGCAAGAAGAATTGTAGACTTTATTAGTGGTGGTGTATATGCACTAGATGGATATATTCAAAAAGTATCTAATTCTATATTCTTAGTTGCACCATCAAACTATGAAATTACAAACGAAATGGCTAGAGAAGAAATAAAAAGTAAATTATCCGTTTCATGGTTAAAAAATAATGGAATTAACTAATTAAAAAATATCAAAGGGGTCTTTGTGCCTTTCTATAAGGAGGAAATATGATTACACCATTAGATATAGAAAATAAAAAATTCTCTAAACAGATGATGAATGGATATAATGTAGAAGAAGTAGACGATTTTTTAGATGACTTAACAGTAGATTATAGTAAAAATTATAAAGAAATAACAGAACTAAGATCAAAAGTAGAAGAATTGAATAAAAGTTTAGAGCATTATAAAACAATAGAAACAACTTTGCAAAATACTTTAGTTATGGCACAAACTACAGCAGAAGATATAAAAAATGTGGCAAAGCAACAAGCAGACCAAATTATTAATGATGCAAAGAGTTCAGCAAAACAACAAGCAGATGAGTTAGAAAATCAAATCGTACTAAAAACTAAAGAATTAGATGATATAAAAAAACAATTTGATATATATAAAGCAAAAATGGAATCACTTTTAATTTCACAATTAGAATTATTAAAAGATGTTAATAAAGAGGATTAATGATATTTATACAAAAGACTATCTAAGAAGATTAGATAGTCTTTTGTGTTTGTATAGAAAAAACTCGACTCTTCTTATACAAGCATAGCACTTTACTCTAAGAATGCAACAGGATTTTAATTAATTAGAGATGATATAAAATTGATGAGTGAGAAAATTTTAGTAAAAAGTAGGAAATGAGAGAAAAATATTACAAAATAGGTAATATGTTACAGAACTGTTAAATGTATGTTACATTTCTATGAATAGTATTGACTTTGACTAAAAAAGGTTTAAAATGATAATAGTAAAGAAAGGTTAAAATATGAGGATTATCGCGGGAAAATCAAGAGGAACAAAACTGTATACTTTGGAGGGGGAAAATACAAGACCCACATTAGATAGAGTAAAAGAATCATTATTTAATATTATTCAAAATAAAATACAAGATGCCATTTTTTTGGATTTGTTTTCTGGAAGTGGAGCCATAGGTTTAGAAGCATTAAGTAGAGGAGCCAGAAAAGTTATCATGTGTGATAATTCCAAAGAGGCATGCAATATAATAAAGAAAAACATGGAAAAGACACATTTTTTAGAAAATGTAGAAATATATCATATGGATTTTAAAAATGTTTTACAAAATAAGATAAATGAAAAATTAGATATTGTTTTTTTAGATCCACCATATAAAACCGATTTTGCTATTGAATCAATAGAGTATATATTAAAAAAAGATTTGTTAAAAGAAGATTCAATTATCATAATAGAAACTGATGACAAAGATAGAATGATAGAAAAATTAGAAAATGTAAATTGTGAGATAAAAGATATTCGAAAATATGGGCGAGCATATCTTATATTCTTAAAAAGGATATAAATAGTAGAAAGGGGCAAAACCATGGAAATTTTTACATTATTAGAAACATTAGAGGATTTATTAGAAAAAAGTAGAAACTTACCTTTTTCTTCTAAAAGTGTTATAGACAAAGATGAATTATTGGATTTAATAAAAGAAATACGTTTGAAATTACCAGATGAATTAAAACAAGCAAAATGGATTAAAGAGGAAAGACAAAGAATATTGGTAGAAGCACAAAAGGAAGCTGATGGAATTGTTAAAGAAGCAGAAAATAGAATTATAGCAATGATAGATGAACATGAAATAACAAGAAAGGCTTATGATCAAAAAACAGAAATTATAGAAACAGCAAATGAAATGTCAAGAGAAATATCAAAAGGAACAAAAGAATATGCAGACAGCTTATTAGGAAATACAGAAGATGTAATGAAAGAAACATTAGAAAAATTAGAAACAAATATGTCTGAAGCTTTAAGATTAATGGAAATCTCATTACAAGATACAATTAAAACAATACAAAATAGTAGAAAAGAATTAAAATAGTAATCAGAAGTCAGATTCAGAAGTCAAAGAAATGTGGGCTTTTGATTTCTGGCTTTAATTAATGTAATCTATTGCACGGAAAAATTGCATAATGAGAAGGGATGATAGAAATGGCAAAAAAAAGAAGATACAAAAAAAGTAAAAAAACAGCATCTAAATTAGATTTGGCAGTTGTTGTTATTATTATGCTAAGTTTATTATTAGGTGTTTTAATATATACGAAGTCTGGAATAGTAGGTGTTAAATTAAATGAAATATTGGGAGGAATGTTCGGAATTATGCAATATGTTCTTCCAATTGGTGGATTTGCTATAGGAATAAAACTAGCAACTGATGGAAGAGATACACTTGTGTCTAAATTAATACAATATGCAATTTTTGTTGTTAGTTTAACGGTGTTGTTTAGCGTAATTCAAATTTCTAGTGGAGAATTACAATCAGAAAAAGAGTTGTCAGAAGTTGTAAAAGATGCGTACTATATAGGAGAACAAAGCAAAGGAGGAGGTGCAATAGGGGCTGTTGCAGCAGTACCACTTGCAAAATTATTAGGCGATGTTGGTGCGGTTATTCTTTGCATAGGTGTGGCAGTTGTATTTTTAGTATTTACATTTGGAATCAATATGTCTGACTTAATTAATATGTTTGTAGAAAAGATTGAAACCAAGAGAGAAGAAAGACTAGAAGAAAAAGAAACAAGAAGTCAAGAGGAATTAAAGGAAACAGCACAAGAGAGAAGAAAAAGAGAACGTGAAGAAAGAATGGCTGAGAGGGCTAGAATAAAGGCAGAGAAGATTGCAAATGCAAAAGCACAAAAAGATAAAGAAATAATGGATAACCAAATAAAAATTAATTTTGGGGGAAGAATATTAGATGAAACAGAAAATGCAAGAGGATTAAAAAAATATGACCATTCAAATGATGACTTAGAACCATTAACAAAAGACAGCAAGAAAGAGATGCAACCAGATGTGATAGAAAATAATTTATTCAAGCAAGAAGAAGAAAAGAAAGAAGACAAGAAAAAAGAAGTACTTCAACTAGAGCATGCTATGGTAGTGGAAGATGAACATTATGAATATCCACCAATTGAATTGTTAAGTAAGGCAAAGGCAAAAGCGTTAAAAGGTGGTGCAAAAGCTTTAACAGATACGGCTACAAAATTGCAAAAAACTTTATATAGTTTTGGAGTATCTGCAAAAGTAGAAAATGTTTCAGTAGGACCAGCAATTACAAGATATGAGCTAAAACCAGCAGAGGGAGTTAGGGTTAGCAAAATTGCTAATCTAGCAGATGATATTGCTCTAAACTTAGCAGCAGAAACAATAAGAATTGAAGCACCAATCCCTGGAAAACAAGCTGTAGGTATAGAGGTTCCAAACAAGGAAAAAGAAACAGTTCATTTAAGAGAAGTATTAGAAAGTAAAGAATTTCAAAATAATAAATCAAAATTGACGATCGCATTAGGAAAAGATGTTGCTGGAAATACGCAATTAGCAGATATTGCTAAAATGCCACATGTATTAATTGCAGGTTCAACAGGTTCTGGTAAGAGTGTATGTATAAATACAATTATCACAAGTATTATTTATAATGCAAAACCAAGTGAAGTAAAATTAGTAATGGTGGACCCAAAAGTTGTAGAATTATCTGTATATAATGGAATTCCACATTTACTAATACCAGTTGTAACAGATCCTAAAAAGGCAGCAGGAGCATTGGCATGGGCTGTTCAAGAAATGGATGATAGATATAACAAATTTGCGGGAAAAGGTGTAAGAGATTTAAAAGGATATAATAAAGCTATTGAAAAAGAAGGCGGAGTAGGAAAACTTCCACAAATTGTGATTATTGTAGATGAGTTAGCTGACTTAATGATGGTAGCGGCTAAAGATGTTGAAGAGGCCATTTGTCGATTAGCACAAAAAGCTAGAGCTGCTGGAATGCATTTAGTTATCGCTACACAAAGACCATCTGTTGATGTTATTACAGGATTAATTAAAGCAAATATTCCATCAAGAATCGCATTTGCCGTATCATCACAAGTGGATTCAAGAACTATTCTAGATACAATTGGAGCAGAAAAATTATTAGGAAAAGGAGATATGTTATTTTTTCCATCAGGTGCCCCAAAACCATCAAGAGTGCAAGGTGCCTTTGTGTCGGATGAAGAAGTAGAAAAAATTGTAGATTTCGTAAAATCAAATGGAACTGCAACATATAGTGAAGATATATTAGAAAGTATAGAAAATAATAATAAAACAGACAAAGAATTAGCACAAGAACAAGCAGCAGATGATGAAACAGATCCATTTTTAATGGATGCTATACAAACAGTTGTAGAGACAGGACAAGCTTCAACCTCTTTTATCCAAAGAAGATTTAAAGTAGGATATGCAAGAGCAGGAAGAATTATTGACCAAATGGAAGAAAGAGGTGTCATTTCTGGATATCAAGGAAGTAAACCAAGAGAAGTATTAATGACATTAGATAAATTAAATGAATTAAAGATGGGAACAAGTGAAATGAAAGAAGCTTAAAGAAGAACAGATGAAAAAACAATATAAAAGAAAGGAGAAGAATATGCAAAAGAAAAAAGAAAAGTTTTTAGAAAAATTAGTAAAAAAAGATTATAATAACAAACTTGAAATGATATTAGAAAAGAAAACTTTTGATGAAACTGCTAAAAATCTTCTCCTTAATATTTTATATAAAATAGAAGCTTCTTATAAAGATTATGAAAAAGTAAAACAACATGTAAAATCAAAAGAATCCTATATCATGGATTTTATAAAAATGATAGAAGAAAATTGTGATAGTATTACAATTTGTCAGATGAATTCAGCTGGTGAAGATATTTTAAATGGAAAAACTTTTTTGGTTGATAAAGAGAATAAAAGAATTGTATGTTATCCAATAGAAAGAAAATTATTATATTGTATAGCTAAGATTAGTAAACATGATACAATTATAAAAAAAGATTATCCAATTATTGATAAAACCATATCCAACCTCATAAATATTGGGAATAATATTGACATGGTAGAACCATTAAGAGACTTTAATGGGTATTCTTGGACAACCATCCGAAATGAAATAGAAAGCATAGAATATAATTTGATTTATCAAAATTTAAGAATATTATTAGGATATGATTTTTTAGAAAAATGGATTAATAATAAAGAATTCATTATAGATTATATGGAAGTTCTAAAAAGTAGATTAGAAGAAAATTATGGCATAAAAAATCAAAAAGAAATGCTAAAACAAATTGAGAAAATGTCTGTACTGTTAGAAATGAAATATAATGCCAAAGAAAAAGAAAAACTAGAAAAAGAAAAAAAAGAAATAGAAGAAAAATTATCTAAAATAGATGATAAAGAAAAATTCATAGAGATGCTTACAAAACAAAAAAGAGATTTGAACAAAGAAATAAAAATAATAGACGAAACAATCAATAATAAAGACTTATTACAAAATGAATATGTAAAAAGAAACGAAAAATTACCATTAAAGAAAAAAATCTTTAGTGTAAGAATTTTATCAAAATTGATGCTAAAAGAAAGAGAAGAAAAATTAGAAGAAATAGAAAAATTAAATGAACTACTAAATCCAAAGAAATTTGTTGCATATAAAAAAGAAATGGAACAAAAATATGAATATTTAAAATTGGTAGAGATAAAAGACATTGAAAAGGAAATACAAAATACCAATATTAAAATACAAAAAATATTTTTAAAATGCTATAAAGAGAAGATTGAAAAAATACAAAATAAGTCAGACATTATGGAAGGTATCTATGAATTTAGATATTATAACCTATTACCATTTAATGATGATAAAGAGATATATAAAGTAAAGGAAATAAAAGAAGAATTAAAAGAAACCAGAAGGATTTTATTAGATAAAGCACAAGAATTAAAATCAATAATGGTAACTTCAAAAAATAAAGAAATAGATGAACAAATATTAAGACATATATTTAACATAAGAGGAATTTCATTAGAAGAAATTTACATTAAATTAGCAAAAGAAAAAGATAAAGGATATATTCAATTGTTTGATGAAGAAGCTTTTGAAGAAAAAATAGAAATAGAAGATTTTCAAAATATCAATAAAAAAGACTTGGAAATCAAATTAAATAAAAAGATAAAAGTTTTTGAATAATGAGGTTAAAAAAGATATATGTTTGAAATTAAAGTGTCACCAGAAAAAAAGAAAGAAATTATAGAAGAATTAGATAAACAGGACTGGTCTTGGATAGAAGAGGATTTTGGTAATGATGATAATTTTAAAAAAGCAGTTTCAAAACTAAAAGAATATGATGTAGTAACAGATGATTTATGCAAAATTACCACATTAGATATAGAAATTCCAATAGAAGAAGAACAGCAAAAAGATTTTGAACGTGTCATGGGAAAAGAAAATTTTGATATTCTGAAATCTAGAATTGGATTAGATGAAGGAAAAATCATGATGTCTGATGTTTCTAAAATATATAATTCAGCGAATATGATAGAAGAAGTGCCAATACAACTATCAGAAAGCATGGCTAAAAAGCTAGCGTTATTGGAAACGACAAGATATAAAGCATCATTCGTAAAGGAAGATTCAATGATAAAAGATAACACAATCATGTTTGGACAGTTAAAAAGTTTGTTATCAAGTTATAGTAAAGGCACGAATGAAGAAGAGCTAATAGATGATATAATGTATTTTTATGATAAAGGAATGATTTCAGAAAAAGATTTTTTAGAAAGACTAGGAAGCAAAAGTCTACATCCTTCAATAGAAGCATTTGAAATTGACTATGAAAAAACTAGAAATCGCCGTGTAATTGATGGGGTAAGAAATATAGAAAAGTTTTTTGTGAGTTTGAAAAATTATGAAGGAATGTTTTCAGAAGAAGAAATGTATTCCTTAGAACAATTACAAGAAGAGTTTGAAACTATAGGGGATGATATCGACCAAAAAGAAGCTTTTATTGATAAATGGAATGGCTTTGCTAAAAAGGCATGGGAAAATTATCTAGAAGATGAAAACCATATGTTAGTACATGTAACATCTGGACCAATAAAAGGAAAATTTAATGAAAAATATATGTCAACATCTTTAGTTGTAGTAGGTAAACAACAAGATACATATGGAGAAAGAAATGGATATATTATAAAACCCAAGAAAATTGTTGGAACAATGAATCAAGATTCCTATACAAGAAATGGTGTGGCTAACAAATATTATGCATTAAATTCTATAGTAGTAGGATTACCACAACAAATGGAAGTAGAGCAAGGAAAAGGAAACACAAACTATTCAGAAATTGTTTTAGAAGATTTTGAATATGAAGGTGTTATTACTTTTTTAGGGAAAAATGAAGAAAATTATGAAAAGTTGCAAGAAATGTCAGAAGCACAAGGAAGTTTGCCAATAAAGAGAGTTAGTAATGGTAGATGTATTCCTTACGAACAAGAAGTTTCTTTAACTGATACTCAAACACAACAAGAACCGGCTCAAGCAGTGGTTACACAAGCAGAAAAACAAGAAGATGAAGTTTCTACAACTATGTGGGAAAATCGACTAAAAACATATTATGAGGCAGTAAAAAAAGCGCCACACGAATTAAAGAGTAAATTCGTTATAATGAGAGCAAACATATTAGATGCAATGACAAATAGGAATAAGCAAAAAGAAGATAGAACAGAAAATATGGAAAGAGGATAAAATGAAAAAAGAATATAGACAAGCGTTTTCGGAAGTAGATGCAATTATTAATATGATGCCATTAGAGTTAGTAAATAAAATTCCAAGACGATTTATAGAAATGGTTAGAGAGGAAAAAGATATTTCATATAACCCTATTATCAAAGAACCATTAGAAGAAGAAAAACTAATGAACGAAACTATTATTATCTTGGGATTGATTTATAGAGATTTTTTAGTTTCTAAAGAAAAAAGAAAAGAACTACAATTAAGTGATGCAGAAGAATTAAGGCAAGTAGAAGAAGAAATAAGGGAAAAATATAACCCCGATAATTTATTTAAGAAATCACCAAATACACAGCATATTGAAGAAGATAAGAAAAAAGAAGAACTTACAAGTTTAGTAGTACAAGAAGAAAAATGGTATCAAAAAATATGGAATGTGATAAAAAATATATTTCATATTGAAAAGAAAAAAAATTGAAGAAAGGAATAAAATTATGAAAATTACATTTTTAGGTGCAACAAGAACTGTAACAGGTTCAAACTTCTTAGTAGAAGGGGCTGGAAAAAAGTTTTTAGTAGATTGTGGAATGTGGCAAGGAAAAGCGGAACAAGAGATGGAGAATAGTGAAGCATTCGAATTTAATCCATCAGAAATCGATTTTATGCTTTTAACTCATGCACATATAGACCACTCAGGCAGAATTCCTAAACTTTATAATGAAGGATATAGAAATAAAGTATATGCACAAAAAGCAACCTGTGATTTATGTGCTTTAATGTTACCAGATAGTGGACACATACAAGAAACAGAGGCAGAATGGAAAAATAAGAAAAGAAAAAGAAAAGGTGAAAAACCAATAGAGCCAATCTATACAGCAGAGGATGCTGCAAGATGTCTAGAGATATTTGAACCTGTTGAATATGACCAAATTATTGAAATAACACCTGAAATCCATGTAAGATTTAATGATGCAGGACATATGTTGGGTTCTAGTATTATAGAGGTATGGGTTAAAGAAGGAGATAAAGAAACCAAAACTGTATTTACAGGAGATATTGGAAATAATGATATTCCATTACTAAGCCCACCAACTATGATAGAAGATACCGATTTTCTTGTTATGGAATCAACTTATGGAAGCAGATTACATATGAGAAATGATGAAAAAGCGCAAATATTCTTAGATGTTGTATCAGAAACATTAGATAATGGAGGAACTGTAGTTATTCCATCTTTTGCAGTAGGAAGAACACAAGAAATTTTATATGAAATAAATAATTTAAAAGATGAACATAGTGGAGATGAAGAATTTAGAAGAAAATATAAAACCTTAATGAAAGCACCTGTATATGTGGATAGCCCACTTGCAATATCTGCAACAGAAGTATTTAGAGAAAACACAGAGTTATTTGATGAAGAAACAAAAGCGGAAATATTAAGAGGAGATAATCCTTTGGAATTTCCTGGATTAAAATTTACAAAAACAGCAGATGAATCAAAAGCCTTAAATGAAGATCCAACACCAAGTATTATCATATCTGCAAGTGGTATGTGTGATGTAGGAAGAATTAAACATCATTTAAAACATAATTTGTGGAACCCAAAAAGCACAATTCTTTTTGTTGGTTACCAAGCACCAGGAACATTAGGATATAATATTGTCAATGGAGCAAAAACTGTAAAAATATTTGGAGAAGAAATTGCAGTAAATGCTAGAATAGAATATATAGAAGGATATTCTGGACATGCAGACCAAGAATTATTGATGAATTGTATATATTCTTATATCAAAAAACCAAAACATATCTTCTTAGTACATGGAGAACCAGAATCACAAGACATATTAGGTGATAAAATAGAAACAGAAACAGGAATTGGTGTTACGATTCCAGAGTTTGGAGAAACTTATGAACTAAATGAAGAAATTGTCATGACACATAAGATAGAAAGAAAAGTAAATCCAACAATTAAGTCAGAAATATTACAAAGATTAGAAAAACTAAAAGGCGAAATAAAAGATATGGAAGTTTATGTACATCAAGATTTACAAGATGATAATTTACGAGATGAAGATATTTTTAGAATTAATGAAAAAATAAAAGACTTAGAAAAGCAGATATTAAATGTCATAGAAGGATAGAAATGAATGCTATTAATGTACTTTTTGTAGTTTGATGTAAAAGTAATTAAGAAATAATATTTTAGCTAAAAATTAAGATAAACCATTGAAAAAATAGTAATAAAAGGAGAAAATAAAAATGGAAAATAAATATTTAAATGAAGCGATTATAGGAAATAAAAAAATGCTAGTAACCTATTCTTCAAAAGGAGAATTGCAAAGACTTTATTTTCCTTCAAGAGAAAATAGACAATATATTAATTTCTTCCATACAGGAGTAAAAGTAAATAATTCTGATTTAATTTATTTACATGATGATATTAATAATATTTATAAACAATATTATGATACAGATACAAATGTTTTGAATACAGAAATTACAAATACGTATTTTAATTTAACAATGCTTCAAACAGATTGTGCTTTGATAAGAGAAGACAATGTATTATTAAAAAGATATACATTTATTAATGATAGTAAAATAGATTTAGATATAGAATTTTATATACATTCCGAACTATTATCAGAAGAAAATAATCATGTTAGTTGTAAAGTAATTGATAGTGGAATGATTCAATATGCTCATGATTTTGTTATTTCCACATTTGCAAAAGGTTATATGATAGATAAACATCAAATTAATGGAAGTAAAGAAACAATTAAAAGAACAGAAATATATGACAAAGATTATATTGGCATGTCAAAAGATTCAAGCATAAGTTATAAAATAGGCGTTATCCATCCAAATGAAAAGAAAACCATAGAAATATGTATTGCAACAGATGAAAATAGAAACATATCTGATATAGAAGATGAAATTGATAGAATTAGACGAAAAGATTTAAATAAAGAGTGTGTGCTAACCAAAAGTTATTGGAGAAAATACTTGAAATCACATAACGGCTTAAATTTAAAAGAATCAGAAAATAGTTATGAAGAAAAAATATATGAAATATACAAAAGAACAATATTACTATTTCCTTTATTAACAAATCAAGAAACAGGAGGAATAATTGCTTCACCAGAAATTGATGAATATTTTACAAAATGTGGAAGATATGCGTATTGTTGGCCAAGAGATGCCGTATTTATTACAAAAGCAATGGACATTTTGAATATGCAAAAAGAAACAGAAAAATTTTATAAAAACTTCTGTAAAATGACACAAAGCAAAAATGGGATGTGGGAGCAAAGATTTTATACAGATGGAAAATTAGCACCTTGTTGGGGATATCAAATAGATGAAACTGCAAGTGTTGTATATGGTGTTTATGAGCATTATAAAAATACAAAATCTGAAAAGTTTTTAAAAGATAATTTGAAAATGTGCGAAAAAGCAGTGGATTTTCTAAAAAGATATATATATCAATGGCTAGAGATAAAAGATCAAAGTGGAGATGTGGTAAAAGAAGAAATTGAAAACAGCTGGTATGCCAATAAGAATAAGATACATATAAGTTATGATATTTGGGAGATGCATGAGGGAATTCATTTATACTCTTTGGCAAGTATATATGCAGCATTTGAATGTATTATAAAAATGTATAAAGTATTAGATAAAAATCTTTCTGAATTTGACAACAATCGATTAAAAGAAGAAAAAGTATCAAAAACAGAAAAAGAATTAACATACTTACAGACAGAAATAAAGAAATTTGTCAATGAAAATATGTATGATAAAGAAACAAATTCCTACTATAGAAATACAGAAGATAAATTAATGGATATTAGTATATTAGGAGTAGTAGAACCTTTTAATCTTTTTAAACCAAAAGAAAAGAAAATATTAAATACAATTGAAAAGATTAATTTAAGTATTAGAACCTATACAGGAGGATATCAAAGATTTGAACATGACCATTATATGAATGGAAATCCATGGCCAATATCTAATCTTTGGATGACATTATATTATTTAGACGCTGGAGAAAAGAAAAAGGCGAAAGAGACATTTGATTTTGTGGTAAAAACAGCAGGTAAACATTATTTTCTAGGAGAGCAAATTGACAACAATACTTTAAAACCAAATTGGGTCATTGGTTTAGGATGGAGTCATGCGATGTTTATTATCGTTTTAGAAAGATTATATAATAATAAATAATGTAACTAATATAAATAAAATATAGAATTAGATAAAATATAATTAATAGAATATAATTAAATTAATAGAAATAAAATAGAAATAAAGTAGAAATAAAAATGTAACTAAAATTTTTTTTAGTTACAGTTTTATTTATTTATATATGTTTTCATTATTGTATTTTATTAAATGTAAAATAAAAATTAAAAAAAATTTTATAAAAGTATTGACAGAAAGATAAAGAGATGTTAATATAATTTTACTAAGATTTGCTTAGAAAATTTTATGTCAAAACTTACCACAAAAAAATATAAAAAAAATCGAAAAAAGTCTTGACATAAAAAAATAAAAATGCTATTATAAATAAGTACCTTGCAACAGACAAAATAATAAAAACAAACAAGAGAATTAGTAATAAAAACACATTTAAATACGACTCTCAAAAACCAATTACTAGTTTTTTATTTTGCCCAAATTAAAAAAATAAAAAAATGTCAAAAAAAGTATTGACAAACAAAACAAGGTATAGTATAATGCAACTCGTTCCGCAAGAGGAACGAAGAAAAGTACATTGAAAAGTAAACAATAAAATCCTTTAGAGAATAAACCGAAGCGGAGAATATTTCGAAAAGAAATATTGTACCGAACAAGTAAATTTTTTAAAAGTTTTTTAGCCAAAAAAGAAAGAAGTTTAAAGAGCTTGA